>JANYLR010000064.1 GCA_025363715.1 Holophagaceae bacterium | reverse complement strand
CGGGCCTTTGGCCCTCGGGGCTTCGCCCCCGCCATCGGCTGCGCCGATGCGGCCCTATTCGCTTTGCGAATGGTGAACGATGCAACCACATCGCGCTGCGGCCTCCTCCTTGCTGGATCACGCGGCTGGGCTCCGTCGCGGGCATGGCTAATTTACGGACAAGCTCTTAGTCGTCCCGCTTCCGGGGTGTCCAGGCCGGGTGGGCTCCCGAGACCTTGTCCACGCTCTGGTAGAGGGTCCGGCCATCCGCCAGGTGGATGCGGGTGATCCTGCGCTCCTCCACCAGCCGATCCAGTGCCCTTTGGACTGTTTCCGAGGGCTGGGAATAGGCCGAGGCCGGCAGCCACCAGGAGGCGATGCCCTCCAGGCTGTCGGCCGCTTCGGGATGTTCGCGGAGGTATCGGAGGATGTCCTCGCCAAGGAGGCTTGCATCGGAACGGCAGGGCTCGCTCATTCGGCACCTGGGGGCTGGCTCACCTTCCATGGCAATCCATGGGCCAAGCTTCCAACATAATTATAAGTTATATTATTAACAATAAATATATGTTTTGGCGCCACCTAATGGAAAGCCATCGCTGGACGGCCGGTCGGCTGAAGTTGATAGCCAACCGCCTTATTAACACAATTTTATGGACTGATATCCCGGTGGGTCCAACCTGACCCGTCCCGGGTGCAAAAGTCCCGTCGGTCGAGTCGCATCCCTGCCAATTTGAAAATCAGGGGCCAGAGACACAATGATTGAGGTTGGCCTATTTAGATTTGTTTTATAAAAAACAGGCATTGATTGTTTATGGCGCGACAATCTTCTGGGTCTATATTGCCTCATTGCCTTCATCGCTACGCCTCGCAGCCTCAGGCCACCCCGAGGGAGATCCGTTTGATCGGTCAGTCAACAGCCTTTCGAGAGACCCTGCGGTTGGTCGCGCGCATGGCCGCCTGCGATGCACCGGTCCTGATCGAAGGCGAAACAGGTACTGGGAAGGAACTGGCTGCCCGGGCCATCCACTATCAGAGCGCCCGGAAGGATCGGCCTTTCATCCCGGTCAACTGTGGAGCGATTCCCGATTCGCTCATCGAAAGCCAGCTCTTCGGCCACCGCAAGGGCGCCTTCACGGATGCCAAGGAGAACCAGCCGGGCCTGGTGACCCTGGCCGAGGGTGGCACCCTCTTCCTGGACGAGGTCGAGGCGCTATCGGCCAAGGGCCAGGTGACCCTCCTGCGCTTTCTTCAGGACCAGGAATTCCGCCCCCTCGGGGCCCGGGACTTGGAACAGGGCAATGTCCGGGTGTTGGCGGCCACCAACGCCAGCCTGGCCGTTCTGGCCGAACAGGGCCAGTTCCGGTCCGACCTCCTCTACCGACTGAGGATCCTCTGTCTGGAATTGGCCCCACTCCGGGAGCGGAGCGGCGATGTGGGGTACCTGGCGACCTGGTTCCTCGATACCAGTGCCAAGCGGTTTGGGTTGGGGACCAAGGTCCTGCATCCGGATTCCATTCTCTGGATGGAGCAGTACCAGTGGCCAGGGAACATTCGCGAGCTCGAGAACCTCCTCTACCGCGAGTACCTGCTCTCCGATGGACCCGTGATGCAGATCGAACCGCCCAAGGGCTTGCCCCTGCCCTCTGCCGCGCTAAGCCCCTCGTTTCCGGGGGAACTGACCTTCCATCAGGCCAAGGCCAGGGCCGTCGAGTCCTTTGAAAAGAACTACCTCTCCAACCTGCTCTACCAGGCGGGCGGCAACATCAGCTTGGCGGCCAGACTCGCAGGCAAGGAGCGGAGGAGCCTCGGGAAGCTGCTCAAGAAATACGGACTGGGCCACGCCCCCGTGCCGCGACTGCCGACCTCGGGCGATCGCCTCCACGCTTAGCCCCGGGTCCTTTTCGACCCGGGGCTGGTGCTTGGCGAATGGCAGGTCTTAGAATCCTTCAACCCCACCCCAGGAGGCCCCCCGTGGCGACCCCGACCCACCGCATCCATGTGATCAAGGAACATTCGTCGAAGCGTGGCGGGCGTCTCGGGCGTCACGTGCATTTCGACGAACGCAGCAGGGATTTCCCGGTGGAGCTGCCCAAGAAGGCCACCATCCAGACCCGGATCTGGTCGCGGCCCACGAAGGCCTTTGCCCAGGGCGAACTGGGCTCCTGCACGGGCAATGGCGCGGTGGGTGTACTCAGCACCCTGCCTTATCGACAGGCGGGCACAAGGTATACCGAGGTCCTGGCGTGCAAGGTCTATGCCCTGGCCACTCATCTCGACACCATTGCCGGCATCTATCCACCCGAAGACAACGGCTCGACGGTGCTGGGCGCCATGAAGGCGCTCCGGGATCTGAAGCTGGTGAAGGGCTACAAATGGTGCTTTGGCCTGGACGACGTGCTCAGGACCCTTTCGACCTTGGGGCCAGTGGAGGTCGGCCTCAATTGGTATGAAGGCTTCGACAAACCAGACGCCAATGGCCTCGTCAAGCTCGGCGGGTCGGTTCGCGGCGGCCACGCTTTCGAACTGCTGGGCGTGGATGCAGACCTTGAGCTGGTGCATGCCATCAACTCCTGGGGCCCGGATTGGGGCAACCACGGCCGGTTCAGCTTCTCCTGGAAGGACTTGGACCGCCTGCTGCACGAAGAGGGCGAAGCCTCGACCCTCACCTTGTGACCCGGCGACCCTGCTAGGCTCAGGACCAGATCGAAAGGCTCCCGCATGATCCAGTCGCTGGTTCTGGCCGCCACCATCGCGGTATGCGCACTGCCCCTGGCGGGCATCACGCCTGAGGACCTCGTCCAGAAGCAGGTGGACGCCTACAATGCCCATGACCTCGATGCCTTCGTGGCCTGCTATGGGAAGGACATCGAGTTCCGGACCCTGGATGGGAACGTGAATCCCGAGAAGGGGTCGGCCGCCTTGCGCAAGGGCTATGCGGATCTGTTCAAGCGGTTCCCGGAGCTGAAGGTGAAGGTCCTGAAGCGGATCCGCCAGGGGGCCTTCGTCATCGACCAGCAGCAGGCCGAAGGGATGGGTCCCGTTCCCATCACCGTCACGGCGATCTACCAAACCGACCAGGACAAGATCATACGCGTTTGGTACATCGAAGGCTGAGCCGCAGGAACCTTGAAGACAGATTCTTCACAGCCCCCGGGCCCACTCCGGCCGCAGGACTGTGCGGCCCGCGAGGGCTTCATCGATGGCCGCCAGAATGGCCTGCCGGTCCCGGGGCAGGCGGCCGCCGATGGGCAGGTAGTTCGAGGCATGGTTGGAGCGGAAGATGGCGGAGCTGGGTTGGGCCTCTTCGATGAAGCAGCGCAGCTCGATCAACAGCTCCCGAGTGTCCGGCAGCTCGAAGTGGCCTTGGTTCTCCTGCCGGTGGATGGGCGTGCCGGGAACCACTGTCAGGGTCAGGGTCGACAGGAAGCGCGGGTCCATGGCCGTGGCCAGGCGTCCGGAAGCTCGGGCATGCTCCTCGCTGCGTTCCCGGCCGCCGGCCCCCAGCAGGAACATTAGGGATTGCTCCATCCCGGCCGCCCTGGCCTTGCGGGCCGCCTCGACATGATCTGCGGCCGAGGCTCCCTTGGCGAGACGGTGGAGGATCAAATCGTCGCCGGATTCGGGCCCGATGTAGAGCAGGGACAGGCCCAGCTCCCGGAGGCGCCGGAGGTCGTCCTGGGGTTTCTCCAGCAGGTTCCGGGCAGTGGCATAGGTGCTGACCCGTCGGAGGCGTGGGAAGGCGGCAGCCAACGCGCGCAGGATGGGTTCCCAGTGATCGAGCTCCATGGCCAGGGGATCGCCGTCGGCCACGAAGACATGGCGGACCTCCCCCGCGAACCGGGTCGCGGCCTCGGAGATCTCTGCCAGGACTTCATCCAGGGGCCTGACCCGGTAGTGCTTGCTACGGTACATGGCGCAGTAGGTACATGCGTTCCAGGAGCAACCGAGGGTCGCCTGGAGGATGAAGGAGTCCGCCTCGCTGGGTGGGCGGAAGAGGGGTTCGGCGTAGCGCACAGGGCATTCTCTCCTGTATTGCTGCGGGGCTAACCCTCCATCTCGAAGGCTTTCGGCTGCCAGACATCCATGGAGTTGTAGAGGTTCCAGATCTGGATCAGCTGCTGGTCCTCGAACATGCGCTGCAGCAGCATCTGGAATTCCTCCATCGGCATGCCCACTTTGGTGCACAGCGCATCAAGGACCTTGGACGCGGGGCCCGTGGGGGTGGTCGAAGCCAAATGTCCGAGGTAGGCCAGGTCGATGGCGCCAGTGAGGCCATGCTGGCGGATCAGCCATTCAGCCGTATCCGGCAGGAAGAAGTACAGCAGCGACTCATCCATCCAGGCCAGGATCTGCCGGGGTGAGAAATTGGTGTTGCGGAGCAGGTGGTAGGGCTCGGCGAAGGCCAAGCCGTAGGCATCCTCGATGCCCTCCTCGCGCAGCCGCTCCTGGATGTCCAGCGTGATCCCGCGGATGGCAAGCAGGCTCTTGTTATTCAGCACCGAGGCCGAGAGGCCCCCGTCCCCCAGGGCCTTCCGGGCAGAATCCGAGATGTAGCCGATGACCTTCTGTGGGGACAAGCCAGCCAGGAAGAAGAGCGCCGCGCGGGCAAATTGTTCGTTCTCCTTCAGGGGCAGGGCCAGGGCCGCCACGATGGCGATCCCCGGGCCCAGGATGACCGTCACGGCACACCACAGGGCGCCGCCCCCCGTGAGGTCCGCCCGGAAGTTGCGGACCCCGAGTTGGACCACGACGTAGGCGTAGGCGCCGGCCAGTCCGAAGCGGCCGGCGGCGAGGAGCTGGCCACCGGTAGCTTCATTCGTTGCGAGTTTCGGGAACCAGCCGCCGAAAAAGAGACCGGCCTGAAGCACACAAGCGCAGGCGAGGAACAGGGCCGGAACGCCGAAGCGCAGCACGATCTGGCCCGGGCCAAAATACCGCCGCCAGGCCCCTTCGAGGGCCTCGAAATCCACGCTCAGGAAGGACGGCTTCTCGCCCCCCTGCTGGGGGCTGACGCTTCGGCTCTTCACCGAGTACAGGTAGAAGGCGTGCTGGGCGACCATGAGGGGGGGCAGCGCCGCCAGGACCCAGGGCCAGCCCACGCCATTCCCATGCTCCCGAAGCAGGATCAGGAGAAAGGCGGCGATCGCCAGCCAGAAGAGCCATGAAAGGGCGCCGGGGCCGCGATCCTTCTTGTCACCTCTCAGGGAAACAGGGATGGCGTCCATATCGACTCCGAAGGTGGGGGTCGATTCTAGAATCCATAGGAGTCAATCTGTATCAAAATTTTAAGTTTTTTTACGCCCATGACACCGGTTAAATCCAACTGGTTTGCATGGTGGATGTTGCTGGAGCGCCTTAGGGTCGATAGCTGCTGCCCGTGGCAGGCGGGGCGTCGGTGCGCGGCACGTGGCAGGAGAGGCAGACGTACCGGGAGCCAACCACCTTGGCACCCTTCTTGTCCGGAGCGTGGCGCAGATCGACATAGTGACTGGCCGGTACCCGAGTGGCCTCGCCCTTCTTCTTGGGGCCCGCCACCGCATGGCAATCCAGGCACAGGTTGGTGCCCTGCGTGATGGGGACGCAGTCGGCCAGGCTGTGCGGAATGACGGGCGGGTATTCCTTGTTGATGCGTTTCGGCAACGCCTTCTCGCCGGGGCCTGAGGCCTCGTCCTTGAAGAGCGGCGGAGCGGGCACCTCGAAGACCGAAGTACGCGACAGCCCAAGGTCGCGGTCGGGCACGGGTTTGGCCGGGGGACCCGCCATCAACAGCGGGGCGGCGCAGAGGATCAGCGGAAGAATGAGTCGGCTCATGGTGGGCTCCCCTAGACGACTTTGGTGATGCGGACGGCGCACTTCTTGAAGTCCGTTTCCTTGGAGATGGGGCAAGTGGCGTCGAGGGTGATCTTGTTGATGAACACGCCCTCGTCGAACCAGGGCACGTAGACCATCCCGCGCGGCACCTTGGTCCGGCCCTCCAGGGTGACCCGGGCTTGGATCTTCCCACGGCGGGATTCGATCCAGGCGAGGTCGCCGGCCTTGAGGCCCCGCTTCTCCGCATCCTTGGCGTGGACGAAGAGCAGGGCTTCGGGCACGGCGGCGTGGAGCTGGGGCACGCGCCGGGTCATGGTCCCGGAATGCCAGTGCTCTAGCACGCGCCCAGTGCAGAGCCATAGATCATAGGTGGCGTCGGGCGACTCCGGGGGCTCCTGCCAGGGCCGGAAGAAGATCTTGGCCTTGCCGGGCAGGGGCACGTGATCACCCGGCTTGGGGCCTTCCAGCGTGCCGGAGGGGAGCTTCTTCAGGGCCTTGCCGTAGAAGTCGATACCCGAGCCCTTCTTCGCATAGGGATCGTACTGATCGTTGAAGCGCCAGAGAGTCTCCTTGCCATCCACCACGGGCCAGCGCAGGCCGGAGACGTCGCGCTTGAAGTAGACGTCGAAGGGCGCCAGGTCGTGTCCGTGACCCAGGCCGAAGCGCCGGTACTCCTCGAACAGGGCCTTCTCCGGGAACCAGGTGATGCCGGCGTGGATCACCGTGGAGTTCGGCTTGCGGTCGGCCACGGGATCCGGCCAGGCGAACTTCTTGGCGGCGGGTGTGGCGAAGAGCACGTCGTAGAGGGTGCTGTCGGGCTTGTAGCCCAGGGCGGCGGCCGTTGATAGGACGGATGGCAGCTTGCCCTTCTCATAGCCCTCGGCCTCCAGGCCGGGCACCGGCTGCTCGCCCCAGACCTCGCTGAGGGTGAAGCGCTTCGAGAATTCCATCATCTGCCACACGTCGCTGCGGGCCTCGCCGGGGGGGAGCACCACCTGGCGCCAGAGCTGGGTGCGCCGCTCGGCATTGCCGTAGCCGCCCCACTTTTCGTAGATCATGGCCGAGGGGAGGATGAGATCCGCCACCTTGGAGGACAGGGTCGGGTAGACATCCGACACCACGATGAAGTTGTCGAGCTTGCGGGCCGCCTCGATCCAGTGATTGGCATTGGCCGAGGACTGGAAGGGGTTGGTGACCTGCACCCAGAGCCACTTGACCTTGCCGTCCTCCAGGTCGCGCATCATCTGGACGATGTGGCTGCCGATCTTGGGATTGAGGGTGTTGGCTGGCAGGTTCCAGATGCCTTCCGATATCTTGCGGTGGGCGGCATCGTCCACATTCATGTCGGAGGGCAGGCGGTGGGCGAAGGTGCCGACTTCGCGGGCCGTGCCGCAGGCGGAGGGCTGGCCCGTGAGAGAGAAGGCGCCGGCGCCGGGCCGGGCCTGCTTGCCCGTGAGCAGGTGCAGCATGTAGGCCTGCTCGTTCACCCAGGTGCCTCGGGTGTGCTGGTTGAAGCCCATGGTCCAGAAGGAGACCTGCTTGCGGACGGGGTTCGCGTACTGGTCCGCCAGCTGCACCAGCTTGGCCTTGAAGGCTTCCAGAGGTTCATCCGGATCGCCCTTGGCCAGGGCGGCCACGAAGTCCAACGTGTAGGGCTCCAGCCCCTTCTGGAATTCCTCGAAGGAGATGAGCCAATGGCGTTGGGGGCTGCCCGAAGCGGACTGGGAGCGCTCGTGCTTGGCCGCGGGATCCAGGCCCCTCGCAATGGCTTCATCCCGGGTCAGCACCACATTCTTCTGCCGGGCCTGGGTGTCTTTTTCGGCGGCGTAGGCCTTGATGGAGTCCTCCCGCAGGCCAAAGCCGATGTCGGTGGGACCCGCGGCGAAGACGCAGTGCTTGGCCACGTAGTCCTTGTCCACGGCGCCCCGCTTCACCACTTCCCGGGCCAGGTAATTCCAGATGGCAAGGTCCGTATTTGGTTTGAAGACGATTTCCACGTCCGCGCCTTCGGAGGTGGCGTTGGCATACGTGGTGAGGTTGAAGATCCGGTAGGTGGGGCGGCGGAGCCGTTCATCGATGACGCGGGCCCAGAGCATGGGATGCATCTCGGCCATGTTGGCACCCCAGGTCACCACCGTGTCCGTGAGTTCGATGTCATCGAAGCAGCCCGAGGGTTCATCGATGCCGAAGGTCTGCATGAAGGCGGCTACGGCGGAGGCCATGCAGTGGCGCGCGTTGGGGTCCAGGTTGTTGGAGCGCCAGCCGGCCTTCACCAGCTTCACGGCGGCATAGCCCTCCTGGATGGTGTACTGGCCGGAGCCCATGACCGCCACGCCCGTGGGGCCCAGGGCCTTGTGGGCCTTGGACCACTGCGCCTTCATGACATCGAAGGCCTCCTGCCAGGACACCTCCTCGAAGTCGCCCTGCTTGTCGAACTTGCCGTCTTTCTTGCGCAGGAGCGGGCGCTTCAGCCGGTCCTGGCCGTAGAGGATCTGGGCGCAGGCATAGCCCTTGGCGCAGAGCAGCCCGCGGTTCACGGGGTTCTGGATATCGCCCTTCACGGCCACCACCCGCCCTTCCTTCGAGGCGACGCGGATGCCACAGCCCGTGCCGCAGAAGCGGCACACGCCCCGCTCCCAGTTCCAGCCCTTGGCCTCGGCGGGCAGGGCTTCGAGAGGAAGGCCCGTGGCACCGATGGTCGCGGTGGTGAACCCGGCCTGCAGGAAGGTCCGACGGTTGAGCATCAAGGTCATGGGGACCTCCAGGAAGTTTATTAGGATACGGTAGTCCGAAACGAATTCAAAAAAGATGATAGTCCCATCTGGAAAGGATGCCAGCCCTGTTTTTTGGGGAATTTTTGATTGAGGGTGAAGCCCGCTGGTAGGGGTTCACTGCGCGATTCCAACCCGCGCCGGTTCAGGACACCAGGAAGAAGATGACCGGCACGGTGAGCAGGCTGAACAGGGTGGTGAGGAAGACACCTTGGGCCGCTAGTTGGGTGTCGCCGCCGTAGCGCTCCGCCATCACGCTGCAGACGATGGCTGCCGGCATGGCCACCACCACCACCAGCACCATGCGGGTGACCTCCGGCAGTTGGAAGCCGAGCCTCGCCAGTACCATGCCCAGGGCGACCGTGGCCAGGGGAGCCGCGATCAGGCGGGCAAAGACCACCCCCCAGAGTGAGGCGGGAAGCCGGCGGATCGAAATGGGCACGGCGCCCAGCTGGGCGCCGATGGCCAGGAGCGCCAGGGGAATGGTGAGGCTCCCCAGCATGCTGAGGGCATCGAAGACCGCGACCCCGGCGATGCCGCCCAGGGAAGCGGGGTTCGCATGGAGGTTGCCCAGGTCCCGGGCCGCGGGAAAGACCAGTGCCACCAGAATCCCTGCCGCCGTGGCCCAGAGGCCGAGGTTGGTCCGGAGGTTCCGCAGGGCCTGGGCGATGTCGCCATGGAGGATCCACACGCCCACGGACCAGAGCGTGAGCTGTGCGCCCATGTTAGAGAGGAGGATGACCCGCACCCCCGCGCTGCCGTAGAGTGCCTCAGCGATGGGCAGCGGCAGGAAGACCCAGTTGGGGCTGCTGATGAGGAAGAGGGCCGTGTTGCGCTGCAACCTGCCACCAAAGAAGGGGACCACCAGCAGCCCGGCAAGGTAGGCCAGGGCCACGAGGGGGAGGGGGAGCAGGGGCAGGAGCCAGTCCTGCCTCAGCGATGCGGCATCGACGGTGCGCAGCATCTGGGTGAAGACCAGGGCGGGGAAGGCGGCGTCGACGACGATGCGGCTGAGGATGCCGCTGGCCTCCTCCTTCAGGTAGCCGCGGTGTCTCGCCAGCCAGCCCGCCAGGATGAGGATGAACATCCCGGCAATCTTGATCAGCACCACCCTTGATTCGGACATAGGGCGAACTGTAGGGCCCCTACGGCGGCCTGCCAAGCAATTCTGTGCCAGGCCGGCGCGTGGCAGGGGAACCCGGCTCAGGGGTTGGGCTGAGGCAGGATCGGGTGGGGGCCCGAGACCTTGTTCACGCTCTGGTAGAGCGTCCGGCCGTCCGGCAATTCGATGCGGGCGATGCGATGGTCCGCCACCAGTCGGGACAGGGCCTCCTGGACGGCTTTGGTGGTGAAGGGATAGCCCGTTTGTCCAAGCCACCAAGCGGCGATGCCCTCCAGGTTGTCGGCGGCATCGGGATGCTTGTCGAGGTATTCCAGGATCCTGCCCTCGAGGGCGATTGGATCAGAATCGAGAGGAGCGTTCATGCGGCACCCGTGGCTTCGCACGGACTATTCAGGGCATGGACTTGGACAGGATATCAAAGGAATTGCGGAGGTCCTTGGCCATGGTCACGACGCCGTTGACCACCGAGATCCGCGCCAGGGCCGCAAACTGATGCTCTACCCCTCGGGGAGGCAGGGCAATGGGCTCCCCGGTGGTCCCGGTGGATTGCGGCCATTCCACATCACCTGTGGCGACTCGCGCGGGGATCAACCAGTAGTCGCCGGTCCGGTAGAAAGTGATCCCGAGGGGCGGGGCCGGTTGTTCAAAAAGAATCTGGACGCCATCCTCCAGGGTGATCCAGTCCGTATCGACCTTGCCGGACCCCTCGGTGATGGGCACGGCTCCGTCGGTCAGGCTGGAGCCGCTGCCCGGCTGGTCCCAGCGCCGCAGGAGCGGATGCTGGATGGCGCCTACTCCACGGTTCGCCGTGGCCCGCAGGCCGCCCAGGGTCACGGACATGTCGTCCAGGGAAACGGCTGTCACTTGCAAGAGAGGTTCCGCAAGATTCTGCAGCACATAGTTGTCATCCAGGATTTCCACCCAGTCGCCGACGGCAAGGCCCAGCTTCTGGTCCTTGCCGAGGCTGGCGAGGCTGACCAGGGTGGTGGAAGCGGAGGCATCCGCGATCTTCAGGATGGGGAACGTGACGGAGCCATTCTCGCGGGACCATTTGAACGTGGGTTTATCCGCGATCTGGCCGCCCCGGTGGATCTCCACGCGATAGAGCTGGTTTTCCAGGCCCCGGTAGCTGCTGGCCGGTGGGATGGCGCAGGGATCCGTGTCCGGTGGGAGCTGTCTGGCGCGAGCGCGCAGGGCCGCAATGCTCAAGGGAATGGGGAAATCCGAAGGAATCGTAAAGGCTGGCGCAGGGTTTGCGGGTTTGGCGGGGGGAGCCTTCGAGACAAGCGTCTTCAACGCCGCAGCCTGGAAGCTCGGGACGGTTGCCGCGGCGTTCTTTCCTTTGTCTCCGGCCGCGGTGTTCATAGAAAACAGCTTGACCTGCCAGACCACTTCCGCCCGGGAGGCCGTATCAGGGCCGCCCAGGGCCACCTCCCGGATTCCGGGCTCCTCCAGGGCCGTGACATGGCGCTCCCAGACGTCGAGGTACACCGTGTAAGTCCCCGAAACACCTGTGAGGAGCTTGGTGGTAGGCACGGGATAGTCCGGCTGCTTGAGGAAGGAACAATCCGCCTCGTTCTCCACCAGAATGCCGTTCACATAGTACCGCCCCTTCCCGATGCCGAAATCACCGGCGGTGGTGGTGGAGACTGTGAAGCCAAGGTTGCCGCTGGGTCCAGCCGCGGGCCCCACCAGATCCGCGGTGGCGACCTGGAGCCGGTGTAGCAGGATGGAAGCCTGTTCGTTGAAATCGGCATCCAGGTTCACTCGCCCCTGCTGCAGCAGGACCCGGGTGTAATGCTCGGTGGCGTCAAAAGTGTCGCGGGAAAAATCGCCTTTCATGGCTGCTCCTTGTCAATTGGCGAAGAGGATTCCGGCTTCCATACCGGCGGGGGTGAACTCGTTGAGCCGCACACGCAGATTGGCGGCCCGCTGGGGTTGGAAGAGATCATGAAAGGCGCCCATCTCGGATTCGTCGTCGGCGCCACGGAGAATATCCGGCGCGCATTCGCTGGCGAGCTGGGCATAGGCGGGTTGGCCATAGCGTTGGCTCGTGAAGAGGGGAATCGTTTGCTCCTGGGCCAAGGACACGTCGGCCGCGGGTGGATTCGACCCCAGTGCCCGCACCGCGAGATCCGGCTGGCAGTGGTAGCGCCGGGGCGTTCTCGAACCAGGGGGCACATAGCAGAAGCGGACACACCCCACCTGGCGCCGGGCGACCCGCACGTCCGCCGTGAAGAGGCTGTTCTCGGCCAGCTCGATGGCATGGGTTCGCACCTGACCGAAAAGGGTGCTGCGGATGAAGCTCACGCGAGCGAAGGCCGCCGGAAGGGTCAGGGACCCCAGGGCGATGCGGTCGTCGCTGGTGGCATCCAGGATGCTGTCGCTGATGTGGATGCAGACTGGATCCAGCTTCACCTCGTCGGCCACCACGTAAATGCTGCCGAGGATGCTGTGCTCGATGCGGATCCTGGCCTGGGTATTGTCCAGCTCGAGACTGGCCTCGTTGGGATGCTTAGGCTCGCAATCGCACTGCAGCCCCCAGCCAGGCACCAGGGTGCAGTGCCGGATAACCACTTCGCAGAGACCGGGATCGGCGGTCGCAGCCGGACCTTCCGTTGGAGGAGGGGTCGTATCCGGGCCGTAGACCCTCAGGCCCCGCCCAGTGACGATGAATCCATCCAGGGTGAAGCGGCTGCCCTTGGCCCCCGTGACGCTAAAGGCGTCTGGCATGTCGGCCTGGAGATCCAGCAGGCGCAGGACGGGCCGCGCTCCGGAGGCGCCCCGGATCTGGAGGCTTTCCCCAGCCTTCAGATCCAGGTTGAGGCTTTCGGTGTAGACGCCGCTCTCCTGGATTTCCACCACAGCCGTGGGATGGGCCACCCGCTCGGCCATCCATGCGTTCAGGGCCCCGAGGATCGTGGTGTAGTCCTCGTTTTCCCCCACCCGGTAGACCTGGTGGGCGAGGGGACTTTGCAGGATACGGCGGTATTCGCCGCCGCCCATGTCGGCGCTGAACCCGTACCGGTAGGAGACATACACGCCCTTCTTGGGCAGCTGCCCCGTGGGGAATACGAAGCGGCCCAGCACGGGATCCACGGCCACGGTGCCCTTGAGCGCCCGGTAAGTCCAATCCGTGAGGTCTGCAGGTACGAGGATGGAGGCGGGCAGGGGCTGGGGCGCGCCCTTCTTGGGCCAGTCCGGGGCCCAGATGGCCAGGCTCTTGAGGTCAACGGCCGAGGGGGCGTAGTAGTCCGTGGAAGCGTCGCTATGGTCGTACTTCCCATCCACGAACACGGGATGCTCGAAGGGCCGCAGGCGGATGGGAATGGGGAGGTTCAGTTCATCGGCGATGTGGGTGGGTTCCGGCTCGGGCTGCGGCTTGTTGAAAAGCTGCGTATCGTTGCCCAGAACGCTGAAAAGGTAGCACTGGGAACCCACCTCTTCGAGGCAGTACGCCGGTGTTTCCGTGACGGAGTACGAGCCCAGGCGCCAGACATAGAGTCCCACGCTGGGGATGTTGAACGTCCCCAGCCGATGCCCTGAATCGATGCGACGCACATCCACCGTGTGAGCCGCCTTGTCGAAGGGGCCATCCGTGCGATCCAAGACATCCTGCTTGCGCATGTCAGCCGTGCCCCCTCGCCAGAGTCGGATATGGTTCAGGTGTTGGTTCCAGGCCAGGAGTTTGTAGAATTCCACGGCCCTGGCCGGCCAGTCCGCCACGTCCCGGGCCAGCTCTTCCAGGATCGCCAGGGTCCCCTTCCGCCTCCGGTTGCGCACGGCGTTGGCCACGGCCCGGCGGGGGATGAGGAAGCGGTTCCGCAGCCGGCCTTCGGCCGTATCGACGGGGCCGGGTTCGCCTGCCTCGTGGATGGGTTCATAGCCCACCAGATCACCGATGTAGGGGACTATCCAGTCCTGGCTGGTCTCGATGAACCAGTTCTTGTACAGCTGGTCCATATCCTCGCGGACCACGTCCACCTGCTCGTCGATGACCGCCAGCAGCTGCTTCAGAGGATAGCCCTGCGCCGCGTCCCGCCGCTGATGGATGACCGGCAGCAGCTCGTAAAGGGTGCTCATGTCAGCTCCTTCAGGATCAAGGTGTCGGGCACACCCGGGCTCAACATCGCCAGCTGCGCGGCCCGAACGCGCTTGTCCGGATCGGCCTGGCTCTTGTCCACCCAGGCGGCGCTGGCGGGAATCCTTGCCAGGGGCTGGTCCGGGGCCTGCAGTTGGTCGCTGAGCGCCGCCAGATCATCGGACGTCGCGCCCTCGGGGACGCTATCGAGCACGTCCAGGTCCACGTACGACACGCCCTCGACGCCCTGGATGGTCTGGATCACCTCGCTGAGATACACGGACTGGGCCAGGTTCCGGCGTTCGAAGCCGAAGGCGTCGAGCAGGGCGGCACGGACTTTGGGGTTCACGTTCACCCAGAGGTAGTCCGGGAGCACTTTCACCTTGGCGCTGAGCACCAGGAGCCGGAGCTCCCGCACATCCACCCGGACCGGCTGGTAGGGATCGCCGTAGATCCTGAAGGCCTTCACGATATTGGCGTAGAGATCCGAGTTCTTGTCGATGGGGATGTCGTCCACTCCGGCAATGGTGATTTCCACCAGCTGGCGGAGGCCATCCGTGAGCTTGGTGGCGTTGGCCTTGCCCACCCCGCCGAAGGTCTTGGCGAAGTCGGCGTAGTCCTGCACGGAAACGAGGCGATCCAGGGAGAGGGTGGCCAGGGGCGTGTTCCCTCGGGCCTGGTCGCGGGTATCCTTGCCGGCGCCGCCGGAGGCCCGCAGCGGGTTGATCACGGCCTTCACACCCAGGGGCTTGGAGGCCAGCAGCGTGATCTGTTCCGCCTTGACGTTGCCGGCCTTGCCGATGCCGTTCCGGTACACCGCGGTGATGTTCTCGAGCCCGGTGGGAGGCCGCACACCCTGGGTCCCCGTGCCGAAGATGACCGAGGTCCGGTCTTCATTATCCGTGCGCGTGAGGTAGGCGCGATCCTTGGGCCCCAGTCCCGCCAGTCCTTTCGCATTGTGCCAAAGCACCTCGTTGACGCGCACCTTCAAGGTGCTGGCGATGCCGTCCACGCTGGAGGCGGAAACATAGGTGAGGGGTGGCTGTTTGAGCCCGAAGGTCTGCAGGGGCCCGGCAGTGCCCCCGCCGAGGACTTCGCTGCGGGTTTCTCCGTGGGTGGCCTTTACCACGTTGCCATAGAGGCCCACGGTGCTCCGCTTGTAGGTGTAGGCCAGGGGCTTCGCCAAGGTGATGGTGGTGTGCACCGTGTCACCGGCCAGCTGAAGGTTCACGTCCTGGAGCACCCCCGACAGCATCGCGAGCTCTGTGCCGATGAGCCCAGGAAGCGTGGTACTGGTCACGGCCTTCACGTCGGTGCGCTCGCCCGTCACGATGATCCAGCGGCCGGCTTTGAGATCCGAATAGAGTGCATCCAGCTTGATCTGGGAGCCCTGGACATCCGTGGTGATGGGTTCCAGCGCCAGCTCCAGCGCCTCGGCACCCGCGTAGACCAGGGTCTGCCGCAGGTCCGAGATCGTCGTCCCCGTAAAGCCGGCCCAGGTGCCAGCCACCAGGTCCAGCCTGGAGCTCTTGCCATTGAGGCCATAGGCCGAACGGGCCACCTCCGTGTGGGTCTGCACGGTGGCATAGACCGTGGAGCCGGTGGAAGTCAGGATCGCCACCGGAGTGCCGTCGGTGACGCTGCCGTAGGCCTGGTCCAGGTAGAGCAGGTTCGCCCCTTCGCTGGCGGGGGCCCAGTCCGAGAGGCTGGTCACCTTGTTGCTGCCGTCGAAATTGGGCGTCTTGGCCGCGTTGTAGCCGAAGGGGCTGGCCTTCACCCGCATGGCGTAGACCGCCTTGAGCTCGGGAAAGCCGAAGCTCAGGAAGGCCACGGACCAGGCCTGGTAGAAGTAGCTGGCTGCCAGCGGGTAGAACTGGGACAGCAACTGGGGATGGACATCGGCGCTGGCGCCGTAGACCTGGGCCACGGAGCGCATGAGGTTGGCGGAACTGGCCAGTTGGGGTGTGCCGGGCACCGAGAGGCTGGGGGCCAGGAAGGAGAGGGCATCGAGGGCGATCACCTTCTGCTCACCGTCCGCCTTGCTGGCTTTCTGGGCCTTGGCGTGGCCCCCTTCCGCCGAGGCGGCGGCCGCCACCGTGGCGGCGGCTTCCTGCAGCACCACCGTGGTGGTCTTGGCGTCATAGTCCGGCGTCACGGCCCTCACATGCCGGAGGAGCTGAGTGCCATAGAAGTCGAAGAGCAGGCCGTCGCCCGGACTCAGCTTCGTGGCTGTGCCCTCGAAGGTGACCATGTCCGTGGAAAGAGCCTTCTGGAGGAAGTCATAGGTGATTCGCTGGGGCTGGCTGGGCCGCGGCTTGATGAGGTTCCATTCCACCCGGGCTTCCAGATCGTCGGAGGTCTCGAAGGACTGGGCGGTCTCGCCAGGATCGGGGATGCTTTGCGCCCGGGAACCCGCGGGAATGGTCACGGGTAGTGACTTGTTCTCGAGGGTGTACGCGAAATAGACCGAGGCGGAAACACCCGGCCGGAGCCGGTACCCCACCAGGTTCGCCAGCTCGACGACCGAGCGCCGCTCCGTCGCGGTGCGCAGGTAGCCCTCGTTGGCGATGCGTTCCTGGTAGAAGGTCAGCACGTCCCCCACGCAGGCCCAGGCATCCAGGAGGGCGATGGCAGGGTCATCCCCGGCCCGGGTCCTGAGCCCGGCCAGGGCGGGGTAGTCCGCGGAGCTGAGCCTGGCCTTCATCGTTTCGAGAAAGGTGCCCTGGGTGCCCACTCGGTAGGTGAGGGCAGGCAGTCCAGGGCGATTGCTCACGGTCATCGGCGTGAATAGGCGGATGCCTTCGCAGCACCCGCAGGGGCGATCGGAACCACAGCCACAGGCACAGCCGCTCATCGTCCACCCCGTATCACCACATGGAACTGCCCGTGTTCAGGGAAGTCCGGATCGTTGTCCACCTGGGCGATCTGGCCGGTGCCCAGGGGAAGTACGCCCTTGCCGATCTCGCCGTTGGGGCCTTCGTAAAGGCGCTGCAGCCTGGTCACCTCCACATGCTGCACCCCGGGCACCGCCTGGGCAGCGGCCACCAGATGACTCAGGTAGACACCAGCGCCAAAGCCCAGCCGATCCGGATGGAAGAAGCCCTTGCTGCCGTCGGGGAGGAGGCGGCTACCGAAGGTCTGCAGCAGGGCGGCCTCCACGTGGCCCCTTAAATAGTCAGGCATGACGCAAACCGTTAACTCGATGTCGAGGGGCACGTATTCGGCGGCCACCACCTCCAGGTCGTGGCCCAGCCGGCGGAAGGGATGCAGGGAGCCCTCCACCTCCTCCAGCAGCGCCGGATCAGGCTCTTCGGTGCCATAGGGATCCACGGCCACCCGGGCCTCGTACCAGCTGCCCATCCAGGCCAGCTTCGCATCCGCGCCCTGGAGTTTGGGACTGCGCCCGGCGAGGGCGGCGTAGTCCGCCGCCGTGATGGCCCGCAGGATCAGTTCCAGGAAGGCGGTGGGAGCCAGAAGCTTGGCCTGGGCCATGGCTTCCTGGGGGGTTCCACCATGAGCTGGCAGGGGATTGCGCGGCGTCAACTGGACGCCATCCAGAAGCCCTTGCCGCAGGACCACGAAGGCGATGGCCCCGGCGCCCACGTTACCCGCGGGGCCGTTGCCGATGCGGTACTGGGCCTTGAAGGTGGCGCCGGCCTGCGGTTGCAGGCCCAGCTCGCCATCGCCGAAGCGAAGGTGGGCATAGCCCTGGTCATCGACTTCCAGGACGAAGTGGGGATCCGGCGGCAGGCTTTCGATGAGATCGAAGCGGGGCCACCAGGGCCGGATCAGGCGATGGAGATCCCTCAGAAGCGAAGCCAAGAGATCCGAGTCCAGGGGCGCATCGGGCGCCAGGGCATCGATGAGCTGGCGGGTCTGGAGGGACAGCATGGCCTTCACGGCCTGGGCCGTGAGGTCGTCGGCTTTCTGGATCTGGCGCACCAGGGGTGTGGGATCCACCAGGACCTCGGGCCCCAGGAGCGCGGCTTCAACTTTCTTCATGGGCGGCAGGCTGAACAGCTTTGCCTGGGGCAGGGCCTCGCGGGGATCCTGCGTCAGCAGGGGACTCGCGGAGCTGGAAGCGGACAGGGGCTGGGCATAGGTGAGGGATGGCCTTTGGAAGGTGACCTTGAAATCGCCGGGCAGCTTCGTGACATCCACCACGGCGCCATCACAGGCGCAGGCCTGCAGCACCTGCTCGGTGGGCACGACGCCCACCTCTTCTGTGGGCAGGGTGAGGCCGTGGTCCACGAGGACCAGGTTGCCCCGGGCCACGCTGACCTGCTCGAGGGTGGTGCAAGCCGGGGCGGGCTTTTTCGAGGAGAGGCAAAGCGCGAAGGGCAGGGCGTCCTGCGGGGACCAGGCGATGTTGAGCACGGTGTGGCCAAGGACCGGATCCACCTCCGGTTCCACCCTGGTGAGGCGCACCACCCATCGGTGGGCGGGATCGGCGTCGGACTCATTCCCGGTTTCCGGCCCCAGCACTTCCTCCAGGAGCAGGTCGTCGCCCACCCGCAGGTGCAGCGCGCGGGAGGTGGTCACGGCTTCATCGGTGCTGGTGGTGGAGACCTCGTCCAGCAGCGTCGCTTCGGTACTCCCCTTGGGCAGACAGCAGAGCTCATTGCCCCATGTGTAAAAGGGAATCTCATTGTGCTTGGCCCAGAGGGAAATCGAGGTGATCGAGGCGTCCACCAGAGGTTCGAAGGCTTCGTATGAACTCAAGGCCGAGTCCTTCAGATCGGCCGGTGTCAGGAGCTTGCCTTGGGGAAAGACCAGTCCGTCCACCTTGGTGATGAAGAAAACCTGGGAGGGATCCAGGGGCACGTCGGCGGAGGTGGAAACGAAAACCCAGGCCCGGGCGTTGTTGCCTTCGTGGAGGCGGTAGTCCACCAGGCGTACGTGCCGCCGCACGGAGATGCGCTGCCGGGCAGTGCCCAGGTAGGCTTCGGTGGCCACGCCGTCCTGGTAGTAGCTCAGATAGTCGCCGGTGTAGGCCAGCAATTCCACCAGGGTGATGCCGAGATCCGGCACGTGCCGTTCTTGCCAATCAGGCATGATGAGCGCGAGCCGGTCGAGGATCAGCTGCCGGAAGGACTGGTAGTCCTTGGCCAGGTAGTTCATGTCCGGTTCTAGGGGCAGATCCGGCGGGCAGATCCGTTCATCCAGGCAGTCCAAGTCCCTGGGGCAGTCCTGGCGGAACCGGAACTCCACGCACATGTAGCGGGGGTCGAAGTTTGGTATGGACGCTGACGCTGGAGCGTCTGCGTTAGGGACTGATGGAAGGCTGTTCAGGCAGAGCGTGTAGGTGGAGAAGTCACCCTTCTTGTCGAGGGTGACGTTCAGGCACTCGTCCAGTTCGGGATCCTGAGTGTGATTCACCTGCACCGACACGATCTTCAGGCCGCGGATGCGGCGGCCGCCTGTGATGGTGAGATTGGCCGACGTGAGACCGTCGGGGATCTTCCCGAAGAAATGCACGCACAGGGAGGGCGGATCATCCGTCACCTCCACGTAGTCAAGGCCGTTCCAGCCCTGTTCGAGGATGGCTTTTCGGCGGTCTTCGTCCAGGCAAACCAGGGTCTGGGTCATACGGTGCCTCCCTGAATGAAGGTCTCAGAGCTCACGTCTCCCGTTTTTTTGACCAGGTACGAAAGGCTCACTCGCAAGGTGGAATCCTGGGCCGTGACTTCCAGGGACTGGACGTCGATGAGATCCCCCAGCCAGCGATTCAAGGCGGCCTTCACCGTGAACTGCAGCGTGGCCGCCAGTTCCGGGCTGTTGGGCGCGAAGACCATCTGGAGCAGGCCGCTGCCGAAGTCGGGCCGGTTCACCCGTTCCCCGGGGTTGGTGAAGAGCAGTTCCTCGATCATGTCGCGGATGTGGTCGTCGGTGCCGGTCGAGGCGGTGCGGCCGCGGGCGTCGAAGTGGAACGGGAAGTCGATATCCATGGCTGCCTCACATGCCTGTGACGCGGGTCTGAGTGACGGTGATCATGAGGGGTGTTCCCGTGGGGGCGCAGATGGCCTGGCTATCCAGGAGCAGCAGGGGCTGGCCGCTGGATGTGATGCGGGTGGCGCCGGTGATCCACTGGGCCGTGACACAGGGTCCGTTCCCCGCCGTGGGCGGGGGCATCGTGCAGCCCGCGATCACGTAGGGATTCGGCAGGGTCACCGTGGGCATGCCGTTCACCGACACCCGCGGATTGGGCACGGTGGGCTGGGCCTGTCCCCCATGGGAGCAAAGCACCGTGGCACCGACGTGGAGAAGCATTCCTGGCATCGTGAGTCCCCTAGATGACGGTCAAAGCGCCGGTGTTGATGTTCGTGGTGGGGCCCACCAGCGTGATGCTGGCGCCTTTCCCGTTCTGGATGTAGATGCCCGTGTCGTTCACGATCAAAGTGGCACCGGTGGTGCTCTTGAGCATGATTCCGCCCGTGGGTCCCGGCAGATCACTGATGACCAGGCAGTTCTGAAGACTCGTCTGCAGCACGATGCTGGGGCTGACCGGATTGCCCGCCAGGGCCAAGGCCGGAAGCTCCGCGACGATGCCGTAAAAGCCGCCCACCCAAATGGGATAGTCGGGATGGCCCTGCTCGAATTCCACCCAGACACCGGAGCCGATCTGGGGCACCCAGTAGGCGCCCATCTGCTTACCGGTGATGGGGAAGCAGGGCATGGCCCAGCTGCTGGGCAGGAGGCCCGACACATCGGGCACGAGTACCTGGATGCGGCCCAGCTGCATCGGATCGATGTTCTGGAGGACCGTGCCCCGGTACTTTCCATAGAATTTCTGGATCATGCGGGCACCTGCGGAAGGGTAGAGACCAGTCCGTTGCGGACCAGGGTGAAGTCCTGCTTGTACTCGCCCACTTTGATGGAATGTCTGACGCTCTTCACGTAGTAGAGGCCGTCATAGGCGGTCCCTACGCCCCGCACGCCTACCAGCTGCCGGGCTTTCAAAAGGCGCCCGTACCGCAGCACGTTCAAGGAGCCCGTCCCAGTGACCGCGTCAGAGGTTCGGGCGGCCACCACGAGGCCCGTGAGGATGGCCCGAATGGGATTGAGCTTGGCCGTGTCCTTGAGCTGGGGGAACTGTTTGGGTAACGGCGGGAAGAGGCCCAGGGGCGGGCTCAGGGGCGAGATGTCCGGAATGGGAATGGGGATGGGGACCTTCGTCTCCTGGTTCTGGATGTAGACGATGGGCATGGCCTTGTGGTCCGCGTCGAAGCTGAAGCTCAGGTTCTCCACATTGCGCGCGGCATCCATATCCAGATTCAGGGCGGGCTGCGGTACCCCCACGCGGATCTCCGGTCCCCAGTAGGCGATGCTCATCCCCGGCACGGGGCCCGGATTGAGATAGAACACGTAGCCGGCTTTGTCCGCCAGATCGTTGATGTAGTCGAGATCGTGGCTCTGCTGACGCGGGATCTCCTGAGTCGGGATGGGCACGTCGCTGAGGAAACTCGGGATGATCATGGGCACGATGCCCAGCCAGGCATATTTGGCGAGCATCAGGGCCACCCGTGCTTCCGGAGGCATGGCGGGGTAGGGCACGCCATCCAGATCGATGAGCCCCATCACCGCCGTGAGATCCACGCCCGTGAGCGTCAGGATCGACTGCCCCGGATCCTGGCCCGGCTGGATCTGCTGCCGGGTGATGACGCCGTCGATGAGGACGTCCGGCAGCCCGTTCAGGGTCACCACCACGATGACGCGCATGATCGGCGGGAGGGAGCCTCCGGCCAGGAGGAAGAGGGTCTGCAGAGGCGACTTGTTGCCGAGGCTGAACTGCAGTTCGAAGCCGCTGGGCGTCTTGCTATCCCCACCGATGTTCACCTGGACGCTCTGGAGCGCGTTCAGCACGGACTCGGGCACCGGCACCGGCACCACGGGACCAATCATCAGCGTGAGATGGACACCCTTAAGCATTTGGAGTTCCCGGGATCCCTTCGGGCAGGGTGATGCGGAGGCGCCGGCCCATGCGCTCCAGCAGCTCCTCCGGCCGCATGGCCCGGTTGGCATCGCAGATGCGCCAGAAGGCCTCGGGGTCGCCGAAGTACTGCTCGGTGACGTTATCGAGCCGTTCGCCCTGGGTGACCAGGTGTTCGGTCAGCAGCGCAAAGCGCCCAGGATCGGGCAGGAAACGGCGGACCAGGAAGGCGAGCATCCGGTGGTCCGGCGTTTCGAGGGTGGCCGTCTGGATGCCGTAGTAGCGACTGGTGGGCGTGAAGAGGTAGGCGTTCATGCGGGGATCCCCGAGATGCCGAGCCCGCCGAGCGCGCCGCCGGGGCTCCTGGAAGCAAGCTGTTCTTTTTGTTTCTGGTAGACCATGTAGAGGCTGCCGCCCTTGTGCTCGAAGCCCAGGTCCGTGACGCTCAGCACGCGCATACCCAGGCTCACCTTGGCGCGGATGGGATTCAGGGAGGGATCGAAGGCCTCCTCGGTGATGCTGAACTCTGTGATGCGCACGGGCAGGATGCGCTGGGCGCTCCAGACGAAGAGCGTAAGGGGCATCTCCATGGGCGCGATCTCCAGGGTTCCGGCCAGGGAGAGGCTGAAGTTGTTGAGCAGGTTCTGGCTGGTGGGATAAATCAGCAATTCCAGAGCCGCCAGCTGCGGAAAGATGCCCGTCTGGGCCGTGCCGCTGTTCTGATCCGGGAACTCCAGCTGATCCGCCGCGTCGATCTCCGCTTCCACCTTGATGGTTTCCACCGGCGGCCCCTTCAATCGCAAGGCCTCGCTGCGGTCGGCGCCCTCACTCATGCCCTGCACCTGCAGCGTGCGCGACAGGGAATCCGGGTTGTACTGCAGCGAGATGATGCGCAGCACCGAACCCGTGGTGGGGTCCAGCAGCACGATGCCACCCTTCACGAGCCGGGGAGAGATGGGGGAGGCGTTCATGGGTTCTCCGCAGATGTCTCGAAGGCCTTGTTGAAGTCAGTGCGGGGCATAGAAACTCCGATCCATCAGGGATTCGACGGGTTGTCGGGGAAGGCGGCCTTGCGGATATCGTCGGGACAACTGGACAGAAAGGCTTCTTCATGAGTCTTGTAGGAGCACTTATCCGTGCTGGCGGTGCTCTTCCGGAGGGTGACGATGGCCCTGCGCAGCTCGGGGTAGATCTTCTCCGCGCGGGCATGCAGGGAGGGGGTTCGCCCAAGGTTTTCCGCGAGGGTGGGCGTGCGTACCGTGGTTTCGCCGGGATCCGTGGGGAAGGTCTTGTCCACGTGCTCCTCCAAAGGCTTGCCCTTGACGTCCTGGGGGTTCCCCTCCTCGTCCTTGGGATCCAACCGTTCGCCCAAGCCCACCACCTCCGCGCCGGGCGCGAGGCAGTTGCCGCCTTTGCAGAGGGCGGTGATGCGCTTCTTCACGGCATCAGCCCGTTGCTGGGAGAGGACGTCGTTGCCGACGAAGCCCCCCTGTCCCTTCCCCCTGGGCCCCTCCGGGGAAGCCCAGCCTTCGATGCGGGCCACCTGGTAGCCGCCCGTGGCAAGATCCGCCGCCAGATCCTTCCAGGATTGTCCGTTCCTGGATTCGTTGAATTCCGGGACCGCATAGTTGAAGAAGAGGTTGTAGTCGCGCTCGTCGGTGTTGGTGACTGCCTGGGTTCCCGGGCGGGACACGTCCCGCTCCTCCCGGCATTCGTAGGTGAATCCGGAGCGGAGTTTCTGGGTCGTGCACTTGGGAGGCGTCTGGGATTTGCCCCACTCGAACCGGATGAAGCCTTGAGCCTGGATGCCGCCCAAGGGGTTTCCACCCACGGTTTGACTCTCTCCCGAAACGCCTACGGTGGCCCGGCCGCCGGGCAGGTCCGTGCCTACGGAGACCTCGCCTCCCGCGCCCGTATCCTTCCCCTTGGTGTCCACGGTGGTGTGCGCGCTCAGGTCCACCGACCAGTGGCCAACCTTCAGCGTGCCGCTGACGGAAGGCGTGATGCTCGCCTTCTTCCAGGCGGCGTCCACATCACCACCGGAAGTGATGGTATTGAGCATGAGCTGGATGACCTGGTCGGGCACGTTGGCCCCCACGCGGATGGTGCCTTCGGTATTGCCCCGGCAGAGTTCCACGTCCAGCCACACGTCTTGCTTATCGCCGCCGGGTTTCACGCTGCCGGTGGTCTTGGGCACTTCGTCGGTGCTGGTCCAGGGGCTGCGTCTCACCAGGTAGCTTTTCCCAGTGCTGATGCGGACCAGTTTTTCGTTATCGCTCACGGCCTGCACACTCGTGATGGTGTACTTCCCGGTGGGCGCATCGGCCGTGGGTAGCGTGATATGTGTGATGTCGAAGCCGGGGATGACGTTGGGTTTGCATTCCCCTCGCTGCTCCGGCAGGGACCGGGTCTCGGCCGCTTGGCGGCTGAGGGTGGGACCGATGGAGGGAAGGACGGGAACAGATCCACCTCCAAGGACCGCGTCCGCCGCCCGGTCGGCCGCCGCTTCCAGGGAGCTTCCGGCGGAATCAATTTTCAGCTTGGCCTGGGGCGTGGCATGGGGGCCACCCTGTTGCACGGTGTGGGCCAGTTCGTGCGCCAGCAGCCGCATGCCCTGGGAAGTGCCGGGCGCGTAGCGGCCCTGGGCGAAGACCAGATCCTGGCCCACGGTGTAGGCGAGGGCATTCACGCTCCGGGCGGATTCGGCGGCGTGGCCGTCGACGTGGATGCGCACCCGGCTGAAATCCCGTCCGAAGCGGGGTTCCATGAAGGTGCGGGTCCCAGGATCCAGGGGACGGCCAGGACTGCTCAGCACGTCATGAACGATGCCAGGAGCGAAGCCGGGGGCTTCGGATTCCGGGACTGGCTTGCGCTGGAGTTTTTTCTTCTTCTTGCAGGATTCGCAATCACCGCCACCGGGTGAAAGGGTGCCGCAGTCGCATTGGCGCTGGAGCATCAGACCCGAAACCAGGGGATGGCATCCGGTATTCAAGGAGGCTTTCGAGGCGCGGTTCATGGCTTCTGGATTCCGAACTGGAGGAGGAGTCTCTTGCGGAAGAAGACGGTGAAGACCACGCGGTCGTAGGCCTGCCTTTTCGGACCGCGAAAGAGCCTTGGCAGCGCCGGGGAGGCCAGCAGCGCCTGGTGCAGGTGGCTCTGGAGTTGAGCCAGGCTCTGGACGGAGTCCGGCAGCGCACCCAGGTCCACCGGGGTCCCCCCCTTGCCCCAGGAGGCGTAGAGCAGGGCACGGCCGTCGGCCGCGATCTCCAATGGAAAATCACCGAAGGAGCCGTTGTCCTTGAAATGCTGCTCGTAGGCGTCGCCGATCTCCTTGCGGATGGATCGCCGCGCGGCGGACTTGACCGCGGGCTTTCCGGAGCGCTCCTCCTCGAACTCCCGCACGAAGGTCCGGGCCGTCACCTCGATGTTGAAGACATTTGCCTTGGGCCCGAACTTGACCCCGGCCAGCAGCATCAGCCGCGTGAAGTAGGTCTCCTGCCGCCGGGCCTCGATCTCCTGCTGGAGGTCCACCTCCTTGTCGAAGACCGTAGGGGTCTTCTGGTCGATGAGCTTTCCTTCGGCGGCCTTGTCCTGCCGCTGGTGGGTGTATTCGTGCACGAGGTCCACCACCTCCTCGGCGGGATCCATGGCCGTCG
Organism: Holophagaceae bacterium; assembly: GCA_025363715.1. Taxonomy (GTDB): domain Bacteria; phylum Acidobacteriota; class Holophagae; order Holophagales; family Holophagaceae; genus Geothrix. Next base: position 8,578 of record JANYLR010000064.1, on the reverse strand, counting down.
GAGGCTTGAGGTGCATTTCGCCCTGCAGCACGTCGTAGCGGGCGTTGGCCTTGGTGCCGAGAGGCTGGTCGAAGCGCAGCACGATGCCGTCGGTCTCCAGGTCCCACTCAAGGCTGTCGAGCAGGCCCGTCACCGCGGCCACGTTGGGGTTTGCGGGGGTGGCCCAGGCGTCATCCTTCGGGGGCGGGGCCTGGAGCAGCGTGTCGATCTTGGTGTGGGTGTCCGCGACCAGCTTGGTCAGTTGTTTCGCGAAGGCCCGGTCCGCGGGCAGGACCGCGGGCCTCGGATCCTTGGCGCTGGCCACCTTGGGGCAGGGATCCGGCTTCACGCCCAGGTCGTCCTCGTAGACCCGGGTGATGCCGGCCGTGGGATCCTCCATCGAGACGCGGCTATGGAGCGTCCCGTTCTTGGGGAGCGGGATATCGATGGGATCCGGGAGTTGGTGCCGCAGGGGTGTTCCGGGCCCTTCGTAGATTGGGCGACGGTCCTCGTAGGACCAGGCCTGGGGCCCCTGGGGTGTGGTGAACACGAACTCGGCCTTGAGCCTGGGTGGTAGGAAGGGCTGTGGCCGGGCGTCCTTCGCGTCGTCCACCAGGAAAGCCAGCCGTTGCCTGAACGTGAGAGATGCCGTGCCGCAGGAGGCGCCCAGATAAATCGGCAACTCCGCGGACATTTTCTGGTGGAGGAATCCGTTCTCATAGTAGGCGAGGCGGCCGGGGATGGCGGGCTGCCGCGGCGCCACTTGGACTTCGAGCATGTCCGTGGTCCAGGCGGCCGAGCCACTTAGCACCTGGTTGAGGGCCGGTGCCGCCCAGATTCTTCCTGAAACGCTGGTGGCCACCTGCGCGAGCTGTCTCCGTCGGCTGGTGTTGTCCCCTTCGCCGATGTAGCCGTAATAGCCTGCCAGCAGGGTAATCTCCCGCTCCTGATCGCCCAGCTTGGTCCAGGAAGGGCAAACGTGGAGATCGCCCAGGGCATACCAGTAGAGGCTGCTCTCATCGCAACGCCCGCCAGCATCGGGTTCGCACTCGAAGGTGATGGGTTCACCGAATTTCTTTTCTGCCTCGTCGAAGGTCTTCTGGGCCTTCTCGATCGTTTTCTCGTCAATGCCTCCCAGCCAGCCCAGCTCCTGGGCATTCAGGTTCGTCTTCACGGTCGCGGGCGTGATCTTGGTGAACCAGACCTGCGTGTTCCGGTTGGCCCGCTGCACCCTCGCCGCCGCGGCTTCCAGGAGCTTCCTCCAGGCTTCGGGGCAGTCCTGGAATTCGTCCACGACCGGGCGAGAAGCGTTCTCTCCGGTGGCGAGGTTTCTCACCAGCAGGGCATAGGAATCGGCATTGGTCATGGCCTCTTCGGGGTGCAGCTGTTTGACCAGACGGTCGCTCTTGTAGGCCCGGTCCGTGATATGGGCCACGCCGGGCTGGATGTGGGCGACCTCGTGCACGAGGGTGCGGGCCCGGCCGGGAGCGTCGTCATCGAAGTAGTTCGCGCAGAACACCACTGAGGGATGGCTGCCTCCGATGGCATAGGCCCCGGCGGCATGACAGGAGGGGTCCCATTCCCCGAAACAATCCAATTGAATGAGGTCCCACTTCTCAAGATCCGCCCGGATGCCCTGAAGGATGCCGTGGACGTACTCGATGACCTTGGAATCCGTGCTGTTGAAGTGCTTGTTGAAGATGCTCAGCATGGGCTGCTGCTTGGGATCCTTGGGCGCGGCCTTCAGGGTGTCCACTTTCTGGATGGCCTGGTCCAGCCAGGTCTTGCCCAGGGCGTGGGCCTCGTCGATCTCCTTGGCCTGCTTCGGATCACAGGAGCCCTTGCGTGTTTTCGGCTTGTTGTCCGGTCCCTTCTCGGACCAGGACCGCATATGCGCCACCTTGTGCAGGAAGTCTTCGTGGGCCTTGGTATCCTTCTCGGGCAATTCATCCAGGAAGCGCTGAGTGAGACCCTCCCGGTCCATGGCGGCGACGGTGTCAGCCAGATCCGTTGGATCGAGGCCCAGGAGAATGGTCAGCACTTGGTGCGCTTCGGCGTCCGTGATGGCCCAGTCGAACAGTCCGTAGGTCAGGTCATCGATGATGGTGGGAAATTCCTTGGCCACCTTGCGCCGGATGATCGGGGCCGGGGTCACCACGGAGGTGTGGACGGAGCGGTCCAGCACATGATCGGCCACCGCATCCGCCTCCCGTTCGGCCGCGTCCTGGGGTTGTCCGATTTCCACCTCGCCCGTGGATTCCGCTGAACGGAAGCCCTGCTGCACCACATGGGCCAGCTCGTGGGCCAGCAGCTGAAGCCCTGGCTTGGTGCGGGGACGGTACTGATTGCTGCCGAAGACCAGATCCCGGCCCACGGTATAGGCCACCGCATTCAGGGATCTCGCCGAGTTCGCCGCGGCGTCGTCCGTGTGGACCCGCACCCGGCTGAAGTCCTGGGCGAACCGGGGCTCGAGAAAGGATCGCGTCTGGGCATCGAGGGGAACCCCGGAGCTGCCCAGCGCCTGGCCGACCCTCCCCGGTGGCTGTACCGCCGGTTCATGGCCGATGCTTTTGCGCTGGAGTTTTTTCTTGCACGATTCGCAGTCGCCGCCGCCCGAGGAATGGGTTCCGCAGCCGCACTGTCGCTGGAGCCTCAGACCGTTGAGTCTCTGCAAGGGAACTTTCGCCGCTGGGGCGATCGATAGCTGCAGCGTCGTGCCACTCATGACCGATCCTCTGGGACGAGTGATCCGGCCAGGCTCCGGGCGATCTGCCGCCCCAGGTTCGAGGGACTGACCGAGGCGGGCAGTGGCATGGCCGCAACCGGCAGATTGGGCACCGCGATGCCCTGGGCCAGGCCAGGATGGAGTTTCCACTCCTGGAGGAGCTCCGCCAATTCTGCCCCGAGGGCGGCCTGCAGGCGGGAAGTGTCCCTCGGTGTCAGGGCGGTGCCTTCCAGCACCAGGTGGTCGATGCGGAGCTGGATGCTCATGCCGTCCCCTTGATGAGGGTGGGCACGCGAAAATCGGTCTCGTTCAGCGGCCGATCCAGCTTCTTGAATTCGGCCCGGGCAGCCTCCAGCACGTGTTCCATGGACACCGGCACCTTCGCCGAGGCGGCCAGGAAGGCCGCGTTCAGCGCGATGGTGTGGATGTTGCCGCCCGCCACATTGAGCCGGGCCAGACGGTGGAAGTCGAGGCCTTCGGTCTGGGTCTTGGGTGGGAAGACCTTCTCCCACATCTGCCGCCTTTCGGCGGCCCCGGGATAGGGGAAATTCACTACGAAGCGCAGGCGGCGCATGAAGGCCGAATCGAGGGAGGCCTTCATGTTGGTGGCAAGGATGGCCAGGCCCTGGAAGGCCTCCATCCGCTGCAGCAGGTAGTTGATCTCGATGTTGGCGTAGCGGTCGTGGCTATCCTTCACCTCGCTGCGCTTGCCGAAGAGGGCATCCGCCTCGTCGAAGAAAAGGATGGCGCCGCCATCTTCCGCCGCGTCGAAGAGCAAGCGGAGGTTCTTTTCCGTTTCGCCGATGTACTTGCTCACCACCGCGGAAAGGTCGATACGGTAGAGGTTCATCCTCAGGGCGTTGGCGATGACCTCGGCGGCCATGGTCTTGCCAGTGCCGCTCTCGCCCGCGAACAGCGCGGAGATGCCGAAGCCGCGGTTCATGCGCTCACCGAAGCCGCCCTCCTCGAAGACCGCCATCCGGTTGGAAACCTGCCCGGCAATCTGCCGGAGCAGTCCCATCTCGTGATCCGGAAGGACCAGGTCGTCCCAGGTGGCCAGGGGGTTGAGGCGTTGGGCCAGGGCGTCCATCTGGGGCCGGCTGGCCTGGAGGCAGGCCTCCCACAGCTTCCGGTGCGGATCTCCGGAAGGATCCGCCAGGGCGTTCGTGGCGATGCCGCGGATATCCTGCAGGCCAAGGCGAAACTGCCCTCCCAGGAGGGCGGGACTTTCGCCCGCGTGATCGCCGAGGGCCTGGGCCCAGGCGGCTTGCTGTTCGGCGTGGGTGGGCTTCGCGATATCAGCCACCGCGCTGCCGGGAAGGTGGAGGGATTCACGGGTATCCAGGAAGCAAAGGCCGCCGCAGCGGTTCAGGAAGGTCTGGAGAGCGGGAGTGCTGGTGCCACTCGCGTCCACGTACATCCCCACGGGCAGGAGCCGCAGCTCCCGCTGCCAAAGCCGGAGGAAGGTCTCGAGATCCCCAGGCTGCGCTGGAATCAACTCGGCAGGCAGCCGATAGAGCTGCAATCCCAGGGCCGAGGCCACCTGGGTGGCCACCTGCAGCTTGCTGGGTCCATGGGGACCCGGAAGCTGGACCACTGGAAGCTGGGCGGAGGGCCGCAGGAGGTGCAGAATCCGATCGGCACTCACCTGATGGGAGGTGGGCAGAGCCTCAGGGTCGGCATCCATGGGCTCCAGGTACAGGGCCAGGCGATCGTCCAGGTGGCTCAGGCCCTTCAACAGGTTGAGGATCCGCTCATCGAGGCGAAGGGGACTGGCGGTGAGGGGGAGGGCGCCGGGCTGATGGATCTCCAGCAATTTCCAGTAGCGCAAGGGCCGCTCGGGAGAGAGGGCATCCCAGGCGGGGTTCTCGAAGAGGGACATGGCCAGCGCAAAGGTGGGGTGGGCCTTGGATGGGTCGCCGTGGGCGTGGGCGCACAGGGAGGCCGCCAGGGGATCCAGTTCCATGGCTGCGCAGAGCAGCAGGACCTGCTGTTCGAAGTTGGAGAGGCCAAAGCGCCGAGCCAGCATGGGTAGCGCGGGTGGAGGATCCATGGACTGCGCGGCGTCCACCGCGGCCTGATTCGCCTGGGTGACGCGCGTCTGGAGCTGGTCCGGGTTCTCCTTCAGGAAGGCTGGCCCGACGCTGTTGCGGGAAGCCTTTCCGGATTCGAACCTCCACCAGGGCGCCTTCGCGGTCTCGGCAGAGGGCGCAGCCCCCAAGACTCCCGTTCCAGCCTCTTCCGTGGCCTGGATCAATATCGTGAAACGCAGCCTCAGCCAGCTCAAGGAGGCGCTCAGATGGGCTTCATTGCCCGCGTGCCATCGCTCCAGGTCGCTCATGAGATGGTCACCTTCTGCAGCGGATCGAAGGCGGGGGCCGCCGCGCCGTAATCCAGCACCAGCTGGCTGTCGATGCCGTCCACCCGCAGGCGGATGAAATAGGTGCCCGAGAGATCCGGGGGCAGCGCGAAGCCGAGGCTGGAGGTTTGGGAGGGATGGGCCTGGGCCGGGACCTCCCGGTCACCGACGAAGAGCGAGGCCCGCTGGGAGGAGAGCACTTCGGGGCTGCAACTGAGGGCCAGGGTGGATCCCACGGTGGCGGTAAGGGGCAGGGCGGAGGTGATGACGGGTGCCACCATCAGGGGGAGTTCATTGGTGCTGCGGCGATAGGTTTCGGTCGGGCGCTGCACCAACGCAGAGGCGAGGTAGAACCCCGCGGGCCAGCTGGCCGGCATGTTGGGGATTACCACATCGATCTCGGTGTCTGTGGGAGTTCCCGTGGGCGGAATTTCCACGCCAGCATCCCAGCGCGAATGTTGCAGGAGGATCCCCTGGCCCGTGCCCTCTAGCTTCGCACCCACAAGCTGTGCCGTCTGCCCCAGCCGGAGGCAGGGCTGGTTGGCGGGAAGGCCGATGGCTGTGAGATTCGGATAGGGGGAATCCAGACTGGCCTGGCTGCCCACGCCCCGGTTATCCGAGCCCCGCTTCAGCACCGGCAGAGCCGCCTTGGCGGGCACATTGCTATCGATGAGCACCGCCGAGATCTGGTAGGCCGCGGAGATGCGGTAGGGCGCCTGGAAGACCGTCCAGAGCTTGGAGATCTCCTCCACGGAGAGGGCCAAGGGCACGATGCGCACCCGGTCGATCTGATCGGCCAGATCGTTGCCCGCCAGGGCTGCCCGGATCTCCGTCTGGCCCAGCACGGCATGATCGTGCAGCACGCTCATGGAACGGCCCAGAAGCCGGTGGCCCATCTGATCGTCATCGCCGGCACCGTAGGCGGTGACAAGGTAGTGGAGGACCAGGGCCAAGGGGGGCCGTCCCTGCTCATTGGGTTTGGTCTGCTGGGGGAGATCCCGGTTCTGCCAGGCCGAGTTCGGGGCGGTCTGGAACAGAAAGAGATTCACCTGGTTGCTGCTTCCGGTTCGGGCCTTGTCGAGGGCCTTGGTGGTGATGCCGGTGCCTGCGAGTCCCGGATCCGTGGCGGGGTCGTCCGCCAGGCTGGCGTTGATCTTGGAATCGAGCAGGTTCCGCAGCGTGGCGGTGACCGCAGCGATGGCCAGGGAGTTGCTCACGGGGTCCTCCTGCTACCGCGCTGCTGGAGGTAGGTATCGAGGGTAGAGGGCGCGCCTTCCTGGATCCTTCGGGGCTCCTGGGCAACCTTGGATGGGATGGCACGGATTTCGATGCGCCCGATGCTGATATGGATATCCTCCCGGTGTTCCGTCGAGGAGGGCAGGGTGGGCGCAAGGCCTCCGGGTCGCTGCTGTTGGGGCAGGTCGGCCAGCATCAGCGTGCGGGAGGATTCGACCAGGAGGGGCTGCACCTCCCGGATGGGTTCAGCGAGGGGCTTCCAGGATTCGGGTGCAGGGCCGGGAACCCGCACCGGCTGAAGCAGGATCGATGATTCGGGAGCAGCCAGGAGTGGCGCATGACCTCGGGGGACCACATCTCCGGAAGCAGGGGTTTTTTGGGCCGGCTCTGGAAGGGAAAAAATCAGGGGCTTCGTCCTATCGGAATCCCGCCGGGGGGGCGGGGGGCCTGCGGCCTCCAGTGAAGCGGGCTTCGGCGCGGGCAGAGCCATTTCCTGGAATGCCACGGAAGCCGCGGTCGTTCTGGCGGCCGGGCTGGATTCGGTTTCCGCGATCACCTCGGGTCCTCCGGAGGGCTCCGTGGCCTCGAACCGGGACGCGCGGCGGGGCTGAAGCACCGGCAGTGCCTCAAGACTCCTCGCGGCGAGTCGTTGAAGGAAAGGGTTCATCGCCCCACCAGCTGGAGGTAGAGGCGCCGGCGCCAGGGACTGAGCTCAAGGACCTCCCGCTCGGTCCACCCATAGACCGAGGCCAGCGCGTGCACGTCGCGCAGCACGCGGATGGCCCAGTCCTGCAACTCGGTCCACAGGAAGGTGACGATATCGAAGGTTGACTCCCAGCGGCATTCGCAGGCGGGGCAAGTGGCCGAGACCTGCAAATCCGCACCCGGATCAACCTCAGCCATGGCCTGGGTCAGCCCTTCGACCAGGTCCTCGGGCAGGTCATCGGCGTCGATGGAGTGCTCGTGGAGGCTGGTTTCCAGAAGGCAGCGCCGCAGCAGCTGGCGCTCTGCCGCAGCCACGCCGGACTCGGCGGCGCAGGCCACCAGATCTGCCCCGATGGGAACCCGGAACCGGATCCGGAACCCTCCCCGTTCAAGCAGGAGTTCCTTGGGGGAATCTCCTGAAACCGTGAACTGGCGGGTATCCAGGGACAGCTCCAGCTTTTCGCCGCAACCCGGACAGGCCATGATCGAAACCATCCCGCGACCAAACAGCCGTTCCCGCAGCGCCAGCAGCTGCCCATCCCGCTGCCCGACCGGGAGATCCCCAGGAGAGGTCGCCGGGGCGGTGGCATCCAGCAGGAGCAGGGCCCGCTCCGGGGCCCGCAAGCTTTGGCCGCGTTCCCATACCTGGAGCAATTCCGAGGCGCCGAGGGTGGACATGGTTCCTCACCCGACGGGAGGTTCGGCGAAGGTGGGTTCGGTGGGCTCGGTCACATCTACGTCGCGTTCCCATCCTTCGTTCTCGAACTTGATGTGCTGGATGGCCACGGCGTTGGCGTTGGCATCGAGATCGGGCAAGGCCTGGTACTCCGAGACCCAGCACCGGTAGAGCTTGTAGGCGATGACCAACTGGCCGGCTTCGTTGTAGACCTCGAGAATGACGTCCTTGCGGAAGTCCTTCAGGGAGACTTCGGCGCCCAGTCCGCCGCCGAGATGCCAGACCTTGTTGGCCCAGCGCTCGAATTCCACATCGTGGGTGACGCCGCGTTCCACGGTGATGGCGTCGTACTCGGTGCGGCCCGGCGATTTCCGGGTAGTGCTGGGATCTCCACCCTCACGGTGCTTCACCACTTCCGTAGTGCGCTTGAGTCCACTCACTTTGCTGACGCCGGCAACGTAGCGACCCTCCCATTTCACCCGGAACTTGAAGTTCTTGTAGGGGTCGAAGCGCGACGGGTTGACGGGGAACGTGGGCATCGTCGCTCTCTCCAGGTGTATCCGTTTCGCTAACCCATCTTGCAGGGTCATGATAGCATTTCCCGGGAGCAAAGTGTGACTTCCGGGAGAGGGTGTGCCACTCGCTTTTGGCAGCGTCCCTCATACGCCCCGTAGGGGCACGGGTTCATAGCCAGGGGCGGTACCCCGGCCCTGGACATAGAATCCGCCAGAGGTTCCCGCCCCGGAGGGGGCGGCGGTCCCTCGCCCGATTCGGGGCGAAGGTCGGGTTGAAGCGCCGTAGTCCAGGGGCGGAGTACCGCCCCTGGCTATGAACCCGTGCCCCTACGGGGCGGAGGAGGGACGCTGCCAAAATCGAGTGGCACACCCCCGAGTGAGAA
>JANYLR010000044.1 GCA_025363715.1 Holophagaceae bacterium | reverse complement strand
GAAATCCCTGGATGACCTGTTTGACACCTTCACCACCCGGGTCCTGGACCAGCTGGGGCTAAGCGAATCGGATCCGCGGCGCTGGAAGGGCTGAGACGGGTCGGTCGCCTTACTTCAGGATGTGCATGAGCGGGTTGAAGACCTGCAGGACGAAGCCGCCAAAGGTGGGGTTGAGGGTGGCCAGGATGAGCACCAGGGGCAGCAGCACGAAGCGCAGTCCGTTCTCCATGAGCCCCAAACTCCAGTTGACCTCACCAGCGGAGGAGTGCTCCATCAGGCACAGCAGGCGGTCCCGCTCGATGTGGAGGATGGCCCAGGCGACCCAGCCGACCATGATCAAAAGCATGGCGCCCAGGGCCGTCAGTACCTGGCCTTTGGGCTGGAAATCGAAGGCGGTGACCCCAAGCACCAGCAGGATCATCGACCCGAGGGCGCCGATCAGCAGGTGACGCATCACCAGGAAGCCCTCCCGGATGAGGTGGATGGCGCGCAGGGCCCGGAGAAGATCCACTTCGCCGAGGCGGAGGGCGGCAGCCTCGGGAGCCTTCACGCACGCGGCTTCCAGCGCATCACCACATACGATCATCTGCCGGGCCACCTTGGAGCGGAACTTCCATTTTTCGAACTGGCTATGGCCCCGGCGGCCATGGGGCGTATGGGTTTCCAATAGTTCAAGGGCTTCCAGGCTGGCCTCAAATCCTGGAACCACCGGACCGGCCCAGGAGACCTGGGCCTTGAGCAGCTCGCGGCCCCGGCGGCTGGAACGGTGGGTTTTCAGCCCCCGGCCGAGAGCCCGCATGGCATTCCAGTTCATCAGCCGCCCGGCCTCCTCGAAAGAGGCACGGTAGGCTCCGAAATCCAGATCCTCGATCACGTTCCGCAGCTCCCGCCAGCCCCGGTGCAGCTGCCAGAAGAGGAAGCAGGAGGCGAGGAAGAGGATGCCCCCGGCAGAGATGGCGACCCGGGTCACCGTCTCCCCCTCCAGAAGTGGACGGATGAGCCCACCGGGCAGGGCGATCTGCAGGGCCACGAGGATCACCGAGAGGCCCCCGATCCAGAGCTGGAAGCGCAGTCCCCGGAGGTGCGGAAACCCTGGCCGCTGGCCGCGTTCACCGACGATCCCCGAGAGGGTCGGCCAGAAGGCATCCTGATCCTGCCGGCGCACGTCGTACCAGGTGCGCAGCAGCAGGGCCAGACCCGCGGAGAACAGCACCAGGGTGGGGATGAGCGACACGCCCCGGCCTGGTGAGGTGAACCGGAGATAGGGGGGCACGAACATCAGGAAGTGCGTCCGCCCCCATTGCCCCACGGCCACGGCGGGACCCAGGGCCAGCAGGAGCAGCAGCAGGCTCCAGGTCCAGCCCAGGCGGCCCCGCAGCGCCCAGGCCGTGAGCCCCAGCAGCAGCGTCCAGATGCCGAAGCCACTCCACAGGAAGGCCTGCTTCCAGTGCGCCCCCTCCAGCACCGTGAGCGGCAGCAGGTAACCCACGGCCAGGAAGGAGACGATGGCCAGCGCCAGCATCGCTCCGGCCACGAGGTTCCGATAGGGCACCAGGCTCAGCTCACTGCTGGCCTGGCCGGCCACTTCCAGGAGCGGCTTGAGGAAGACCACCCAGGACGTCAGACCGAGGAGTAGGAGCAGCAGGGTGAGCTGGGGCAGGCGGGAATAGGCGTATTGCCGGAGATCAGGGCTTGGGGTGGCCACCTCCCGGTAGCGGGCTTCCATGTCCGGGTCCCAGACTAGGCTTCCATCCTTGAGGGATTCGACGCCCCCATGCCGGAGCGGCCAGATGCTGCCGTTTTTCACGACGGAGACGAAGCCCTGCTTGCCCCAGAACCGGAACTCCCCCCCCCTGGCCCGGGCGGGATCGAGCCGCAGCAGAGTGGCATAGTAGGCCGCGTATTCGCCTTCGGACGTGAAGCGCACCGACGAGGCCAGGCTCCCCTGCATGAGGGAGAGGGCCCGCATGGGATCCGTCAGCGGATAGCCGCCGAACAGCACCATGCCATCCAAGGCGTGGCTGATGGTCGGGTGGGCGAACAGCAGGTGGTTGCCGCTGGTGGTGAAGAGGGTGCAGCTGGGGTGGTAGGCACGGATGCGCTCCGCCAGGAAGATCAGATCCTCCGGGTCGCTGGCGGAGATCCCGATGTGGGTGTAGCCCCGCCGGGACAGGCTGAGGATGGTGCCCGCCAGGGTGAGTTCGGTATTCCGGATCGTGTCGGCGGCGTACTGGGGCAGGGTGTCGCGGACCCGCGCCGCATCATCCTCCGCGCGCCCCAGCAGGGTGGAAGGCAGCACCAGGTCCGGCCCTTCGCCCTTGGCCAGGTTCTGCTCCATGGCTCGCCGCTCCGAGCGCAGGCGGGACAGCCCCATGGGAAAGGGGATGTTGGCCGCCCGGGCCGGCAACCTGGGATCGATCTGGTCGTAGCCAGTGTTCGACTCGGTGAAGATGGCCACCTTCGAAGCCTGTTCCGGCCACCCGGCTTCCTTGAGGTACCACCGCCGCAGGACCTCCTTGCTGGCCCCGGAAAGGTTGCAGATCCAGTCCGAGCATTCGAGGCGCCGCGGATCCACCGGTCCCACCGCCTCCCTCAGGGTCCGAATGCCATCCGCATCCAAGGTGGTGGTGCCCTGGATCCGGACCGGGGCCGCCGCCGGATCCTGGAAGTGCGACCCGAGGGCCGCGCCCAGGGAACGGAGGCTGCCGGAGAACTGGGGGCCCAGGATGGCGAGTTGCCTGGACTCGGACTTGGGCAGGGTCGCGGCGAGGCGGAAGGCCTGCCGCAGGGACTCGCGGTTGATCCCCAGGGACTGGCTTTCCCCCACGATGAACAGGGCATGGTAGGCCGGCACCTGACCGCCCCTGGCGAACCAGACCAGGCCAGGGCTGGCCTCCGGGAATTCGGAGGAGACGCCCGCTCCCACCCCTTCCTGGGCCATGGTCTCCCAGGGCAGGAAGAAGGCCCGGGGCAGAAAGTCGCAGGCCTTGAAGGCGCGCTGGACGGCGTTGAGCCGCAGGTCGAACCAGAAGGCCATGCTGGTGCGCTGGGGATCGGGCAGCGTGAGGATGGTGATGTCGATGGTCGAGCCCGGCGGGCGGGGGCTGTCCTTCACGCAGCGGTCCAGCAGGGCACCCAGGGCCTCCAGCTTGCGATCCCTAGCCGGGGTCTCTGAGGCCTTGGCCACCGGGGCGGCGCTGGGCGCGGGCTTGGGCTTGGACCCCAGGCCCAGGCCCGGGACCAGCGCCAGCAGGGCTGTGAACCCCACGCCCAGGGAAAGGGGAGAGAAGGCCTTGCTCATGGCACCCCCCTGAAGAAGGTCAAGATTGGCAGGCCCACTCGGGGCGACAGGGCCACACCGATTCGACATATTGATCTACATTTCAGAATGAATGCTGTTTTTTTGGGATTGCCCCTCATTCATCCATTGGCATGGCCAGGCGTTTCATCGGGCTCAAACCCACCGAGGCCGAAGGCCGCTCGGGAACCCTGGGTCACGGTCTTTGGTTCAGGCTTCCAGGCATTCCCGAACCTGGCGGAAAAGCTCGTCCAGGAACGCATAGCGCTTGGCGTAGAGCGACCGCTTGTTGGGCCTGATTTCATCCGGTCCCCGGCGAGGCGTCGTCAAAGGCAGCCCGAACCACCCGTCCGCCAAGGCCACGCCACCGAGTTCGGTCCAGAGGGCATCGAAGTCGAAACGGATGTTCCTGGCCGGAACCAGCGGGTTGTCCACTCGGGAGCGGTAGACCTGCACCCGGTTGCCCACCCCGCGCAGGGTCCCGATATTCATCACCCGGGCCAGTTCCTGGACCAGCAGGACCAGCAGGTTCTTGGGCCGGAGTCCGTGCATGGCCTTGGTGGCCAGCTTGATGGTGTCCTCGTCCCCGCCCTTGCGCCCCTGGAAACCCCCGATGAGGGCGACCCAATCCCCGTCCTGCTCCAGGGAGAAGGCCAGGCCGGTCACGGGTCCGACCACGCCCTCCAGTTCCAGGAAGAGGGATATCTCGCCTTCCTTTCGGAACTGGGCGTCGCTGCCGAGGCGGATCCGGGCCCTCTGACCGCGGTCGAGTTCCAGGCGGGCCAGGGTCAGGCCTTCGGGGCAGTGCATGGCCTCCTGGAGGAACCCGCCCCGATTGACGATGAACCGGTAGGTGTCCTGGATCACCTTGGTCCGATGTTCCAGGCCCCAGCGAACGGACATGTAGCGGGTCAGGGCCCGGAAGACCAGTCTGGGATTGGCCTGGGCGAAACCGCGCATGGCCGGCTCGTCATGGAAGGAAAACCAGTCCAGGGACTCCTGGGGCCGCAGAGCCGCCGCCGTGGCCCACCGGAGGTGCCGCCGGAACAGGCTCAGACTCTTCGGATGCAGCCTGTGGACGTGCTGGCTCCAGGTCCAGGCCCGCCGGGCAGCTTTCCAGTAGACCCGAACCAAGGGAACTCCGTGGGGAATGGGATGTAGAAGACAACCTGAATGGTACCTGATTCCGGACGACCCGCCTTGGCCCCGTGAATTTCGGCGGAAGACTAAACCCCCGGCCGATATGATAGGTCCAGTACCGGTAGGACCCTTCTTTCCCCTGTGCGGCGGCCTGCCCGGCGCGTATTCCCGGCCCGGAGGCATGGTTGAAGCTCACCCATCTGTTCCTCCCCCTGGGAACGGTCTTCCTGCTCAACTGCGGCACGGGCCCCACCGGCGAGACCAGCAACATCGAGATCCGAGCCCTGAACATGGCCCTGGCCAACAAGGCCCAGCAACTCCACCTGACCTACCTGGATACCTACTCCATCCTGGTGGCCAGCGACGGCAAACCATTGATTTTCTTCTATATGCCCGACGGGGAGCACCTTTCGGAACTGGGCTACCTCCGGTGGGTCGATGCCCGGCTGGCACCCTACATCAAGGCCAATGGGGTTACCTGTGCAGGCATGGTGGGGGATTCAATCACCCGGCGCACCTACGTAGTCCTGGTCCAGAACGGCCCCAGGGAGGCCACCTGGGAGGACCTGCTGGGTATCAAGACCTATAACATGGGGGTGGATGGGGAAACCTCCGGTGATGTAATCCAGCGCCTGGACAGCCTCGTCCAGCCCGATATCGACTGTTACTTCCTGATGATCGGCAACAACGACCTTCACGCCGGGATCCCGATTTCCCAGATCGTGGCCAATGTCGAAACCATTGTCCAATACCTGACGGCCAAGAGCGGCAAGCCCGTGGTCATTCAGGCTGTGATGCCCTTGAGGTCCTTGTAGCCTCCCTTGTCCAGGACCCCGCCCTCATGCCAACCGCACGCACCAGGCTCCTCACCCTCTGTTTCAGCTGCGGCGTCCTCGCTTCGGCAGATGCGCCCATGGTTGCGAGTTTCCACCTGAGTCTGGCCCAGGCCCAGGGCGATTTTCGTGAAGAAATGGGTTCGAAAATCGGCCTCGGAGCAGGCCTTTCGTTGGCCGTTCCCATGACGAGGACCCTCTCCATCAGGCCCAGCTTGTCGTATCAAGACTTTCCCACCCTGAACAGCCAGTACACCTACAAATCCACGCGGTATTCAGACCGCGGGCAGGAGATCACCCACTGGAGTGCCTGGTCATACGGCGCCGACTGCCTCTACCGGCCGGGGGGCCCGGAAGACCGCCTCTACTTCACGGCCGGTGCCATCCTCAAGGTCTGGAAGCTCCATGGCTTCGGTTCCTATACCACCGCCGTCACCGGCGGTCCCACCCGAACCTACTCCGTGGATGACACCAGCAGCAAGAACGAGCCAGCCGTCGCCCTGGGCCTCGGCTGCACCTTCAATCGCCATCTCAGCCTCGAGGCCCGGTCGGTCCTCGCCAGCTACCGGAGCCTCAGCTACAACACCGTGGAGCTGGTGCTGGTGCTGAGCTACTGAAAGAACCTCAGCCTGCCCCTTCCATCAGGGCCTCTTCCTCGCGCTGGGCCTTGCGGGTGGACCAGAACGCCCACAAGGCCCCCAGGGCGCCAGTGGCGGACCCCACGACGGCCAGCAAGAGCATGCTGCCCCCGGAGAAGAACCCCAGGCGGGCCAGTTCCACCAGCATGGGTGACAGGTTGCCCATTCCCCGGGACACGGGCAGCCAGAGCCCGAAGAGGCCCAGCAGGGCCAGCAGGCTGCCGCCCAGGCCCAGGAAGGCCCCCTCCACCAGGAGGGGCGTGCGGATAAAGCCTTCCGAAGCCCCCACCAGACGCATGATCGTGATCTCCTCTTCGCGGGCGAGGATGCTCATGCGGATCACATTGCCCGTGGCGAAGCCCGCGGCCAGCAGCAGCACCACGCCGAGAGTGGCCAGGGCCGAGCGCAGCATGCGCGCCACATGCTGGAGGTTCTCCAGGCGCTCCTGGTCCACCAGCACGTCGCCCACGCCAGGCAGCCCCCGGAGGCTGGTGCCCACTTCCACCGCCCGGCCCCCGGAGGCCAGGTCCTTGCGAAGGGTCAGTTCCAGGCTTTCCGGCAGGGCATCCTGGCCCGCGCTTTCCAGCAGCAGCCCGGCCTCGCGGGTGGCCGACAGGAACCGCTTGCGGTTCTCGTCGGCGGACATGCGGCGGACTTCGCGGAACCTCGGATCCAGTTTCAGCCGCCCCGCTGTTTCCTCCAGGGTGCGGCCTTCCGCCGCGTAGACCACGACCTTGGCCATGCCTTCCAGCCGTCCGACGAAGCGATCCAGGCTCTCCACCAGCAGCAGGCCGCCGCCGGCCAGGAGTAGGCCGGAGGCCAGGGTCAGGACGGCGAGGACGTACTGGCCCCGGTGCCGGTAGAGATCGCGCAGCACATCCTGGACCAGCAGTCCCAGCAGGCGCAGGCTGGTCACGAAGCGTTCCCGTCCACGGCCAGGCCCTTGAACACCGAGGTGGCAGGCGAGGCGGTGATGGCCTTGGCCGCCGTGCCGCCAATGGGAGACTTCCAGATCCAAATCAAGCCGTAGCCAACGGCGCCGTCTCCCTTCAGGCCCACCAGCCAGTCCTTGGTACCCGCATGGGCGAGGATCCGGAGATGGTTCTGGTCGGTGGCGCTGCCCAGGGTGGTGGTGGGCGCCTGGTTGTAGGACTGGCCGAACATCCCGGTGGTGAAGACCTGGATGGGCGCAGTCGACGCGCCGGCATCCGCGTTGTGGCGGCCCACGAACAGATAGCCGTTGCCCGTGTCGAGGGCGAGGGAGCCGTACTTCCCGATGAGGGTGGAGCTACCGATCAGGGTCTGGGCATCGGTGAAGGCCGAGGGAGTTCCCTTGCGGAGGCGGGGGCCCGAGTAGGTCGCCCTGGTCCCCACCGTATTGCCGTCCAGCAGGAAGGCGTAGACCGATCCGGAGGCGGCCGCCACGCCTGTTCCACCGGTGTCTCCGGTGAAATGCAGAGCCTGGAGGGCGATGGAGGCGCCCTGGAACTGGGTGCTGGCATTGTTCACCACCCAGATCTGGGTGCCGCTGCTGCCGTTCTCAGTGATGAAGATCCGATCGTTCTGGGCATCCAGGGCGGCCTGGCCGAACGTGGAGCTGGCGAGGCGGCCCGTATTCGAGAGGCCGAAGGACACCACGTCCAGGCTGGCCACGGTCCCGCTCTGGGAGCGAATATTGCTCACCCGCACGATGTCCCCGGTTTCCGAGACGAGGTACAGGAATCCCTTCTGGGCATCCAGGCAGAGCCCGCCCCAGGCCAGGCTGGCGATCTTGCTGCTGAAGACGCTGGAGGAGATCTGCTTCGTCGGGGCGACGGAGGCGGCGGTGCTGGTATAGAGGGTGTTCAAATCGGACCAGACGAATACCGCGGAGCTGCTGCTGTCATACGCGTACAGCGCCGCTCCACTGGTACCACCGGAGCTCCCATTCGGGTCCTTGCACCCCGAGAGCAGCAACAGCAAGGAGGCCGCAAGGCCAAGGAGAAACCGGGTCGGCATGTCGGGGACCTATTTGCTGGAAAAGAGGGCCTTCAGGTGCGTGTTCAGGGTGCGGACCATGTCGGCATCGCACCCGGAATCCACGGCACTGCGGCTGATGGCCAAGGCGAGCCCCTTCACCGCCTCGGGCCCTTCGCCCGAGATGAGCTGCTGGGTGGCCCGGGCATGCAGCCGGTCCACGGATTCATGCTGCGCCTGGGGCAGCACCATCTTGGCGGCCTGGGCGATGCGCTGGGTGAAGTTCATCAGCTTGACCATGCGCTGGGGATCATCCTGGACAGGCGCGGGCTTGGGCAGAGGCGCGGAAGCGGGCGCACCAGCCACGCCACCACCCACCGTCTCGGGCAGGGATTCTTCGCTTTCCGGAAACCCCTGATTCCGCGCCACGGGAGGCGGCGCCTGGATGCGTACGATGGCGGTCTCCTCCTCCTTGGATTCCGGCACCACCGGACCCGCCGCCGGAGCCGTGCCCAATAGCGTGGATACGGGGATGAGCTCTTTCATGGGCTCCTGCGCCTCGACCTTGGGCGGCTTCCCGGACCGGAGGCCCTTCAAGGTCATGTGCCCGGCCATCACCAGGCCGTAGATATCCTTCGCCAGCGCCAGGGCGGGTTTCTGAATCAGTTCAGCCAGCTCCGACACGGTGTAGTAGCCCGTGGCCAGCCCCAGGACTTTGGCTTCGCGGGGGTTCACGCCCTGGGCGGCCTCGCCCGGGAGCAGGGTGGAAGCCGGATAGAGCTCAAGGGAGGGCACCTTCTGGCTGATGACGCGCCATTCATCCATCCGCCGCCCCAGTTCCATCAGGATGGAGGCGTTAGGCTTGGTGATGGT
This sequence comes from Holophagaceae bacterium, assembly GCA_025363715.1. Classification (GTDB taxonomy): domain Bacteria; phylum Acidobacteriota; class Holophagae; order Holophagales; family Holophagaceae; genus Geothrix. Next base: position 39,929 of record JANYLR010000044.1, on the reverse strand, counting down.
GGCCGGCACTTCGGGCAGGACCTCTTCGAACCGGTACGTACCCTCCAGCCAGAGGGCCACTTCCATGAGGGCTTCGAGGCCTTCGCCGTTCTGGGTGACCGCATGGATGATCCGTCCCTCTTTCAGGTAGATCCGCGCCTTGGCGGCCTCCTGCTGCACGTGGAAGCACCCGGACTTTCCGCCCTGGCTCACGAGCTGAATGATGTCGGGCAGCGGCGCCTCGCGCATGGAGCCTTGAATCACACCCTGAGACATGGGCTGTTCCTCTCCGGAAGATGAATCGGATGCCCAACCATACCATGGAGTGCGTCCCTACTGCGGAGTGCGCTCTTCCCCCCGAAGGTCTCCTGAGCGATCCTGGGGGTCCTATGAGCACTCGCCCCGACTCCCCTTTCGCTTCCATCGAGGAAGCCATCGAAGCGATCCGCCGGGGCCAGATGGTCGTGGTGGTCGATGACGAGGATCGCGAGAACGAGGGCGACCTGACCTTGGCGGCGGAACACGTGAGCCCCGAGGCCATCGCCTTCATGGCCACCCACGGACGGGGCCTCATCTGCGCCGCCCTGGAGGGTCCGGTGCTGGACCGGCTGCAGATCCCCCTCATGGTCCGGGATAACACCAGCCCCTTCGAAACGGCCTTTTGCGTCTCCGTGGAGGCCCGGGAGGGCACCACCACGGGCATCAGCGCCCAGGACCGCTCCCGCACCATCCAGGCCCTCATCGCCCCCGACGCCAAGCCCCAGCACTTCGTGAAGCCCGGCCATGTCTTCCCCCTGCGGGCCCGGCCCGGCGGCGTGCTCACCCGCACGGGCCAGACCGAGGCCAGCGTGGATCTGGCGCGCCTGGCGGGCCTGCACCCCAGCGGGGTCATCTGCGAGATCATGAAGGACGATGGCACCATGGCCCGGGTGCCGGATCTGGTGCCCTTCTGCCGCCGGCATGGCCTGCTCCTGGTGACCGTGGCAGATCTGGTGGCCTACCGCCTGCGCCAGGAACCCCTGGTGAAGCCCCTGGAGGTGCGAGCCATGACCAGCATCTGGGGCGAGTTGAAGGTCCACCGGTTCCAGAGCCTGCTCGATGGTGGCAGCCACCTGGCCTTCGTGCTGGGTGACCTGGCCGGTGGCGGCGAGCCGCCCCTGGTGCGCGTGCACGTGGAAACCTTGCCGGACGACCTGCATGGCTTCGAATCGGGCCTGTTCCAGAAGGCCATGGGCGTGCTTGCCAAGGAGGGCCGCGGCGCCCTGGTGTACCTGCGACGGCACGCCCACACCCCCGGCGTGGCGGACGAGGGGCCAGTGGCTCCCCAGACCATGAGCGACCGCGACTTCGGCGTGGGCGCCCAGATCCTGCGCCAGCTGGGCATTGGGAAAATGCGCCTGCTCAGCCGCCACGAAACCAAGTACATTGGCCTCCGTGGCTTCGGCCTTGACCTCTGCGCCCATGTGCCACTGGAACCCTTCGCGGCACCCCTTCCCACGGATCAGCATTGATTGATGCCGCCTTTCTGACCCAGTCGCCCCTGTTCAGGAACCTGGACGAGATGGAGCGGGCCCAGATCCTCATCATCGGGGACGTGCGCTCATTCCCGGCCGGTGAGGTCCTGTTCCGTGAAGGTGACCCGGGTGATGGGCTCTACCTGGTGGTGAAGGGTTCCGTGCGCATCTCCAAGGCCAGCCTCACCGGTGAAGAGGCCCTCGCGGTGCTGGAGACCCCGGCCTTTTTCGGCGAGATGGCTCTCATCGACAACTCCAACCGGGCCGCGGACGCCATCGTCAACGAGGACTCGGTGCTGTTCTTCATCCCGCTGACCGGCCTTCGCTCCTTGATCGAGGCCCAGCACCGGATCGCCTTGAAGATCCTCTACGCGCTGTGCGAAGTGCTCGCCCAGCGCCTGAGGGAAACGAACGAGCGCTACATGAGCATCTTCACCATCGCCCAATGGGGGGGCGCCAGTCCTGACGGCCCCCTGCCCCTGCCCTAGTCATTGAAAAAGGAGTTCCCATGTCCGACCTCGTTGCCCACATCACCGACGCCGAATTTCCGCAGGTCATCGCGCAGGGCGTCACCCTCGTGGATTTCTGGGCGCCCTGGTGCGGGCCCTGCAAGATGATCGCCCCCGTCCTCGACGAGCTGGCCTCCGAGATGCAGGGGAAGGCCAGGTTCGTGAAGATGAACGTGGACGAGAACCCCCAGGTGGCCGGCCAGTTCGGCATCATGAGCATCCCCACCCTCATCGTGTTCAAGGATGGCAAGCCCGTGAACAAGCTCGTGGGCGGCCAGCCCAAGCCGCAGCTGAAGGCGTTCGTCGAAGGGGCGTTCTAGGAGGTCCCGGTTCCAGACCTTCTATCGTCCATGCGAAAAACGCGGCCTTGGCCGCGTTTTTCGTTCACGCGCGGGCGCAGCCCGCGCGCCCGGCTGGGTGGAACCTGAACATTCACTTTCGCCGGAGGACCAACCGGATTTGGTTCCCCTTGTCGTTGAAGTGCACCTCGTCCATGACCAGCAGGATGAGCGGGAGGCCCCGGCCGCAGTGGGGGGCCATCTCGGAGTCCCCGGACAGGGGCCCCATGCGGCTGGCATCGAAACCTTTGCCTTCATCGCTGATCTCGAGTTCGAAGCGTTCGGTATCCATGGCCAGCCGCACCTCGATGAGGCGGCCCGCATAGGCCGGGTCCGCCATCCGCGCCTCGCGCAGCTTGGTGTAGGGATCCTCCAGGGCGAAGAGGTCCCCCTTGAGGGAGGACTCCAGCTCGAGGTTGCCGTGCTCCAGGGAGTTCACCAGTGCCTCGTGGAAGGCCATGGCGATGACGTCCAGGTTGCTCATGGAAGCAAAGCCCATGGGCACCAGGCGGTCCGTCAGATGCCGCACTAGGCTGGGCACGTCCAGCTCGTCGGATCGGAAGAGGAAGTGGCGGCGCTCGTTCACCAGGCCCCGCAGCCCGTCGTCCGCCAGGCGGATCTCCCGGTGCAGGTCCACCAGGTGGAACACGCTCTGCACCAGGTCCCGGATGGCCACGGGCTTCATGAACAGGTTCGAGGCGCCCATGCGCATGGCGCGGATGGCGTAGTCCACGGAGGCCTGCCCCGTCATCAGCACCACGGGCAGCCGGGGCTGCAGGGTTTTCACCTTGTGGATGACGTCGAACCCATCGAGGCCATCCATGTTGATATCGGTGATGACCAGATCAAACTCCGGAGCCGAGGGGTTCTGGATCAGCTCCAGAGCCTGGGCGGCATCCGGATAGGCGTGCACCTCCATCCCGTAGTGGGCCAGGGCCGAATGCACCATGTCCAGGACCTCTGGATCATCGTCGATCAGCAGGATGTGCGCGGCCCGTCGGTTCATGAAGGCTCCCTGTGGGCGAGATTCTATCCAACCGGGGGAAGATGGGGCGCGATCAACGCCCAGGTCCGGTCCAGGGCCCCGGTCAGGGCTTCCGGAAGCGGTGTGGGGCCAGCGGATCGGAGTGGTGCCTGGTGCAAGATGGCCAGCAACCAGGGGGCAAGTCCATTCGCGGCCACCACCTCCAGGCGGCCTGCCAATCGAAGGGGCTGCACCAGGTCCTCGAAGTTGGCGTAACCGGGACCCATGGCCGTGGGGAGTCCAGCCCGCACGGCCTCCAGGGGATTGTGCCCGCCCACCGCGCCCCAGCCCCCGGCCACCAGGGCCAGGGTGCCCTCCGCGTAGGCGGCGGGCAGTTCACCCAGGGTGTCCAGCAGGAGCACCTCGGTACTGTGCCAGGCAATCTCCTCTGGCCAGGTCTCGGAGGCCCGGCGAAAGGCCAGTCCCTGGTCTGCGAACCTCCGCGCCACCGCCTCGAAGCGCCGGGGCTGCCGGGGCGCGAGGATCAGCCGCAGGCCCGGCGTCTGGGCCCGGGCCGCCAACCAGGCCGACACCAGCAGATCTTCCTCACCTTCCACGGTATTCCCGACCACCAGCACCGGCGCGCCGGCCCAGGCTTCCCGTAGCGCGGTCCAGCCCGCATGCAGGGGCCGCGGTGGGGGAAGGTCCGCCTTCAGGTTGCCGCCCAGAGCCACCCGTGGGGCGCCCAGCAGGCGGAAAGCTTCGGCACTCTGCTCGTCCCGGGCGGCCACCAGGCTGAGCCGCGAGGCCGCCCGCCGCAGCCAGGGCCCGCCGCGCCGGAGCGATTTCTCCGTCAGGCGCCCGTTCACCACGAGCCCCGGAATATCACGGGAGGCGAGGGTCTCCAGCAACCCCGGCCAGAGCTCCGTCTCCAGGGCGATGAAAGCGCCCGGTGCCTGGCGCAGGAAGGGCCTCAGTCCGGCGGCATCGTCCAGGGGGAAGGCACCACCGCTGATCCGGCCTGTGCCGCCATCCCAGTCTGAAAGGCGGCGCGCCAGCAGATCCAGGCCCGCAGGGGTGCCGGTGCTCAGGTGGACCCGGTGGCCGGCATCGCGCAGCCGACCCAGGAGGCCGTCGGCCAGCAGCAGTTCGCCCACGCTCACCGCGTGCAGCCAGATCCAGCGGCCCGCGGGCAGCTCGGGCGCCTCGGCCTCCAGGCGCAGCCGCCAGCCCCCCGGCAGGGCCCGGGCACAAGCCCGGGCGGCGGCACCGGCCAGGGAGACGGCCAGGCGGTAGCTGAGATCGAGAGAATCCACCCTTCAACGCTCTCATATTTCTGCAGCGAGCGGCATCATGGATGGATGGACCGACCCGCGCCCCTGGACATTCTCATCGTCACTGGCCCCCTGGGGGCTGGGAAGACCACCGTGGTCAACCGCCTGCTGAAAGCCGAGGTCGCGGCAGGGCGTCGGGTGGCGGTGCTCATCAACGAGTTCGGCGCCATCAGCGTGGACGGTGCCCTGGTGGATGCGGAACGCCCCGAACTCGCAGGCATCCAGAACCTGGTGAACGGCTGCGTCTGCTGCAGCCTGCGGGATGACGTGGTGGCCACCCTCCAGGCCTGGTGCGACCAGCCCGAGGGCACACGACCGGAACGAGTCGTGCTCGAAACCACGGGCCTCGCCGATCCCACGGATCTCTTGGATCTCGAACACGAACCAGTGCTTGAAGGCCGTCTGCGGCTGGCGGGCCTGCTCACGGTCATCTCCTGTCTGGCCCCGGTGGACCACCTGCAAACGAAGCCCCTGCTCCATCGCCAGGCTGGCCTGGCCAGCCTCATCCACCTCAGCAAATCCGACCTCGACCCCTCCGCAGCCGTGGCCTGGGAGAGCGAGCTGCGCCGCGCCTTCCGCCATATCCCCCAGGTCGCCACGCGACACGGCCTGGCGCCCGAGGGCAGCCCAGATCCCTGGCTCGGCGATGTACGGCCGGCGCCGGAAGGCTGGGCCTCCGCTGGCAACACCAGCTTTGCCGAGGCTCGCTCCCTTGCGCTCCACTGGGACCACCCGGTGGATCCCGCGGCCCTGGAGGCTCTGCTGCTGGCCCCGCCAGCCCAGGGCGAGCTGCTGCGGGCCAAGGGGGTTTGCGCCTTTGCCGGCTGGGCCACCCGCAACGACGGCAGCGATCGCTGGGCCTTCCAGCTGGCCGATGGCCGGCTCGAAATCTCGCCCCTGCCCCTGCGCGCGGACGGCACCGCCCCGGACTGCGTGGCGGTCGTCATCGGTACGAACCTGGATCACAGCCAATGGAAAAGGGATCTTCGGACCCTGGAAGTGCCTCCAGAGGGCGCCCGGCGCAAGGTCTCCCTGAGGACGAATTGAATGGGAAAGCGCATGTAAGCGGAGGTTCGCGGAGAAGCAGAGGAAAGCGGAGAGAAGCCACAACGAAAAATCAGTTCTCCGTTTTCCTCAGCGCCTCCGCTCTCCTCCGCTTTCGCGAAGCGTTCTTCCCGATGAAACGGGAATCCGGGCTGAGCGTGCCAACCATGCGGTGAAAGGTCGATGTCGATTTCGAGGGGATCTGAAAACAGACCCATATGCCCCGTCCTTGGTATGATCGCCTTTCGCCCCCCCCGCGGGGATGCAAGGAGCAGGTGTGGATCAAGTGCTCGACCTCATGGCCAAGGAGCTCAAGCTCCCCCGCGCAGGCGTCGCCGCCATCGTGGCATTGCTGGAGGAGGGCAACACGGTGCCCTTCATCGCCCGGTACCGCAAGGAGGCGACCGGGTCCCTCGACGAAGTGGCCATCCGGGCCGTGGAGGACCGCCACGCCTACTACAAGGACCTGCTGGACCGTCGGAAGACCGTCCTCAAGACCATCGACGAGCAGGGCAAGCTCACGCCCGAGCTCCGGGCCAAGATCGAGACCACCTGGGTGAAGGCGGAGCTCGAGGATCTTTACCTGCCCTACAAGCCCAAGAAGCGCACTAAGGCCACCGCGGCCCGAGAGCGGGGCCTGGAGCCCCTGCTGGATTCCCTGCTGGCCGACGACAGCGGCGCCGATCCCTTCATCATTTCCGAGCCCTTCATCAAGGACGAGGATGGCTGCCGATCCCCTTCGGAGTGCATGGAGGGCGCGGGCCACATCCTGGCCGAGCGGCTCTCCGAGGATGCCGCCCTCCGGGCCTGGCTGCGCCTGGAATTCCACGAGCACGGCGTGCTGAAGTCCGAGATCCGCGAAGAGCGCAAGGCCGACCAGGCCGCCCTGCGCTTCCGGCCCTACTTCGACTTCGCCGAGGCCATCCGCAAGATCCCCAGCCACCGTCTGCTGGCCCTGCGCCGGGGTGAGAAGGAGGACATCCTCAGCGTGAAGCTGGTGGTGGAGCGCGAGAACCTGGTGTCCCAGCTGGTCTCCAAGGTCCAGGTACACCCCGGCAGCGGGTACCGGCGCTTCCTCAACGATGTGTGCGGCGATGCCTTCGATCGCCTGCTGGCCCCCGCCATCGAATCCGAAGTCCGCTACGAGGCCAAGAAGAAGGCCGATGGCGAAGCCATCAAGGTCTTCCAGACCAACCTGGACCACCTCCTGCTGGCGCCCCCCGCGGGCCAGCGCTGCACCCTGGGCGTGGATCCCGGCATCCGCACGGGCTGCAAGCTCGTGGTCATCAATCGCCTGGGCCAGCTGGTGCAGAACGAGGTGATCTACCCCCTGGAGCCCAAGCGCGATCTGGATGGCAGCCGCGCCCTGCTGGAGAAGCTCTGCACGGAGAATCCCATCGAGGCCATCGCCATCGGCAATGGTACCGGTGGCCGCGAAGTAGAGGCCTTCATCCGCGAGTGGCTGAAGGAAACGAACCGCACGGGCCTCATCTGCGTGAGCGTGAGCGAGGCCGGCGCCTCGGTCTACTCCGCCAGCGATATCGCCCGGGAGGAATTCCCGGAACATGACGTCACCGTGCGCGGTGCCATCAGCATCGCCCGGCGCTTCCAGGATCCCCTGGCCGAGCTGGTCAAGGTCGATCCCAAGAGCATCGGCGTGGGCCAGTACCAGCACGACGTGAACCAGACTGCCCTCAAGAAGGGCCTGGACGACGTGGTGGAGAGCTGTGTGAACCGCGTGGGCGTGGATTTGAACTGTGCCTCGTACAAGCTGCTGGCCTACGTGGCGGGCATCGGCGAAGGCCTGGCCAAGGGCATCGTGGCCCACCGCTTCGAGCACGGCGCCTTCAAGCGCCGGGAACAGCTCCTGGAGATCAGCCGCTTCGGTGCCAAGGCCTTCCAGCAGGCTGCGGGCTTCCTGCGAATCCCCGATGGCGAGGACCCCCTGGACGCCTCCGCCGTGCATCCCGAAAGCTATCCCGTGGTGCAGCGCATCTGCCAGCTGTCGGGCAAGACCGTGCCTGAGCTCATCGGCAATGATGCCGTGCTGGATAGCCTTGACCCCAAGCTCTTCGTAGATGAGAAGTTCGGCGTGGAAACCGTGAAGGATATCCTCGCCGAGTTGAAGAAGCCCGGACGCGATCCCCGCCACCGCTTCGAAATCGTCCAGTTCCGCGAGGGCGTGAACAAGCCCAGCGACCTGGAGATCGGCATGGAGCTCCAGGGCATCGTCACGAACGTGACCGACTTCGGCGCCTTCGTGGACGTGGGCGTCCACCAGGACGGCCTGGTGCACCTCAGCGAGATCGCCCACCGCTACGTGAAGAACCCCGCCGACGCCCTCAGCGTGGGCCAGGCCGTGAAGGTACAGGTGCTGGCGCTGGATCTGGAAGCCAAGCGCATCGCCCTCTCCATCAAGGCCCTGCTCGCTGCCCCGGAAAATGCCGGGCGGCCCGCACAGCATCGCCGGCCCAAGCGCGACGAGAACCAGGCCCGGCCAGCGGGACCCCGCCCGCCCCGGCCTGAAGGCCCTCGTCCTCCTCGGCCCGAAGGCTCGCGCCCGCCCAGGCCCGAAGGCCCTCGCCCGCCCCGGCCCGAAGGCTCCCGTCCGCCCCGACCCGAAGGCCCCCGTCCGCCCCGACCCGAAGGCGCCCGGCCCCCGCGTTCCCAGGAGGCCCATCCACCGCGCCCCGAGCGTGAAGCCCGCCCGCCCCAGCCCGATCCAGCCATTCCTTCCGTGCCCGCCACCAGCACCTCCCTGTCGGACCTGATCGCCAAGTTCAACCAGGGCCACCGCTGATGCGTTCAGCCCTGCGCTGCCTAGTTCCCGCGGTGCTGCTGGCCGGCCTGGCCTGCCAGCCCAGGGTGGCCACTCCGGTGGTCTACGGCCCCTGGGTGGAAGGCCTGACGCTGGCCTTCGCGGACCCCTCCCAGTCCCAACGGCTTGAAGACCGGATGCAGGTTCGGGTGGCCCATTCCACCATGGCCCTCAGCGGTCCTGGCCTCGTCAAGCTGGATGTGAGCAGCAGCCGCAGCCACCTCACCGTGCTCGTCAGCCATCACGATGGCGGCCTCGACCTGGTCGAAGAAAGCGGCCGGATCCTGGCCCGGTTGCTGCCGGCGAATTTCCCGGACACACCCCGCTGGGTGGACCGGGGGACTGAATTCACCATGGTCGGACGGGCGGCCTGGGATGGGGCCACGCTCCTGCCCGCCACTTCGGATCCCATCGGAATCTGGGTCGAGGCCAAACCCCAGCAAGGGCCGAAGCGCAGGACCCTCTACCTGCCCAACCTCGGCGAAGTGGAAACCCGCGAAGAGCGGAATGGTTCCTGGGTCGCCGTGAACCGGCTGGTGTCCTACGGCTTCACCGACCTCCCCGCCTTCAAGCGTCCCTGAACCCGGAGTCGAAGTGGCTGAATCCCCCAAACCCGCGAACCCAGCCGAAGAGCCCGAGATCACCCTGCCTCCGGGTGCCGAAAAGGGCATGGTGCGCGATAACCTCGAAGTCATCTGCTTCGCCATGGTCCTGATCCTGTTCTTCAAGGCCTTCGTGGGCCAGCAGTTCAAGATCCCCTCGGCCTCCATGCGGAACACCCTGATGATCGGGGACCACCTGCTGGCCAACAAGTTCATCTTCGCCCGGCCCCAGTGGGCCTGGGAGGAGGCACTCTTCCCCATGCGCGGCGTGAAGCGGGGTGACATCATCGTCTTCCGCTACCCCATCGACCGGGACCAGGACTACGTGAAGCGCTGCGTGGCCCTGGCGGGCGATACCGTCGAGATGAAGAACAAGCGGCTGTTCATCAATGGGAAGCAGGTCACGGGCCCCTTCGAATTCCAGTTCGGCCGCAGCCCCGAGGGACCCACGCCCGGCCCGTGGCCCACCACCCGGTACGCGGGCGAAGCCGAGCGTCCCTTGGGTCTCTGGCGCCACGCCGATGCCGAGGTACTGGCCCTGCACGAACGCAATCAGATGCAGTCCATGGGGAGCCTCATCCAGGAGAGCTTCAAGGACAGCCTGGGTCCCGTCAAGGTGCCGCCCGGTCACGTCTTCGCCATGGGCGATAACCGCGACAACAGCATGGACAGCCGCTACTGGGGCTTCCTGCCAGTGGATCACCTGCGCGGGCGGCCCTTCATCGTGTGGTGGAGCTTCCGCGAGGGCGACACCGACAACGACAACGGCCGCGTGCCCGATGGCCCCACGGATGTGGCCGGAGATTTCATCGACACCGCCCGCCACTTCTTCACCCGCACCCGCTGGGATCGCACCGGGACCATCCCGGAATAGGGCGAGGACGGGCTCCGCCGCTGCGCGGCGGAGATAGACAACACATGCTTTTAGACCGGCGAAGCCGGTCCCGACTCTGCGGCGTAGCCGCGGAGCGCTCCAATCGAACCCCATGCGCCATCTCTCCACCCTCACCTTCGTCATCCTCCTCGCCGCCCCCCTCTGGTCCTGGGGCGACAAGGGCCATCGGGTGGTCTCGACCCTGGCCCTCCGGTCTCTGCCCGCGGAGCCGCGGACGTGGTTCGCGGGGCGCGAGGCGGAGGTCTGCGACCACGCCTCGGATCCCGACCACTGGAAGCAGGACCGGAAAGAGGGACCCCGCCACTTCCTGGACATGGAGCCCTACGGCGATCCGGCCAGGCTGCCCCGCACGCTGGAAGAGGCCCAGGCCAGGGTCGGCGGCGAGTACTACCGCCTCGGCGTGGTGCCCTGGATCATCCAGGACCGCTGGCGGGATCTGGTGGACGCCTTCCGCAGCGGCGACCCGGCCCGCGTCGCTTTCGCCACGGCCATCCTCGGCCACTACATCGGCGATGCCCACGTGCCCTTGCACACCACCACGAACCACGATGGCCAGCTCACCGGCCAGAAGGGTATCCACAGCCGCTGGGAAAGCAGCCTGGTGGAGCGGTACCTCGTGGCCGCAGATCTGACCGTGCTGCCCGCCCAGCCCGACCAGGCCTTCCTCGAGCGGCCCTGGGACTGGCTGGTGGCCGCCCACGCCCTGGTGCCCCAGCTGCTGGCGGATGAGCAGGGTGCTGACCGTACCACGCCCTTGGGTAACCGGGGCAAACTGCGCGGCCAAGCCTATTGGATGATCTTCTGGGCCAAGCAAGGCCCCGTGGTGAAGCAGCAGCTCCAGCTCGCCGGCCAGCACCTGGGCGATGCCATCCTCAACGCGTGGATCGCGGCGGGAAGGCCCACCCTGGCGGCAAAGCCGCCTAACTGAAATCGCCGCAGGCGATTTCAGCAGGAACGGCCCCTGGGAGCTACTTCCCCCCCTCCCACCGCCTCCGGTCCAGCCAGACCTGCTCGTCCTTGCCGCGGGCATCCTTGCCCTGCCAGTGGAGCTTCAGGGGGCCCTGGGCATCCTTCTTGGTCACGGTGACGCCGGGGCCCTGGCCGCTGCGCAGGAGGCGCAGCAGGGCCTCCACGCTGGGCACCTGGGGCAGGAAGGGCAGCGGCAGCTGAGTGAGAGTCGCGGCGCGCTGATCGAGCTTGTTCCGGGGCACCTGCAGGCGGTAGCCGGAGGCCTGGTCGCCTTCCAGAAGCACCAGACGCTCCCCGGGCGCGTGCAGTTCCAGGATGAGCCGGCCACTGGCGGGCTCCATCAGCAGGCTGAGGGTGCCCACCCCTTCCCCGCCGGGGCCGGTGTAGCCCCAACCGTACTGGGCGCGGATGGGCGTCGCGGGTGCGGGGGCGGAGATCGGCGGCGGGGTCTGGAGCGGGATCACTGATCGTCCTCGTCATCATCCGGTTTCGTCGTGGGAACCACCGCCAGGGAGGCCGGGGCTTCGGTCTTGGCTGCCTGCTCCTTGGCGATGCGGATGCGGAGTTCTCCCAGGCGCTTCTCCAGGGCCGGGCGTTCCGGGAACACGAAGGCCATGGCCCGATCCCACTGTTCGGCGGCCTCGGCCAGCTTGCCCTGCTTCACCAGGACTTCGCCGAGATGCTTGCGGACCTCTGGGCTGAAGGGATTCAATTCGACGGCTTTGCGCAGCGTGGCTTCCGCCTCGGCGATTCGGCCCAGCTTGAACTGGGCCCAGCCCAGGCTGTCCACCACATTCCCGTTGTCCGGGGTGGCCTTGGCACTGGCCTCGATGAGGGCAGCGGCCTCCTCCAGATCACGATCCTGCTCCAGCAGCAGGTAGCCGAGGTTGTTCTGGACCAGGGGGTTGGCGGGTTCCAGCGCCTGCGCCTCGCGAAGCACCGCGAGGGATTCCGCGTGGCGGTCGAGCCCATCGTAGGCCTGGCTTTCCATGATGAGCATGTCCACCCGCCGCACCGGCGAGAGCTTGCGGGCCCGCTCGAGGGCCTCCAGGCACTTGTCCCAGCGCTGGAACTCCTGCCAGAGGGCGGCCATTCCCTCGAGGTGCAGCTGTTCCAGGGTGGCTCGGGCCTCCTTTCGGGAGAAGAAAGCGTACTCGAGGTATTTCGGAGGAAGCTTGGCGGCCTGCTGGAAGAAAGGGATCTTGGGGTACTTGGCGATGCCCTCCTTCAAGGCCCCCAGGCCGCTCTTCCAGTCATTGAGGCTGATGAAGGCCTGGGTCTTGAAGACCTGAGCTTCGCCGTCGGTGCGGGGATGGGGCTGGCGTTCCTTCAGCAGGAAGGCCAGCAGGGCCTTGCCCTTGCCCTGGAGCAGCAGGGCTTCGGAATACAGCATTGGCGCGCCATCCATGATCCACTGTGGCTCCACCTCCTGGGCCACGATGGCCCGCAGCCGGCGTTCGGCCTCCTCAAAGCGGCCCAGGTTCATGAGGGCCCGCGCCGTGTGGAAGGTGAGGGTGGGGCTGGGTTTCATCGCCTCGGCCTTGGCCAGCGAATCGAGGGCCTCCGGCCACCGGGCAGTCTGCAGCCGGATCAGGGATACGTTCTCCCACAGGCCCGGTTCGTCGTGCACTCGGCTGGCCAGGAGCAGGAAGCTTTCCTCGGCGTGGGCCAGGTACCCGGCCTTGATCTGTTCCCGGGCCAGCTCCTCCAGCTGGCGGAGGTGGCGATCCTCAGGGTTCCGGGCATTCAAGGCCAGCAGGGCCTCCCGCTTGCCCTCGTAATTCTGAAGGGCCCTCGCGTGGATAAGGGACCGCTCCCAGGCAGGGAGGAAGCCCGGGCGCATGCGACCCAGCCGGAGCCAGGCCTTGAGCGCGCCTTCGTTATCCTTCATCTGTTCGGAAACTTCGCCCAGCCGGGCCCACAGCTCCGGATCCTGGGGCAGCCGCTTCGTGGCCAGACGCAGTTCCTTCGCCGCTTCCGGTGCCAGCGCGGCATTCTTCTGGGCCCGCTGGTACTGGAGGAGGGCGAGGTGGGCCTGGGCCTCGGCGTTCTGGGGCGCCAGGGCCACGGCCTGCCGCGCGGGGGCCACGGCGCCATCGGCATCCTGCAGCTCCTGCAGGGCTTCCGAAAGGCGCAGGTGCGCCTCGGCGCTACCAGGCACCTGGACGATTACACGCCGGTAAAGGGCTGCCGCCGCCGTGGGATCCTCACCCCCGCCCCGCAACTGGAGGGCCCGGGCCTGGAGCATGAGGGCGCGGACATCCTCGGCGGAGGCAGGCGCCGCCCCCAGAAGGAGCGCAAGGAGCAGAGGACGGACATCAAGCACGCGCGGTCTCCTGGTGGAGCAGGGCAAGGAGCTTGGCGTGGGGGGATTCCCAGGCCTGGGGGGGCAGCGCCCGTTGCACGGCAGGCTCGCCGGGCCGGGGCAGGATGCACTGGATTTCCGTGGCGGGGGCCTCATCCGTGGAGCCCGGTGCCCGCACGGCCTTTTTGTCCCTGGCCAGCAAGGGCAGGCAGTCGCGCCAGGGCGCCACCTGCGGGGTCAGGGGAACCAGCCGCCGGGCCAGGGGCTCGAGGAGGCTGGAGGGGAAGGGTTTCAGTCCCTGCTCCTCCGCCAGAAGACACGATCCCAGCAGGCCGAGGCCCACGGCCTCGCCGTGCAGCAGCTGGTAGCCGGAGGCGGCCTCCAGGGCGTGGCCCAGGGTATGGCCCAGGTTCAGCAGGCGGCGTTCCCCCGATTCCCGCGGATCGCGGTGCACCACGCCCGCCTTGAAGGCCAGGGACCGTTCGACCCAGGGCACCTTGACGGGCCCCTCCAGCAGCATCTCCATGGCCCAGGCCATCTCGCCCTGGATGAGCGCGGTCTTGATCAGTTCCCAGCGCCCATTGTCCAGCTGGCGTTCCGGCAGGGTCGCCAGCAGATCGGTGCAGGCCACCAGGCGGCGGGGGGGATGGAAGGCCCCCACCAGGTTCTTGCCTGCGGCGAGATCCGCGCCGGTCTTGCCGCCCAGGGCCGCGTCCGCCATGGCCAGCAGGGTGGTGGGCCAGACCTGCCAGGCGATGCCGCGCAGGTAGAGCGAAGCCGCGAGGCCCGCCAGGTCGGTCAGCACGCCACCCCCCAGGGCCACCACGGTGGCGTCCCTGTGCAGGGGCACCCGGGCCCAATGCTCGAGCCAGGGGATCACGGTGCGCAATTTCTTTTCTTCTTCAGGCACGGCCACCCAGAGGGCGTGGGCTGGTTCGGGCATGCCCGCCCGGGTCCAGGCTTCGCGGAGGCGCTGATCCCCCAGCAGAGTCCAGGGCCCTTCGGGAAGCATCTCCCGGTCGGGCTGTTCGACCAGGAAGACTTCCGTGGCGAATCCGGAGGGTGTGGCGAGCCTCATGGTCGGCCCTTCAAGGTGGCTTCGGCCTTCATGGTCTGATCGCCGCGGAGCCATTGGATCACGGCCTTGTCCCCGGGCTTGAACGCCCCCAGGGCGCCCATGAAGTCATAGATGTTCTTCACCGGCTTGCCGCCGAACAGGATGAGGATATCTCCGCTCTGCAAGCCGATGGTCTCCGCGGTGGACCCCTTGGCCACGCCATTGATGCGGAAGCCCTTGGGGTTGTCGGCATAGTCGGGAATGGTGCCGAAGGCGATGCGCATGGGTCCGCCATCCCCCCGCATGGGCAGCTTGGCGGTCTCGGGATCGAAGGCGGGCACCGTGTCTGCGTTGGCCAGGTCCAGGGCCACGGTCTGCCCGAAGGCCGCGACCCGCACCATGCCCGGATAGTTGATGAGGTCCGCGGTATCCGTGGGCCGGTGGTACTCGCCGTGGATGCCGGTGAAGAAGAAGAACGTGGGGATCTTGGCCTGGGAGAAGCTCATGTGATCCGAGCCGCCTACACTGGCGCCCACGTCGCCGCTGACGGAGAAATCCTTCGGCGCGAGCTTCTGGGCCGCTTCCAGGGCCGCTTTCGGCGCCCCCAGCCCGCCCATCAACAGCCTGGGGGCCCGGGGATCGAGCCGTCCCACCATATCGAAGTTGAGCATGAACTTCACGGACTCCAGGGGGTGGGTCGGATGCTGCACCCAGTACTGGGAACCCAGCAGGCCCTCTTCTTCGCCCGCGAAATGGAGGAGCAGGATGGACCGCTTCGGCTTGGCCTGGATGAGCGTCCGGGCCAATTCCACCACCACGGCCGTGCCGGAGGCATTGTCATCGGCGCCAGGATGGACCAGCCCGCGGGCCTCGGGCCCGCCCATGCTGTGCCGCTCGCCCAGGCCCAGGTGGTCCATGTGGGCGCCGAGAACGATGAATTCCTGGCGGAGCTTCGGATCGCTGCCCTGGATCTCGGCCACGACGTTGGGCACCTGGGCCTCCTCCCGGCGCAGCTTCAAGGTCAGGGAAAGGGCCGTCCAGGGGGCGGTGATGAAATCCTGACTGGCGGGCTTGCCGGTCTCTTGGATGGTCTTGAAGCGGGCCGCCAGATCCCCACAGGCGGTGCCCAGTCCTTCCGGGGTCATGCCGACCACGGGGACGCCGACCTGTATGGGGCCCTCCTCGCGCTGCAACGGGCGCAGGCCATTCGGCTCCAGCACGATGACGCCCGCCACCTGGGCGGCTTCCAGCTTTTTCAGCCGGGCCAGGAGGCTGCGCTCGCCCCGCGGTAGGTGCGCGAAGCCGTCCAGATCCGGCACGGTGCGCCCGATGACCGCCACCCGGCCCTTCAGTTCAAGCCCCGCGAAATCGTCATAGCCACCGGGAACCTGGACGCCGTACCCCACGAAGGCCAGGGCCTTGTTCCGGAACTCCGCATCCCCGCTCAGTCCGAGCGCCTCGATCTCCTTGCCCCAGACGAGGCTGCGGGGGCTGTCGCCCTGAAGCAGCACCGCCTCCTGGCGCTCCCGCATCACCCTGGCGATGAAGGGGAATCGCTGCACCTGGGTCTTGAGGCCCAGGGCCTTGAACTCGCCTTCGAGGCGCCGGGCGACCTGATCCAGTTCGGCGTAGCCGTTGCCCCGGCCCTTCAGGTCCGGCGAGGCCAGGAAGGTCACATCCTTCCTCAGCCGGGCCTCCGCGGCCAGATCCTCCTTCGAGGGTGGCGTCTGGGCGGGGGCGGCGAGGGTGGCGGCCAGAAGGACAGGTATCCAGGAACCCATTGATGTCTCCAAGGAACCCCAGTGTACATGAGGCTGTGGAACCCCTTCTTGGACCGGCGCGACCGGTTCGCGGGATTCTCCGAGAGGTATGGGACAATGCCCCCATGTCCGAACAGGGAACCTTCTTCCAATCCGACCAGGCGGACCAGCGGCCCATGCGCCATGCCCTGCTCTGGCGCCTGGCGGGCTACCTCCGGCCCTATTGGGTGGGGCTGGTGGCCCTGCTCATCCTGATGGCCCTGGGAGCGGCCCTGGAGGTGCTGCCTTCGGAACTCACCCTGCGCCTCATCAACCGGTTCATGGACCAGGGCAGTCTGCGGGGCTCGGCCCCGCTTCTGGCCTTGTTTGGCGGCCTGCTCATCACGGGCTTCCTGGTGAGCTTCGCCCGCTACTTCCTGCTGGCCAAGGTGGGCCAGAAGGCCATGCTGGACCTGCGGATCCAGCTCTTCGCCCATCTCATGGGCCGCAACACGGACTTCTTCCACCGCAATCCCGTGGGCCGCCTCATGACCCGCGTCACCAGCGACGTGCAGAACCTGAACGAGATGTTCGCCTCGGGGTTCGTGGCCATCGTGGGCGATGCCTTGTCGCTACTGGCCATCGTGATCTGGATGTTCCATACCCACGCCGGCATGGCCCTGGTGGCCGTGGGCATCCTGCCCTTTCTGTTAGTGGCCACGGAGGTCTTCCGCCGTCGGGCAGGCGAGGCCTTCCGCGAGACCCAGCGCCGCTACGCTTCCATCAACGCCTTTCTCCAAGAGCAGATTTCGGGCATGGGCCTCGTGCAGGTCAACGGCCAGGAGCTGCGGAGCGGCCGACAGTTCCAGGTCCTCAACGAGGACTACTTCCAGGCCTTCCTGCGCACCATCTTCGCCTACGCCGTGTTCTTCCCGGTGGTCGAGTTCATCACCTCTGCCACCACGGCGGCCCTGATCTTCTACGCGGGCATCAAGCTCAAGGCCGGCGCCATCACCTGGGGGCTCCTGCTGGCCTTCGTCCAGCAGTCCAACCGCTTCTTCCGACCCATCCGCGAGCTGGCCGAGCGCTACAACGTGATGCAGACGGCCCTGGCCTCCAGCGAGCGCATCTTCCGTTTGCTGGACAACCGCGATGAGATTCCCGAGGCCACCGGGGCGAAGCCCGCCACCTTTGCCCGGGAGCTCCGGTTCGAGAACGTCAGCTTCGCCTATGAGGCCGGGGGACGGCAGGTGGTGTGCGGCCTCAGCGGCGTCATCCCCAAGGGCCAGCGCGTGGCCGTGGTGGGCCACACCGGCGCCGGGAAGAGCACCCTCATCAACCTGCTCATGCGGTTCTACGACGTCCATGAGGGATGCATCACCCTCGATGGCGTGGATGTGCGCAGGCTGCAAATTCGCAGCCTGCGAGATGTATTTGGCCTGGTGCTCCAAGATGTCTTCGTCTTCTCCGGCTCCCTGCGCGACAACATCGTGCTCGACCGGCCCCTGGACGAGGTCCGCCTGGCCTCGGTGCTGGAGCAGAGCCAGCTGAAGGACCTGGTGGGCCGGCTGCCCCTGGGCCTGGACACCCAGGTGGGGGAGCGGGGCCAGAAACTCAGCGCGGGCGAACGCCAGCTCCTGGCCTTCGCCCGCATGCTCTACCTGGAACCCGCCGTGCTGTTGCTGGACGAAGCCACCGCCAACATTGATTCCGAAACCGAAGCCAAAATCCAGACCGTCATCGAGCGCGTGAGCCACCGCCTCACCACCTTCACCATCGCCCACCGGCTATCCACCATCCGCGAAGCCGATGAGATCTGGGTCATGGACCAGGGCGCCATCGTCGAACGCGGCACCCACGACGCCCTCATCGGCCAGGACGGCGTCTACGCCAAGCTCGTGCGGCTGCAGTTCGCGGACGGGGAAGCGGCCTGATGCCTATGGAAGGACCTGCCGCCCCTCCCCGCTCAGCACAGCGTGACCTCGAAGACACAGCGCTTGCTGCCGCCGAGTTTCGAGGCCAGTAGGCGGGCCTTCACCGGGCGGCTGAAGACCGTCTCAAAGCTTTCCTTCTGGTACCCGACGGAGCAGTTGCACCACAACGCAGGCGTCCGCTGCGCGTCCACCAGCGGGCAACCGCAGGGCCCTTCGGCCACGGTCACGGTGATGACCCCTTTCTCCTTGTCCCAGGCGAACTCGGTGCCCCAGTTGGTCCTGCCTGCCGCGAAATAGCCCTCGGGATCGTTCTTGAACCTGGCATGGAGCTGGGTCAGCTTGGCGCATTCGCGGCCCGTCTGCTCGATGACGCCGGCGCAGGCTTCCGCGGGCAGCCCGACGCCCATGAAACCGATGAGCTTCGCCACCTGGTAGCGCGCGAAACGCAGCCGCGGTTCCTCAGCGGGCGGAGGTTCAAGCGCCTCCAGGACGAGGGGTTGACCCGTCAGTTTCGTGGCACATCCACAGGCGCCGAGCCCACAGGCCACCTTCAGGAATTGCTTTCGGTCCATGTACCCTCCTCATCCATGGCCGGTCTCCGGCCAGTCAGGCTCCCACCTTACCCATCTCGGGATTGGCAGCGCGGTCTCCTGGGGCAACCCGATACCAGCTCGGGGCCAAGTTCCGGTGCGGCCATGCGACGCCCGGCGAAGACAGGGGCTCGCCATTCAAGCCGGGCTGGCAGACTTGAGCCATGCTTCACTTCCCCCCCCTCTACCCCATCACCGATGCCACGCGCCCGGAGTCCCTGTCGGACCAGATCCGTCACCTGGGGGAGGCGGGCTTTTCGTTGGTGCAGTTCCGGGGCAAGCCCCTGGACGCCAAGACCCAGTGGGAAGAACTCCGCAAGGCCCTCCAGGAGGCCGCAGCCCACGGCGGCTGGCCCATGATCTGCGTGAACGACCGGACTGACCTGGCGCTGCTGGCGGCCCGGGAAGGCCTCCGGCCCTGGGGCCTGCACCTGGGCCAGGCTGATCTGCCGGCCGCCGAGGCCCAGGCCCTGCCCGGCCTGGGCGGCTGCCACTTCGGCGCCTCCACACATGAACCTTCAGAGTGGGAGACGGTCGCAGCCCCCTTCGATCATGCGGGCGTGGGGCCCTACCGGCATACGGGCACCAAAGCCGACCACGCCGCGCCCATCGGGCTGCCGGGGCTGCGGGCTGGCTGCACGGCCCTCCGGGCCCGGGGCATCGCGCCCATCGCCATCGGCGGCCTGACCTACCTGGACGCGGCCACCTGTTTCGAAGCCGGCGCCGAGTCCGTGGCCATGGTGGGAGAGCTCCACCGCAGCGAGGATCCCGCCCACCTCGGCTGGCGGGTGCAGCGGCTGCGCTGGCGCATCCGCCCGCCCTTCCGCCGGGGCCAGGGCCTGGTGCTCCTGGGTGGCAGCGGGGCCGGGAAGTCCACCCTGGGCCGTCAGCTGGCTCGGCGGCTGACCCTACCCTTCCACGACCTGGATGCGGTCATCGAGGTGCGCCAGGGCTGCCCCGTGGCCGAGATCTTCGCCACCTCGGGTGAAGACGCCTTCCGGGCCCTGGAGGCGGCCATCCTGCCGGAACTGCTGGCCAGCCCCGCCGTGGTGGCTCTGGGTGGCGGGGCCTGGGCTTCGCCGGTCAACCGGGCTGCGGTGGCAGCCTCGGATGTGGTACCGCTCTGGCTGGCGGAAGTGCCCCTGCGCGCCTGGCAGCGGGCCGGGAAGGATCCCGGCCGTCCCCTGGCCCAGGACCAGGCGGCCTTCATGGCCCGCTGGGCCGCCCGCATGCCGGCCTGGACCCTGGCCGAACCCATGCTTGCCTTCGGTCATAGTTCCCGGGACCTGGTCGCCGCCTTGCTAGACTAGGGCACTCTCTCCCGGAAACCCCTTGGACCTGATCCTTTCCGATCTGCATTCGAATCTGCACGCCCTCCGGGCCGTGCTGCGGTATGCGCGCCGGAGGGCCATCCATCGCTTCGTTCTCCTGGGCGATCTGGTGGGCTATGGCGCCAATCCCAACCAGCTGCTGGACAAGGTGCGCGAACTGCGGCCCCGGTTCATGGTCCGGGGCAATCACGACAAGGTCTGCGCGGGCCTGGAGCCCGATGACAGCTTCAGCCTCCCGGCCCGCCAGGCGGCGGACTGGACCAGGGACAAGCTCCGGCAGGACAACTGGCGGTTCCTGGCGGACCTGCCCGTGGGGCCCCTGTGGGTGGGCCAGGACTATCAGATCGCCCACGGCTCGCCCATGGACGAGGATGCCTACCTGCTCCACATGCGCGAGATCAGCCAGGCCTTTGACGCCTTCGAGGGCCAGCTCTGCTTCTTCGGCCACACCCACCTGCCCGGTTGTTTCGAGCTGGATGAAGCCAAGGGCCAGCTGAACTGGATCTGCCTGCAATCGGGAGAAGCCTTCCTCCTCCAGCCCCACTGCAGGTACCTCGTGAACCCAGGGTCAGTGGGACAGCCCCGGGACCGGGATCCCCGGGTTTCATTCATGACCTACGACTCCAAAAGGCACTGTCTGCACCTGCACCGTCTCGATTACGATGTGAAGGGCGCCGCCAAGGCCATCCTGGCCGCAGGGCTGCACCGCAACCTGGCAGACCGCCTGGGCCAAGGCATTTGAAAGGCAGGAAAACCATGGGCCATGCATCACTACTGACCCCATCTGTATTGGAACAATTCCTCATCCAGGCCCGGCTCACCAAGGCGGTGGCCAGTCTTCGGCTGCAGGGCGCCGGAGCCCGGCTGCTGGGGGATCTGCGCCTCCATGCTTTCCGCCCGGGCGCGGTCCTGGAGCTGGCCGGCCTGCATGTCCGGGACTCAGTGCCCGCCGAGGGCATGGCCGTGACTCTCACCATCCTGCTCGGCGACGATGTGCTCACCCTGGAATCCCAGCTGCTCGCGCCTGGCCAGGACCAGCTTGGCAACTCGCTGCTGCGGCTTGGATGGCCCCTGGAACAGGCGCGCCTCCATCACCGGCGGGACATCCGCGTGGCCGGCCCCGACCAGCTCCCCCTGAAGGTGCGTGTGGGTCTGGGGGGCAAGAATTACGACGCCATGCTGGTGAACCTCACGGAGACCGGCGTGGGGTTGGCCCTGGAAGAGACCCTGCTGATCGAGCTGCACACCATCGTAGAAATCGATGCCGAGCTTCCGGATGGGACGGCCCTCCACTGTCCAGCCGAAGTCCGGCACCTGACCTACCTCGAAGGACAGGAATTCCCCATGCGCCTTGGCCTCGTGCTGACGCCGACACCGGGCACAGACCTCGAACCCATCCACCGCTTCATTCAGGCCCGGCGCACCGACCGCTCCCAGAGCTTCCGGAGGGCGTGACCCCCGCGGCGCCCCGAAACAAGCGTCAAGGCACTGAATAAAGGGAGGATCTGGGCTGATTCGACCCGGCCGGATGCTTTGCGGGAGCACTTGCCTCCCAGGCGACCCGGCCCCGGGAATTCATCCAGATCCAACCCCACTCCGATGAACCCACGAGGACGAGTCTTCGGACCGTTCCCACCAGTGGCCCATCAAACTGGTTTCAGATCATCGCACTGGGTACTGCACCAACGCGCAGGATTGCCCATGAAAGCAGACGAGCCAGTCAGAGGTAATCGCCGATCACCGCCCAACCGACCTGATGGGCGCACCGTGCTGTCCACCCTGCTGGGCTTCATCTTCGCTGCGTCCGTGTCCGGGGCATTGGTCCTGTTCATCGAACACCACCAGCGTGGAGAAGTCCGGGCCAATGCTGCGAACACATCGCAGACTTACATCCGGGCGCTCAACCAGACCATCGTCCAGTCCCTGTCCTCAACCTATGCCCTGGCAGCCCTGATCCGTGAAGGCGAAGGCGCTATGAACGATTTCGAGGGCACCACCCGGGAGATGCTGTCCCTCTATCCAGGTGTCTCCACCCTGCAACTGGCACCAGATGGGATCATCCGCAGTTCGATGCCTCTGGCCGGAAACGAGAAGGCCATCGGCCATAACCTGCTGATCGACCCGGCCCGGAACAAGGAGGCCTTCCTCGCCAGGGAGACCGGGACGTTGACCCTGGCCGGTCCTTTCGAGCTTAAACAAGGCGGCGTGGCGGCCATCGGGCGCCTGCCGGTGTTTCTGCCCCGACCCGACGGAACCCGGTCCTTCTGGGGGTTCACCACCGCCATGCTGCGATTCCCGGAGGTACTGGAGGTGGCAGGCCTTCAGAACCTTCTCAAGGACGGCTACCACTACGAGCTCTCCCGGATCCACCCTGATACCGGAATCAAGCAGATCATCGCCGCCTCCCGCAAGGAAGTGCTGGCTGACCCCGTAGAAAACAGCCTTGCGGTTCCAAACGGTGCCTGGACCCTGAGCACGATCCCGGTCCACGGTTGGCGCGAACCCATCGACTTCTGGTTCAAGGTCCTGGTCGCCGCTGTCTCCACGGTCCTGTTCACCCTGCTGGTCCATATTCTTCTGCGGCAGCCGCAACTGCTGCGGTGGGAAGTCGCCCGCCGGACACTGGAGCTGAAGGAAAGCGAAGAGCACTACCGCTCCATCATCGAGCTGGCCATGGATGCCATCCTCATTGGCGCCCAAGGCGGAACCATCATCAGTGCGAACCACACTGCGATTCGACTCACCGGCTACTCCGCCGAGGAGCTGGTCGGCATGGGCATCTCCCGCCTTTTCAACCCAGCAGAACTTGCCAAGGAGCCTCTCCGCTATGACCTGCTCAAGCAGGGGGTCGAAGTCCGGCGTGAGCGCATGCTTACGACGAAGACCGGATCGAAGATTCCGATCGAAATGCACACCAAGCAGATGCCCAACGGCACCTATCAGGCCTTCATCAGGGACGTCAGCGAACGGAAGCGGACCGAGGAGGCCCAACAACACCTGCAGGCCGAGATGATCAAATCGCAGCGCCTTGAATCCCTGGGGCATCTGGCCGGTGGCATAGCCCATGATTTCAACAACATCCTGACCGGCATCCTGGGCAATGTGTCCATCGCCCAGGCCCAGATCGGCGAGGAGCATCAAGCCCATCAACGGTTGAAGGAATGCGAGGCGGCTTCCTATCGGGCCTCGGAACTGGCCACCCAGCTGTTGACGTTCTCCCGGGGGGGAGAACCGGTCCGATCGTCCATCGTCACGCGGAGAATTCTGGAAGAATCGCTCGCCTTCTCGCTTCATGGCTCGAACGTGAGGGGAACTCTCGACTGTCTGGCCGATACCTGGAACATGCATGCCGATTCAGGCCAGATGAGCCAGCTCTTCAACAACCTGTTCATCAACGCCAAGCAGGCCATGCCGGATGGCGGCAAGGTGGCGGTTGCTGCGACGAACGCGCTGATTGGGGCGGGCGGTTCCGAAATCATGAGCCCGGGGAGGTATGTTCGAATCACTATTTCCGACCAGGGGAGTGGCATTTCAGCCGAACATCTGCCCCATATTTTTGACCCCTACTTCACGACGAAATCGACCGGCAACGGACTCGGGCTGGCGTCCTGCTTCTCGATCATCAAGCGGCACGACGGCTCCATTTCAGCCCAGTCTGAGCAGGGGCATGGTACCGCCTTCACCGTGCTTATCCCTGCGACTGAGCAGTCGGCGGAACTAAACGGCACCAAGGTTGCCGATGTCACGGTGCCAGCGTGCGAGGGCGCTATTCTGATCATGGATGATGAACCCTTCATCCGTGAACTGGCCGTGGAAATGATGAGAGTGCTTGGCTATCGCGTGGACACCTGCCATGACGGACAGGAAGCCATCAGAATGCACGCCGAGTCGCTGGCGAAGGGATCGCCCTATGCCGCGATCATCCTTGACCTGACCGTACCCGGTGGCATGGGCGGCAGGGAGGCCGGGCTCCTGATCCGCCAATCGGACCCGGACATCCCCTTGATCGTATCCAGCGGCTATGCGACAGACCCGTCCCTGGCTGGGGACGCCAGCCGCCTGTTCGACGGAGCGGTGCCCAAGTCCTATTCCATCTCCAGCATGGCGGACGAACTAACCAGGGTGCTCTCCCTTTCCCGGTGATCAGCTTCAGGATTCCTTCCAGCTGAGTACCCTGCGGGTCGGCGCCCGCCCGCGGTCCTGGTCCTGCCCGGGGTTGAAAGGCGCCGAACCGTCAAGGTCCAGGAAGGAGGTTCAGGCCTTCCGGAGGCTCACCACCATGCCACCGGCGCCCAGAAGCAGCATGATGACGGCTTGGACCATGGTCTTGTACGAGATCTCCGCCCCACCGAAGAACGAGGAACGGAGGAAGAGCAGACCAGCGACGAGGAGCAGGGTGTAGATCCCCAGCATGATCCTCCGCGCTTTCACGTTGGTGGCCGGGGTGTCCTCCGCGAAGACCCGGTCGTAGAAGACCAGGCCCACCGCCGCCACGATGTTCAGCGCCACGAAGAGAAGCCAGAAGGAGCGTGCCGCCGCCGCAGCCCCGGGCTGACCGATGAGGGGCTTGAGCATGGAACCGTAGAGCAAGCCGCCCAGGCTGGAGCCGATGAGGCTGCCGATGACGCCGTACAGGAAGGCGTAGCCCATGTAGACGGCCTTCTTGTCCGCCGGGGCCACCAGACCCACGTAGCTGTAGTACTTCGGGTGGGCCGTCATCTCCCCGATGGAGAAGACCGAGATGCCGAGGATGAACACCCAGACGTTGGTGGAGGCCGCCAGGCAGAGGAAGCCCACGGTGCCGATGACGATGCCCGTGACCATGGTGGGCAGTGCCCGGATGTTCTTCACCAGCCGGCTGACGATGACCTGGAGTAGGATGATCGTGCCGCCGTTGATCACCGTGACATGCTCGGCATCGAACTTCAGGGGCACGCCAAAGGAGGCGAAGAACCGGTTCACGGGCGTGGCATCCACGAAATCGCGGAGGTACCACAGCACGGACCCGAAGTTCTGGAAATAGAGGATCCAGAAGCCCGAGTAGACGACGATCATCAGCATGAACCGCGCGTCGCCCAGTACCATGGCGGCGCTGTGGGCCACTTCGCGGAGGCTCTTGGTGTTCTCGGGCTTGGGCGGGTCCTTGAACAGGAAGACGGTCGGAATCAGCATGGCGGCGCAGTAGAGGGCCGAGGCGATGAACACGTAGCGCCAGGAGAAGCCCTTGAGCACGCTGACGACGAGCGGTGCAAGAAAAGCGCCGATGTTGATCATCCAGTAGTAGATCCCGAAGCCGAAGCCCGAGTTCTCTTCCGTGGTGGTGCGGGCCAGGGTCCCCGAGATGATCGGCTTGAAGAGACCCGCGCCCGTGGCCATCAACAGCAGCGCCGCGAACACGGCCCCGTAGGCCGTGACATTGCCGGCGATGAAGTAGCCCGCCGAAAGGATGGAGAAGGCGAACAGCAGCATGCGCCGGTAGCCGTAGCGGTCCGCCAGGGCGCCGCCGGCGATGGGGATGACGTAGGTGAAGGCGTAGATGAGGCTCTGCAGGAAGCCCACCGACTGTTCCGTGAAGCCAAGACCTCCGGCCGAAATCTGGTTCGTCAGGTAGACGGCGAGCACCGAGTTCAGGCCGTAGTAGGCGGCCCGCTCGAAGAGCTCCATGACGTTCGCCAGCCAGAAGACGGGCGGGAAGGAGCGCAGGATACCGGCAGGACGCTGAGTGGGCATCCGGCGATTATACGGGATGAATGGGTTCCATTTGCGCCCCCTGAGACTGCGCGCTCAGCCGCCACCTCGCAGGAACCCCCGGTGGAAGCGGGCCAGGAAGGCCGCGGCTGCCGCCTTCGAATGCCCCTCCAGGCTGATCTCGACGCGGTGGCAAGGCAGAGTCACGCTGCCCAGACGTCGATCAGCCAAGGGAATCAGCCGGATGGTCCAGGCCTTGGGGCCATCCGCTCCCCGGAATGCCCCGTCGGTTTCCTCCACCGACGGTACATCCAGGGCACCCGGAAGCAGCCGAAGGAAATCCGCCCGACTGAGGCTCATCTCCAGGCTCACGCGGGTGATCACCTAGCCGCCAGCCACCGGGGGCCAGATGGCCAGGACCTCGCCCTCGGCCAGCATCCGGGTGGCGCGCTCCAGCGGCGCCACCCAGACGCCATCCACCAGGACGATGGCGCACTGGCCCGGGGGTATGCCCTGCCCCTGGATCACCTCCAGCACGGTGAGGCCTGGGGCCACCTCCAGCTCCTGCTGGTGGCGCGACCTTAGCTCGGCGGGGAGATGAACCGCCAGCGAAGCGAATAACTTGAGGGAAATCCTCATGCCACGCTGTGGGTCGCTGCCAGATAGGCCTGCATGATCTGGGTGGGATCCTCCAGGAGCCGCTGCTTCCAGACGCCCAGCCGCAGCCGCCCCTCGATGAGCCCCCGGAAAGCGCCCACGTGGTCGGTGAAGCCCACAGTGTTCGCGCCCACCAGCCGGTCGCCATCGAACTGCAGGTTGATGTAGCGGTAACGGGCCTCGTCGAGTACTTCGGCGGATTCCCCGCCGGGCACGCCCTCCCACTCGCCGAAGGACGAGGAGACCAGACCCAGGGTGGTGAGTACGTTGAACACGAAGCTACCCTTGAAGCGCGCGGGCCGGCCGGCCATATTGAGCGCCGCGATGCGACCCTGGTCCACGGCGTTGGGCTGGATGGCATTGAGCTGCCGCTTCCCGTTGAGGCAGTCGGTGGCCTCGGCCACGTCCCCCGCCGCGTAGACGCCGGGCACGCTGCTCTGCAGATTGGCATCCACCAGGATGCCGTGACCCAACTCGATGCCGCTGCCCTGGAGGAAGCCCAAGTTGGGGTCCACCCCCACAGCACTGAGATAGATGTCCGCGGGCAACATGCGCCCATCGGCCAGGGCCACCTGGAGCACACCCCCTTCGGAAGTAATGCCCTTGGGCTGCGTGTGGGTGAGGATCTTGACGCCCTTGGCCTCGCACCACGAGCGCAGCAGCCCACTGGCGGTTGCATTCATCATGCGCCGCACCATGTAGCCGCTGCGGACGAGGATGGTGAGGTCGAAGCCCTGCGTAAGCAGGCCTTCCATGATGATGCAGCCCACAAAGCCGGCGCCCATCTGGACGATACGCGTGCCCGGCCGGGCCTTGGCGAGAATGGTCCGGGCATCCTCGAGGGTCCAGCAGCTGTGCACCCCCGGCAGGTCGAAGCCCGGGATGGTTTCCACGCTCGGCCTAGAGCCCGTGGCGATGAGCAGCCGGTCATAGGGCAGGCTCTTTCCATTCCCCAGAGTCACGGTGCGAGTGGCCGTGTCCACGGCCTGGGCGCGGACCTGCACCAGCTGGATGCGCAGACGATCGTAGTGAGCCGGGTCCTGGCGAAGGTGGGTGCCCGCCTCCACGATATTCCCCCGTAACAGGTAGGGGATGGCCATGCGGGAGTAGGGTGGGCCGGCCTCGCCGCAGAGCAGGGTGATCTCCGCGACGGGGTCGGCCTTCCGCAGGGTCTCGGCCGCGATTACCCCGGCGGGCCCGCTTCCGATGATCAGGTGTCGCATATGGACCTGCGCAGTTCAGACGCCGAGACGCGTACGCGTCTCAGGGGTGGGGACGCCTTCCGTCGTCCAACCACGGACCTGGTAATACTCCGGCAGCATGATATCGAGCTTGGATACGGCGCCCTTCTGGGGCCCGGTCTTGGCGGGCTCCTTCATGAGGCGGGGCGGCAGGTTGTCGTCCTTGCAGGTCAGCCCGGCGGCGAGGTTGAACTCGCGCTCCATGTTCCAGATGCGTTCGCCGATGAGGAGCAGCCGGTCCTCGGACCAGTCACCTTCGCAGGCGGCCTGGATCTGCGGCTGGATGTCGGCAAGTCCCCAGGCGAAGGTAGTGAAGAGGCAGAGGCCGCTGGAATCCACCACGGCGGTGAGGTCCTGGAAGGCCTTCAGCATGGCGGGCTTCCCCTCGGTGGCCTGGGGTTCCATCTTCACGGGAATACCGAGCACCTCGGGGGAGACCATGTAGCCACGGAGGTGGCAGGCGCCCCGATTGCTGGTGGCGTAAGCCAGACCCATGCCCTGCAGGCCGCGGCCATCGTAGGCCGGGAATTCCTGGCCCTTGACGGTCATGGACAGCTCGGGCTTGCCGTACTTGGCGCAGAGCCGCTTGGAGCCCAGGCCGATCTCCTTGCCGAAGCCTTCGCCCTTGGCGGTCAGCTCGGCGAGCTTGACCATGCCCTCGGTGGAACCGAAGGGCAGCTCGAAGCCGATCTGTTCCTTGGTCAGGATGCCCAGGTCGTAGAGCTCCATGGCGGCGCCAACGGTGGCGCCGAAGGAGATGGGATCGAAGCCGTCCTCGTTACAAAGGAAGTTGGCATAGGTGAGGGCTTCCAGATCGGACACGCCATTGGCGGCGCCCAGGGCCCAGGCGGCTTCGTATTCCACGCCGCCGGAGGCGCCGTGGTACTGGGGCTTGTCCTTGACGCTGAAGTGATTCGGATCCATGCGGGAGATGCGCCCGCAGGCGATGGTGCAACCGAAGCAGGCGCCGTTGGTCACCAGGTTGGCCTTGCCATCCGTGGGCCGCTTCTCATGCATGGCCTCGCCACCGATGGCCATGGCTCCCTCGAACTGCACGTCCCGGTGATTGCGGGTGGGCAGCGCCCCCAGCTCGTTGATCACGTTCATGAGCACCTGGGTGCCGTAGGTGGGAAGGCCCTGGCCGGTCACGCCATTGGCCGCCAGCACCTTCTTCCCGGCTTCAGTGGCCGCAAAGAAGGCCTCCGGGTTGGCCAGCTTGTAGGCATCGGTCCGCGTGCCACGCACGGCCACGGCCTTGAGGTTCTTCGAGCCCATGACCGCGCCCACCCCGGAACGGCCGGCGGCCCGGTGCAGGTCATTCACGATGCCAGCATAAAGAACCCCGTTTTCGCCTGCCCGGCCGATGGAGGCCACGCGGATCTGGGGATCCTGGTGCAGCTTCTTGATGATTTCTTCGGTTTCCCAGACGGTCTTGCCCCAGAGATGGGAGGCATCCAACAGCTCTGCCTGGCCATCGATGATGAGCAGATAGACTGGCTTGGGCGAGGCGCCTTCAAAGATCACCATGTCCCAGCCCGCGAACTTCAGCTCGGCGCCGAAGTAGCCGCCGGAGTTGGAGCAGGCGATGGCGCCGGTAAGCGGCCCCTTGGTCACCACGGAATAGCGCCCACCGGTGGCGGCCATGGTCCCGGTGAGCGGTCCGGTCACGAAGATCATCTTGTTCTTGGGGGAAAGGGGATCGACCTTGGGATCCGTCTCCGCCACCAGGTACTTGGTGGCCAGGCCCCGCTGGCCCAGATAGTCCTGGGCCCATTGCATGTTCAGGGGCTCGGTGGTGCAGGTGCCGGCCTCGAGGTTCACACGAAGAACGTTCTTGGTCCATGCCATGGCAGTCTCTCCTCACACCGTCGCGGGGTTGGTGTCGGTCTTGCCGGCCCACTGGCGCATCTTCTCGAGCCCGGTCCAGTCCGAATCCACATAGGTGATGGCCGCCGTGGGGCAGGCCTTGGCGCAGGCGGGCGCGCCATCGCACAGATCGCACTTCTGGACCTTACCGGTCTGCGCCACGTAGTTGATGGTGCCGAAGGGGCAGGCGATGGTGCAGACCTTGCAACCGACGCAGGTGGGCTCGAGCACGATCTTCGCGCCGGTGACGGGGTCCAGCTGGATGGCATCCACCGGACAGGCGATCATGCACCAGGCCTCGTCGCACTGGGTGCAGGTGTAGGGCACGAAGCGCCCCTCGTGATGGAACGAGAACACCTTGATGCGCGACTTGGCGGTGGTGAAGCTCTGGTATTTCTCCCAGGAGCAGGCCATCTCGCATTGGAGGCAGCCGGTGCACTTGTTGGGATCGATGTGGAGGGATTTCTGCATGGCCATGCCTCCTGTGTGATGAGCTGTCTGGGGCGTGCGGCGATGATCATAAATCGGATAACGCCGGGTAGAGGGACTTTTACCGGATTTCGGTCACATCCTTGGAACCCAGCATCCATGCGGATTTGATGCCCCTGTAGGCGCTATCGGAGACCTAATCGCATCTTTCCGGTTTTTTACCAGATATTGAAGAATCCAAACAACTTCCCGGCCTGGCCTCCCATGCCATCGTAGAAGGTGACCCCTGGCGTCCCCTTCCACGAGGTTCCGGCCCATGACCGCCACCCCGTCCACCCCCTCCATCCTGGTCGACCTCGCCATGGTCCTGGGGGTGGCGGCCCTCACCACGGTGGCCTGCCAACGGCTGCGGCTCCCGGTGGTGGTGGGCTACCTAGTGGCGGGCCTCATCATCGGCCCCTATGTCCCGGTCCCGCTGGTGGCGGACCCGGGGAATGTCCACACGCTCTCAGAACTGGGGGTCATCCTCCTCATGTTCTCCCTGGGGCTGGAGTTCAGCCTCAAAAAGCTGCTGCGGACGGGGCCTTCGGCCGCGCTGGTGGCCCTCATCCAGGGCGGGTTCATGGCCTGGTCCGGCTATCTCGCCGGTCGGTTCCTGGGCTGGTCCAGCATCGAAAGTGTCTTCGCCGGGGCGGCCCTGGCCATCAGTTCCACGATGATCATCGCCCGGGTCTTCGCCGCCTTGAACACCACCGGGCCCCTCGCCGAGCTGGTGCTGTCCACCCTGATCGTGCAGGACCTCCTCGCCATCCTTATGCTCGCTCTGCTCACGGCGGTGGGTTCCGGGGCGGGGCTCAGCCTCCCCGCCCTGCTGTACACCATCGGTCGCCTGGCGGGTTTCCTGGTGGTGGTGCTGGCCCTGGGCCGCTGGATCCTCCCCCGCTTCGTCCGGTGGGTCGCCGATGCAGGCAACGCCGAGACCCTCCTGGTCACGGTGGTCGGACTCTGCTTCTCCTTCTCCCTGCTGGCGGCCAAGGCCGGTTATTCCGTGGCCCTGGGTGCCTTCCTGGCCGGCATGGTGGTGGCTGAGTCCGGCCGCGAACGGCTGGTCGAGCACCTCGTCCATCCCCTCAGGGATATGTTCGTGGCCGTCTTCTTCGTCTCCATCGGCATGCAGATCGATCCCGCCCAGCTACTGCCCAACTGGCAGGGCCTGCTGCTCTTCGGCGGCCTGGTCCTGGTGGGGAAAATTCTCTCCGGGGCGCTGGGCGGCCTGCTGGGAGGCCATAGCCTGAGGAACTCGATCCGCGCCGGAGCAGGACTGGCCCAGATCGGCGAGTTCAGCTTCATCATCGTGGCGCTGGGGCAGAGCCTCGGCGTGGTGGGACCGGCCCTCTTTCCCATCCTGGCGGCCACCTGCGCCTGGACCACCCTCAGCACGCCCCTCCTGATCCAGCACTCCGAGGGCCTCGCGGACAGCCTGGAGCGATGGTTGCCCAGACGCTTCCGGCACTTCCTGCTGCACCACCGGGCCGCCATGGGCCATCTCCGGAGCCTGCCCTTCCGGAAAGCGGCCTGGAGCCACCTTCGCAAGCCCTTTGGCCACCTTCTGCTGGACAGCCTGGTGGTGACCCTGGCCGGCGTGCTGGGCGCCCTCATCCAGCGGGCCCTCACGCCCCACCTGGAAGCCCGGGGCCTGCCCCACCGGCTGGCCGAGTACCTGGTCTGGGCCCTGGTGGCTGCGGTGGCGCTGTGGTTCTTCCTGGGGATCCTGAAGCAGGTCCGGTGCATCGCCCGGGCCATCGCTGATCGGGCCACCCAGGCCGCTGGCGCCGAGACCGAAGCCGTGGGGGACGCCATCCGCCTGATGCTGGAGCTCGCCCTTGGGAGCATGGTGGCCCTCCCCATGGCGGCCGTCCTGCAGCCCCTGGCGCCCCCCGGCCTGATCCCGGCCCTGGTGCTGGCGGGAGTCCTCCTGGCGGGCTTCCTGTTGTGGAAGCGCACGGGGGTCATCCAGCAGCGCTGGCTCGAGGGGAGCGAAGGGCTGGTCCGCGGGCGCAGGCCGCCGGCCGATGAACCGCCAGTTTAGGCATTCCTTGCTGGACTGCTTGTACGCGGGTGGAATGAGATCGGGAAGGAACCACCATGAAAGCCATCTCCCTGCGCGTGGACGTCGACACTCTGGAAGGCTCGATCACGGGCATTCCGACCCTGCTGCGCCTGCTGGACAAGCACCGGATGCGGGCCAGCTTCTACTTCAGCTTCGGCCCCGACAACAGCGGCAAGGCCATCCGGCGCATCTTCCGCAGGGGCTTCCTCGCCAAAATGCGCCGCACCAACGCCACCAAGCTGTACGGCCTCAAGACCATGATGTACGGCGTGCTGCTGCCGGCCCCCATCATCTGGAAACGGGCCGCCGCGGAAATGCGGGCGGCGAAAGCCGCGGGCCACGAGGTGGGCATCCACGCCTGGGATCATGTCCAGTACCACGATCTGCTGGACCGGAAATCCCGGCGCTGGCTATCGGACTGGTACGCGAACGCCCACGAAGCCTTCGGCACCGTCTTCGGCGAGAAGCCCCTGGGCGCCGTGAGTCCCGCCTGGCGCTGCAACGACACCACCCTGGAGCTGCAGGAAGCCTACGGCCTGGCCTACGCCGGCGACTGCCGAGGCTTCGCGCCCTTCTACCCCATCGTGAAGGGGCGGACCCAGAAGACGCTCCAGATCCCCACCACCCTACCGACCCTGGACGAGCTGCTGGGCCTGGAGGGCCGCACGCCTGGCCAGGTGAACCGCGAGGTGTGGGATCTGATCCGCGAAGATGCCCTGAACGTCTACGCCCTGCACACCGAGGTCGAAGGCGGTGCCCTCTTCGAGACCTTCGATGCCTTTCTGGGCGGCCTCAACGAGCGTGGCGTGGTGGCCCGCACCCACGCCGACTGGCTACCCGAGCTGTTGGCCGCCAATCCGCCCGCCAGGGAAGTGACCCGCCGCGAGATCCCCGGCCGGGCAGGGTGGGTGAGCTGGGAGGGGTGAGCCCGGCGCACCTCGCGAGACGAGGCTGGTTGCGGTAGGCTCGGGGCGTACCTTTCCGAGGTTCCCCGTGCGCCTTCCGGTCTCTCTTCTCCTCTGCGCCGTCCTGACCCCCCTCCTGGCCCAGGAGCCGAGCGCCGACACCCGCCTGAAGCGGGTAGAGAGCCGTGTGAATGGCCTGCACTGGGAGCTGGAGTCCCTGCGGAAGGCCGCGGACGACCAGCTCTGGTTCCTGCGGCTCTCGGACGTGGCCGTGGTGGACAAGGTCACCTACACCGGCCCGCCGAATCCCCGGGCCGAGGAGGCCTATGGCATCAAGAACGAGCGGCACCCGCTGAAGGTGCAGCAGTACGTCTTTGTCCCGCGGAAGGCCGAGAAGGGCCGGAAGCTGCCCCTCATCGTGCTACCCCACGGCGGCGTCCACGCTGACTTCACCACCTACCATGCCCACATCGTCCGCGAGCTGGTGGAGCGCGGCTACATCGTGATCGCCCCGGACTACCGCGGCTCCACGGGGTACGGCAAGGGGTTCTACGAGGCCATCGACTACGGCGGCCTCGAAATCGATGACGTGGTGACCGGGCGGGACTGGGCCGTGGAGCATCTGCCCGTGGACCCGAAGCGCTGCGCCATGGTGGGCTGGAGCCACGGCGGCCTCATCGCGCTGATGGCGGTCTTCGACCATCCCGGCAAGTTCGCCGCCTGCTACGCCGGCGTGCCCGTCTCCGACCTCCTGATGCGGGTCGGCTATGCGGGGGAAGATTACCGCGACGATGCCGTGGTCCGGACGATGTTCGGTGGAAAAACGCCCAGCGAGGACGTGGACCTGGTGCGGCGCCGTAGCCCCGTGTGGAACGCCCACAAGCTCCGCACGCCCTTGCTCATCCACACCAGCACCAACGACCGGGACGTGAGCGTGGTCGAGGTGGAATCCCTCATCACGGCCCTCAAGGCCGCCGGCAAGAGCTTCGAGCACAAGATCTACCAGGACGCCCCCGGCGGCCACAGCTTCAACCGCATCGACACCACCCTCGCCCAGGAATCCCGGAAGGAGATCTATGCGTTCCTGGAGAAACATCTGAAGTAGGGGGTCAGGCTTCGGGCTTCAGGCTTCAGGCTTCAGGCTTCAGGGCGTGGAGACACCCTCGGGTCATCAGGCCCAAACCAAATACAAGAAGCGGCCCGCAAGGGCCGCCTCCGTTTGAACCTGGAGCCTGTGGCCTATCCGATCAGGCGTGTTGCTTCAACTTGTCCTTCCCACCAAACCACTGATCCCAGTACACCACCACCGGAGCGGCGATGTAGATGGAGGAGTAGGTGCCGGTGATGACGCCGATGACCAGGGGGAAGGCCAGGTCCCTGAGGGCCGGGCCGCCGAAGAGCCAGAGGCAGACACTGACGAAGAGCACGGAGCAGGAGGTGAGGATCGTCCGGCCCAGAGTCTGGTTGATGGAGTCGTTCACGAGTTTGGTGATGGAGACCCGTCGGTAATCAGGTCGGTGGCTGTTTTCCCGGATTCGATCGAAGACCACGATGGTGTCGGCCATGGAGTAGCCCATGAGGGTGAGGAAGCTGGCCACCACGGGTACGTTGAACTCGTAGCCGAAGGCGGCAAAGAGTCCCAGGGCCATGAGCATGTCGTGGATCAGGGCGACGATGCCACCCACAGCGAAGCTGGCCGTGAAGCGGAAGATCACGTAAACCAGGATGGCCAGCATGGCCAGCCCTACGGCCGTGAGGGTCTTGCTGGTCCACTCGCCGGAAATGCTCGGGGAGAAGCTCTCATCCTTGAGGATGCCCACGGCGCCCAGGCGGTAGTTCTTCTGCACCGTTTCCGTTACGGCCTGGGGCAGATCCTTGGGCAGCTCGCTGAAGGACTGATAGAGACCTGAACTCAGGCGATCCCGCCCTGAGATGACCTTTTCGGCCAGGGGCCCGTACGTCGCCGCGAGGGCTGTCTCGTCGTTGGCGACCTTGAGTGGGTTGGCCTTGGCGAGGGTATCCGCCAGGGTCTTGGAGCCTTCCAGGTTGAGCACGGGCAGCGTGCTGCCGCTCGCCTCAGGATCCATCTGCTTGAAGAGGCCGCGCAGGGCGTTGGCCTGGATGGTGCTGTCCTTCTGATCGCCGTCCTTCCTGGCCTTCACCTTGACGGAGAAGTCCCGGACGGACTTGTCAGCGTTTTCGTAGGCCACCACGGTGGAGTCGGCAAAGCCGTTTTTCGCCAGCGCGGCCCGGATGGTCTCAGGTTCCATGGCGCCCCGGAAGCGCACGGTCATGTCGTTGCCGCCCACGAACTGCATGCCCAGGTGGATGCGCTTGTTGTGGGTGAGATTCCAGGGCTGCACGAACAGGAAGCACAGCACGATGATGCCCCAGCTGATGGCCAAGGCGATGCCCTTGTACTTCATGAAGTCGTAAGAGGCGCCCTTGAAGAAGGTGTGGATGCCCACGGACAGGGTCTTGGTGCCGGGGTGCTGCTCCAGGATCCAGTCGTAGATGAAGCGGCTGATGTAGATGCTGGTGAACAGCGAGGCCACGACGCCCACGGTGAGGGTCACGGCGAAGCCCTTGACGGGACCCGTGCCGAAGATGAACAGCAGCAGCGCCGCGAAGAGCTGGGTCACGTGGCTGTCCACGATGGTCCAGAACACCCGGTCGAAGCCCGCGTCGATGGCGCCCGGCACGCTCTTGCCCAGGCCCAGCTCCTCCTTGATGCGCTCGAAGATGAGGATGTTGGCGTCCACGGCGATGCCCAGGGTCAGCACGAAGCCGGCGATGCCCGGCAGGGTCAGGGTGGCCCGGAAAGAGCCCAGCAGGCCCATCATCACGATCACGTTCACCGTGAGGGCGATGATGGCGTTCATGCCGGACCAGCGGTAGAAGAACACCATGAAGCCGATGATGGTGACGAACCCGAACAGGGCAGATCGCACGCCCGCGTGGATGGAGTCGCGGCCCAGGCCGGGGCCCACCACGCGCTCTTCCAGGAACTTCATGGGCGCGCGCAGGGCGCCGCTGCGGAGCTGGCTGGCGAGATCGTCGGCTTCCTGAGCGGAGAAGCTGCCGCTGATGCGCACGGCGCCGCCAATGATCTTCTCCTTGGCGCTGAGCTCGGTCACGATCTTGCGATCCAGCACGATGGCGATGAGGCGGTTCTCTTCGGAGGCCGTGCCCGTCAACCGGGCGAAGTCATCATCCCCCTTCTTGTTGAGGGTGAAGTTGACCTCGTTGGCCTCGGTCTGGGAGTTGGAGGCGCGATGGGAATCGATGATATCTGCGCCATCCACGGCGATCCGGCTTTCCAGCAGGACCCAACGGCTGATCTTCTCCTCGCCCGGCTTGGCCTTGGCCACAGGCTGGCCGGCCCGGCGGGCCTGGCGCTCGCTCTCGATCTCGGGCAGCACCTCGAATTCCTGGGGAATGGCGCCCTTGAAGAAGGCCAGCGCCTCCTCCTTCGAATTGAAGTAGATCTGGGGGGCCTTCGCGAGCAGGCGCTGCTCCAGGTGGCCGGGGGTGGCCAGGAGCTTCTTGATGCGCTCGCGGTCGCCTTCCTCGATACCCGGGATCTCGACCACGATGCGATTGCCTTCGGCGCCGCTGGCGGTGATCTCGGGTTCCAGCACGTTGGCGGGATCGATGTCGCGGATGCGCTTCTCGATGACCTCAAGGGCGCGCTTGTTGGCGTCATCCTTCAGCTGCTTCTGGTAGTCGGCCTTCTGGCTGAGCCGGAAGCTGTCGCCCTCGGCGGCCACGACGTAGCCGGGGAAGAAGTCCTTGGCGACCTTCTCCACCGTGGCCTTCTGGTCAGCGCCCGTACCTTCCACGCGCAAGGTCTCGCCGTCCACGCGCACCGCGGCGCCGGGCAGGCCCTTCTCCTTGAGGCGGGAGATCATCCGGTCCTTGCTGTCGCGCAGATCGGCGGCCAGGGCCTCCTGGCCCTGCACCTCCAACTCGAAGTGGACGCCGCCACGGAGATCCAAGCCCAGCTTGACCTTGGAGAGAGGCAGGAAGAAGTATCCGCAGCCGAACAGCACGGCCAGGACGATAGCGAGGCGCCAGAGGCTCCGTTTGGTCACGGGGCGCTCCTTACATGAGGCGGGACGGACCAATCAGCTAGCATTGGTTCCGGCCCGGGAGGTCGGGAAGATCACTTTTGCGGAGTTTCAGGCTCGCTGGCCAGGGTGGCGACCGCAGTGCGCCGGGCCTTCACCAGGGAACCGCCCAGCTTGAGCCAGATGTGCTTGTCCTCGACGCGGTCGATGGTGGCGTAGAGGCCGGAGCTGAGCACCACTTCGTCGCCGGCCTTCAGCTTGGCCAGGCGGGCTTCCGCTTCTTTGCGGGCCTTGCTCTGGGGGCGGATGAGCAGGAAGTAGAACATCAGGCCCATGCCCCCGATGAACACGAAGTTCATCCAGGCAGGCTGGCCACCGGCAGCGGGTTGTTGCAACAGGGCGAAGGTCATTCAGGGCTCCTCGGTCAACCATCCAGCGCGCGCGGACTGAGCGAAGGCTGGAAACCGGTTTTCCAGCAGAGCCTGCCGCGCGGTGCGGGTGAGTCCCACAGTGTAGCTCAGGTTGTGGATCGTGTTCAGCGTGAAGGCCAGCAGCTCCCCGCAGCGGAGCAGGTGGTGCAGGTAGGCCCGGGAGAAGGTCCGGCAGGTGTAGCAGTGGCATTGGGGGTCCAGGGGCAGGTCCGCCTCCCGGTGGCGGGCGTTCTTCAGGTTCAGCCGGCCCCGACTGGTGAGGATACGGCCGTGACGGGCCTCCCGGCTGGGCAGGACGCAATCGAAGAGGTCCACGCCGTGCTCGATGCCGAAGATGAGGTCCTCGGGAGTTCCCACCCCCATGAGGTAGCGGGGTCTGTCCCCGGGCAGTTCCTTCACGAATTCGGCCAGGACGGCATTCATATCCTCTTTGGGCTCGCCGACGCTGAGCCCCCCCACGGCAAAGCCCTGAAAGGGGGCCTTAGCGTCCAGCTCCAGGGCCTCGGCCAGGTGCTGGCGCCTCAGATCCAGGTGGGTGCCGCCCTGGTTGATGGCGAACAGACCCTGGTGGGGCTGCAGGGGCACGGCCCGGCTGCGGGCCAGCCACCGGGTGGTGCGGGCCATGCTCAGCTCCAGCTTCGGCCGCTCCAGGCGTCCCGGGGGACATTCGTCCAGGGCCATGCAAATGTCGGAGCCCAGGTTTCGCTGGATCTCCATGCTGCGCTCCGGCGACAGGAACTGGGGGCTGCCGTCGATGTGGCTCTGGAAGGTGACGCCGTCTTCGGTCATCTTCCGGAGGTCGGTCATGGAGAAGACCTGGAAGCCCCCTGAATCGGTCAGGATGGGTCCCTCCCAGCCCATGAAACGGTGCAGCCCCCCCAGCCGGGCGACCAGGCCATCCCCGGGGCGCAGGCCCAGATGATAGGTGTTGCCAAGGATGACCTGGGGGGCGATCTCCCGGAGTTGAAGGGGCGATATGCCCTTCACCGTGCCCTGGGTCCCCACGGGCATGAAGGCCGGGGTCAGGACTTCGCCATGGCCCGTACGGAACTGACCGGCACGGGCTGGGCCCCCAGGATCGGCGAATGCTTTGCAGAATGTAAAATCAGAAACGGGTGGTGGCGGCATTCAATCGGCCCGGCTTTCTCAACAACAGTCAACGGATTCACCCTTTCCCCAGCTCAAAGGATGTTGGAGTAACAATAGAAGAACTGCGGTAGGCGGGTTCCAGGGGTGACTGGTTTGACCTTCCAGCTTGACCAACTCCCAGCCCTTTGCCATCTTAGCCGCTGGGCTTGACCCAGCTCTTTACACTATTGCTGATGCCGATCTGGTGCACTCGCCGGCTCGGCTCACTGTTTTTTCCTCTTGGATTTTTCAAGGGAGCCGCATGAGCAAAGATCCCCAAAAAACCGTTCCCATCAAAGCAAGCGCTCCTGCAGAGACGCTGGAGGATGCCGTCTATCGATCCTCGCTTTCGGCGGGGAACGATGCCATCAAGCGGGGCAACCCCCTCGTGACGGTCCCCACCACGGTTCTCATGTACGGTCTGTTCGCCTTCGCCGGCTTCCAGCTGGCGAAGCAGACCGAGGCCGGCAAGAAGGTGATCAAGACGGTGGGCATCGACCTCACCGAGAAGGCGGACGATGCGCCGCCACCGCCACCGCCGCCTCCACCTCCGCCGCCGCCGCCGCCGCCGCCCATGGCCATGACCACCTCCAAGGCGGATGCGACCCCCATCGATCCCCGGCAGGAAGTAGTGCCTGAGCAGGCCCCCAAGGAGCTGCCCAAGCAGGATCATTCCCTCGGCGGCGTTCCCGGCGGCGTTCCCGGCGGCGTCCCCGGCGGCGTCATCGGCGGCGTGGTCGGCGGTGTGATTGGCGGAGGCACCGGCAAGGTGGTGGACTTCGACTTCAGCCAGGTGAAGATCAAGTACCAGCCCCCGCCACCCCCCTACCCTGCCCTGGCCAAGCTCGCCAAGATCCAGGGAACCGTGGTGGTGGAGATCATCATCGGACCCGACGGCGTGCCCACGGATGCCATCGCCAAGGAAGGACCTCCCCAGCTGCGGGACTACGCGGCCAACTGGGCCAAAACCTGGCGCTTCGAGCCCGCCCTGCTGAACGGGCAGCCCCAGTACGCCCGGTTCAAGCTCACCATGCCCTTCCGCCTGAAGTAACCCTCACCCATTCCCCCGGCCATCCTCTTTCATCTCCATAAGGAAACCCCATGAACCTGCTTGCCTCCCCCCTGATGCTCGCCCTCGCTGAAGGCGGCCACGACAGCTTCTCGCCCATGGAGCTCTTCCGGGCCGCTTCTCCCGCGAACAAGGGCATCATCATCATCCTGTTCATCCTCCTGGGCTACCAGATCTACGTGACCGTCGAGCGGTTCGTCACCTACGCCCAGAGCAACCAGGCCTCGGACAAGTTCCTCAAGCTCTTCATGGACACCCTCCGTCGTGGCGATTTCGAGGCCGCCAAGCGCGCCGCCACCACCCACAACAAGAGCCACATCGCCCTGGTGCTCAAGCACGGGCTGGACATCTTCCAGTACGAAAAGCAGCTCAAGGCCGCGAACCCCAACCATGACGCCATCCAGCCCGTGGAG
>JANYLR010000030.1 GCA_025363715.1 Holophagaceae bacterium | reverse complement strand
CGTGACGACGGCCCGGGTGGGGTTGTGCCGCCTGCCGGCATGAATGGCGATGGTGGTGGGTCCCCAGGGTTTGGGCATAAAAGAGCTCCTAACGAAGCCCCACGGCGCCGCGCGAGGGGTGCCGGGCGAGCGCGGCGAGGACCGCGAGTCAAAGCGTAGCAGGTACTACGCGCGACGAGCGTGACGTGGCATCGTAATGCCCGCCGCCCCTCGCCCGGAGGGATGAAGCCAGGCAGGCGCCCCGCGGCGTCAGGTCCCTTGAACAACGAACCACGTTGCCCTGCGGGCCCTTCCTTGCGGTGCATCCCGCCTGGCTTCATCGCGGCATCGTCGGGCTTCGCTAGGAGCTCTCT
This sequence comes from Holophagaceae bacterium, assembly GCA_025363715.1. GTDB lineage: Bacteria > Acidobacteriota > Holophagae > Holophagales > Holophagaceae > Geothrix. The sequence continues at coordinate 52,158 of JANYLR010000030.1, read as the reverse complement.
TGCTCCAACCCCCAGGATAGGGTCAGCGCCTCCAGAAGACGATGGCCAGGGCAACTACGGCGAAGAGAATCATCACGATAAGCCGCCAGACCGTGGGGCGTTCATCGGGAAGGTCGTAGGTTCCCCCATCCTCAAGGGCTACCCTGGTCAGTTCGTCCTCGGGGGCAGGTACCAGGCCCCGGCAATCCACACAGCGGAAGGGTTCCCCGGGGGTCAACACCGCATCCACCACGGAACTGCCACAGCGCTGGCACACGTGGACCACGCCGGGATGGTAGGCCTCGAGGGCGGGGGGGATCTCGTTCGTCATGCGTCACCTCTTGTGCCGCACCCTGCGGGCTTCGGCTTCGCCAAAGTGGCCCTCTGCTCCTGCTTCGGGCTCATGGGCCCAGGATGGGGCCTCGCCTAGCCCTTGGCCAGCGCTTCCGCCAGGACCTCGTTCACGAGCTTCGCATCGAGCCGACCCTGGCCAGCCTTAAGGATCTGGCCCACCAGGAAGCCCTTGAGGCTTTCCTTGCCACTCTGGATCTGGGCCACGGGTCCGGGATTCGCTTCCAGGATCTGGGCGACCAGGCCTTCGATGGCCGCGCGGTCGCTGACCTGGGCCAGGCCCCGGGTCTTCATAAGCTCCTCGGCGCCACCCTCTCCGGCGAGCATGGCCGGGAAGAGCTGGTCCTTGGCGGTACCGAAGCTGAGGGTCCGGGCTTCCACCAGCCGCACGAGCCCCGCCAGGTCCTCGGGCGCCAGGGGCAGGGCTTCGATGCCGATGCCTCGGTCGTTGAGGGTGCGGCACACCTCTCCCAGCATCCAGGCCGCCGCCCCGCGGCCCGAGCCACTCAGACTGGCCACACGCTCGAAGTAGGCCGCGAAGGCGGGACTCTGGGCCAGGGTCTGGGCCTCCTCCTGGCCCAGCTGGAAGGCCTCGCGCCAGCGGCGGATCCGCTGGTCCGGAAGCTCCGGCAGGGCCGCTCGGGCGGCCTCAATTTCGGTGGGGTCGACAACAAGGAGAGGCAGGTCTGGTTCGGGAAAGTAGCGGTAGTCCATGGCCGCTTCCTTGGTGCGCTGGCCCCGGGTCTCCCCGAGGGCGGCGTCCCAACCACGGGTTTCCATGGGCACGGCCGCCCCCCCTTCGAGCAGGGCCACCTGCCGCTCGAGCTCGTGGTCCAGGGCCTGACGCACGAACCGGAAGGAATTCAGGTTCTTCACCTCCACTCGGGTGCCGAAGGCTTCTACACCCAGGGTGCGGACGCTCACATTGGCATCGCAGCGGAAGCTGCCTTCCTCCATATTCCCGTCGCAGATGCCCAGGCCCACCACCAGCCGGTGCAGGGCCTTGAGGTAATCGGAGGCCTCCTGGGCGCTGCGGAGATCAGGAGCCCCCACGATCTCCAGGAGGGGTACGCCGGCCCGGTTCAGATCCACGTGGCTGGCCGTCCCGTCCAGATCGTGATGACTCTTGCCCGCATCCTCCTCCAGGTGGGCCCGTTCCACCCGGATCCGCACCGGGCCCTCCAGGCCCCGGACCCGGGCCTCTCCCGGGATATCCATGTGGCCACCCTCCACGATGGCCACGGGTCCCTGGGTGATCTGGTAGCCCTTGGGCAGGTCCGGGTAGAAGTACTGCTTCCGGTAGAAGGCGCTCTGGGGCTGGATCGTCGCCCCCAGGGCCAGGCCCAGGGAGAGGGCCATCCGCACGGCTTCGGCGTTGAGGGTGGGCAGGGCGCCAGGCAGGCCCAGGCAGACCGGGCAGGTGTGGCTATTGGGCGGTGCCCCGGTGCTATTTCTGCAGGCACAGAACATCTTGGAACGCGTCCTCAGCTGGACGTGCACCTCCAAACCGATCACCGCTTCGTAGCCCGACTTCATGGCGACTCCCACGCCCAGTCTACTTGGCCGGGCCTACTTCCCAAGACAGAAGCCGCTGAAGAGGGCGGCCAGAGCGGTGTCGGCTCGGTCCTCGCCCGTGAGCCGGGCCAGCAGTCCCCAGGCGCCCTGGAGGATGGAGGCGGGTAATTCGGGGGGGCCGCCAGGTTCCAGGCCCAGGAGCAGGTCCAGTTGCAGGACCAGTTCCGCCAGCAGTTCGATCTGGCGATCCGTGGCCAGGGCCCCCAGGCAGGCCTCGGGTGCCAGCCCCCCCAGTAACCGTTCGATTAGAGCCCCCTCGAGGGCGTCCAGATCGCCGAGGTTGGCCGCCACGGGCAGCCCGGGGGACGAATTCAGATCCGCGAAGGTATTCACCTCGAGCACCTTCCCCTGGAAGGGCGCGAGGGTCGCGGCCGAGAGCTCCGAGGTCTCCTCGCCTGCGGGTACCAGGTGCAGCACCAGGTCCGCCGCCTCCAGAACGGGGCCGACCCGCGCCACGCCTAGGCGCTCCACGGGGTCCTCGGTGTTCCGGAGCCCTGCGGTGTCAAAGAGGCGCAGGGGCAGGCCCCGCCACTCGCAGCGGACCTCCAGCACATCCCGGGTCGTGCCCGGGACTTCGGTAACAATGGCCCGATCCTCCCCCGCCAGAGCGTTGAAGAGGGTGCTTTTGCCGGCGTTGGGCCGCCCCACCAGGGCCAGGCGGATGCCATCCTGAAGGCGCCGGGCCGCTCGGGCCCGGGTCTGTTCCACGTGGAACCTTCTACTCAAGGGTCCAATGGCCTCGCTCAAGTCCTTCAATTCCAATAAAATCCCCTCGTCTTCCCCGTAGTCCACGGCGGCCTCGGCCCGAGCCATCCAGGGGGCCAAGACCCGCCGGGCCTCGGTGATCCAGTCTGGCTCGACGCCGGCCCGGGACTGGGCCAGGCGGATCTGAGTATCGGTCTCCGCAGCCACCAGGTCCCGCAGGGCCTCGGCTTCCAGCAGCCCCTGCTTTCCGTTCAGAAGGGCCCGGCGGGTGAACTCGCCCGGCTCGGCCAGCCGCACGCCCAGAGTGCCCAGGTGGCCCAGGAGACGCCGAACCAGGAGCGGGTTGCCATGGACCTGGAACTCCACCACGTCCTCACCGGTGTAGCTGGCTGGTCCCGGGAAATAGAGCACCAGGGCCCTTTCGTGGAAGCCATCCCAACATAAAGTCCGGAGGGACGCCATCCGTGGCGGCGGGAGGGGCACCAGGGGCGCCAAGACCTCTGCCAAGCCCGGGCCCGAGATGCGCACCAAGGCCACGGCCGACGGAAGCAAAGGCGTCGCTGGAGCGCAGATGGGGGGCTGGGGCAACGTGGACAAAGGGTTCACCCTTGCATTTCTACCTCCGGGCGCAGCCCGGAGCCTGGCCCGGCCCTAACTGGAACCACCTACTTCCGGAAAACCTTGACCGGCTTGAAGGTACCCGTGCCTTCGCTTTCGGTGCCGAGCCCGGCTTCGCGGCTGACCACCAGGTGCACCCAGCGGCGCTCGCGGGCACTAAGGGCGCCGAGGGTGTGGCTGCCCAACTCCCGGGCCTTCTGGGCGGCGAACTGGCCCATGGCCATGACTTCCTGCATGCGGAAGAGCCGGGCGCCCTTCACGTCCAGGTAGGCCAGCTTCTGGTCCTCACGTTCTCCCTGGGCCTCGTGAACCAGGAACTGCAGGGCGTCCAGGGCGGCACCTCGGTTCGCGGCCAGCAGGGGTGCGTCTGGACCCGCGATGGCCAGGCGATTTGGAAAAGCCTCTTCGTCGCCGGAGGGCGCGGAGCGGGCCTCCAGCGCCAGGCCCAGGTGCCCTCCCCAGCGGGTGATGAGCTCGGGGACGGACTCCAGGCTGACACCGGCTTTCCGCATGACGGGACTCCTACAACGTGATGGGCTGGGGCTCGTAGGAACGCATGATCCACCAAGTCTGGGCCAGGCCGATCATGTTGAAGAGGAAATAGTAGATGGTAAGCCCAGCGGGGCTCTGCGCGAACATGAAGGTCATCATGGCGGGCATCAGCACCAGCATCATCTTGCGCTGGGCGGGGTCACCCACGGCGGGAGTGATGTACTGCTGGGCGAACATGGAGGCGCCCATGAGCACCGGGTAGATGAAGTAGGGATCCCGGGCCGACAGGTCGGTGATCCAGCCAAAAAAGGGCGCGTGGCGGAGCTCGAAGACATTATTCAACATCGACCACAGGGCCAGGAAGATCGGCATTTGCAGCAACATGGGGAGACAGCCACCCATGGGGTTGTGGCCGTTTTTCTTGTAAAGGGCCATCAACTCCTTCTGCATCTCGGCCTTCTTGGTCATGTCCCCGCCGAACTTTTCGTACTTGGCCTGGAGGGCCTTCTGGTGTGGCTCGAAGTCCTTCATGCGGAGCATGGAGATGGTCTGTTTGGTGTTCAGGGTCCAGGTGGCCACGCGGATGATCACCGTGAAGATCACGATGGCCCAGCCCCAGTTCCCCACCACGCCATGGATCTTCTTCAGCATCCAGAAGAGCAGGTGGGATACGGCGCCGAAGAAGCCGTAGTCAATGACCTGGGTGAAGGGCTTTTCGAAGGCGAGAAGGGGTTCGGCCCGCTTGGGGCCCAGGTACAGAGCGGCTTCCACGCGACCGTTCTGGGGCAGCAGTTCGTAGCCCGCGGCATCCCGGCCCGCCGGGCGGGGCAGCTTCCAGAGGGCGGCGAAATAGTGATTGCTTTGGGCCTTCGCGTCCTTGTCCACGCCCGCATCCAGTCCCAGACGCTCGGCGGCGGGGGGCAGCACCTTGCGCTTAGCACCCAGGAAGCTGAAGAAGGGGTCCTGCAGCATTTCGGACCAAGTCACCGCTTCGACCGCCTTGTCGGTCAGGGTGAACACCCGACCCAGACCCTTGACGGGCTCTTCGGTGCTGGGGTTGGAAATGAGGTGCAGGACCGCGTTGCGGGGAGAGGAGCCCTCCACCTTCAGGCTGTGGCCCTTGGTGGGCACCAGGTAACTGAGCCGGTCGCCCGCGGCGTTCTCAAAAATCACCGCGGTTCCGGCATCCCTGCGTTCTTCGCGTACAGTCTCGAAGCCCGCCCCCTTGAGCGCGCCGAGCCCGGCGAAGGTGGCCGGGAAGAAAGTGGTTCCATCCGCCCGCCACAGCGCCTGCTTGAGGGCCCCGGTGGCCACCTGCCAGGTGAGGGTGAGCTCTTCCGAGGTGAGGGTATGCCGCAAGGCGGGATCAGCGCCCTTCATCTCGTCAGCGGTCTTGGCCTCGGGGGTCGAGGGCTTGATCACTGGGGCCACGGCCTCCGCGGGCCGCGAGGCCACGGGAGCGCTTGGCTGGGCCTCGACCTTCGGGGCGGGCTTGGCGTACCGGGAGGACAGCCAGAACTGGCCGCCCAGCAGGATGAGGCTGCCGGCGATGAAGTAGAGGATATTGCGGTTGTTCATGGGGTATCCAAGGCTGGAAGACGATGCAGGGCTAGTCGGAGCTGGCTTTCAATTTCCTGGAAACTGATGGTGTCCACGGGCGGGGCCATGCGCCCAGGGCGCACCCACACCACCCAGGGTCCGTTCAACAGTGGCTGCAGGTCCGCGAGGAAGGCCATCCGCACCCGCCGCCGGAACCGGTTCCGCTGCACGGCGCCACCGGTCTTCCGGGGCGAGGTGACCAGCAGCATGGGCCCCCCCGAAGCGGACTGACGCCAGGCCCGGATATCCAGGCACGCCGCTTGCCCCAGCAGGGGCCGGGGCAACGGTGCGGGAACCGCGTGGTCTTTGTGCCGCACCGTTCGGAAGCGGCCTTTGTAGATCACCGGGGCAGGCTAGAGCGCCAGGACGTGACGGCCCTTGGCGCGGCGGCGTTTGAGCACCAGTCGGCCATTCTTCGTCTTCATGCGGCTCAGGAAGCCGTGGGTCTTGGCACGGCGACGGTTGTTGGGCTGAAAGGTGCGCTTCATGGTTCCACCTCGGGGGTCCCCTCCCGGGGAGGAGAACGAACCTTTGAGGTTATCAGTGAGTGGCCGCGGGCTCAAGGGCATTTCCGCTCTCCCAGGACTGCCCTGGGATGCTAGATTGGGATCCCCCCCGGCGAGCCTGGCGTGGACGGATTGTGTGCTGCACCTTCCGTCGGCGGTGTGTGCCCGCGCCCTGTCCCACCCCTGCTGGTGAAACCATGCGATCCCCCGATCCCACAGCCCTTTGGGACACCATCCGCCTTGGCCTGTCCAAACAGCTTCCAGAGGCCAGCTTCAAGGAGTGGATCGCCCCTTGCGAGCCCCTGAAGGTCCAGGATGGCGCGCTCTGGATCCAGGTGCCCAGTGCCGCCGCCAAGCTCTGGATCGAGCAGCAGCTGCCCGAGGAGTTCAATGACGCCCTGGCCCAGGGTGGTCTGGGGGACCTGCGCCTGGAATTCCACATCACTGGCGCCCCTCCGGCCCCCTCCAAACCCGTGGCAAAAAAGCCCTTTCACGCTCCCCAGGCGGGCGCGGAACAGACGGTGTCCTTCCCCCACCTGTTCAACCGCTACACCCTGGATCGCTTCGTGGTCGGGCCCGGCAGCCAGCTGGCCTTCGCCGCCGCCAAGGCCGTGGTAGACAGCTTCGGCAAGGCCGCCACGCCACTCAGTATGAATCCGCTGTTCATCTATGGCGGTGCCGGGCTCGGCAAGACCCACCTCATGGTGGGCATCGGCAAGGGCCTGCTAGAGCGGGATCCCAGGCTGCGGGTGGTCTACCTGAAAGTGGATAATTTCTTCAACGAGCTCACGGTCGCCATTCGTGCCAAGAACACCGAACCCATGCGCAAGAAATACCAGCAGAACGATGTGCTCCTGCTGGATGACGTCCAGACGCTGGGAAAGATGGAGCGCACTCAAGAGGAGATCTTCCACATCCTCGAGCATCTGCTCCAGCATGGGAAGCAGATCGTCATTACCTCAGACAAGCCGCCCCAGCGGCTGGAGGGCTGCCACGAGCGGCTCATCACCCGGTTCAAGTGGGGCCTTACGGCGGATATCCAGCCCCCAGATTTCGAAACGCGAATCGCCATCCTGAAGAAGAAGCTGGAGGATGTGGATTTCCGCCATGTGCCACTCATCCCCGAAGACGTGCTCACCTTCATCGCCCACAAGGCCAAGGGCAGCGTGCGGGACCTCGAGGGCTTCCTCACGCGAGTGATCTTCCAGGCCAGCCTCATCGGGGTGCCGCCCTCCTTGGAGGTGGCCCACGCGGCGTTCCAGGGCCAAAGCGGGGAAGAGCCCATGGCGCCGGTGCATCCAGACCGGATCTATCGCATGACGGCGGAAACCTTCAACGTGTCCTTCGTGGATCTCATGAAGAAGCGCTCCCGGCAGCAAGCCATCCTGGTGCCACGCCAGGTCGCGATGTATCTGGCCCGGGAGATTTCCTCCTCGCCCTTCACCGATATTGGACGCTCCTTCAACATGCACCACTCCACGGTGATGAACGCCATCGACTCCGTTCGGGACCGCATGAAGCGCGATCCCGATTTCCACAGGATGGTTCAGGCTTTGTTAAATAGTATTCATTGATTTGATTGTTGTTGATTGTTTATCCACAGGTCGAGGGGTGTTTCGATCCACACCGGACCCCAAACAGGGAATCCAGCTGTGTCCAGGCCCTCCGTCCCACAGGGTTCCAGGCCTTTTCCACAGCCTGTCCCATGCAGCGAAACTCCGGTAGAATAGGGCTTTGACACGTCTTTCCACAGGTTGCCCAGGTCCTCAGCATCATCAAGGGTGATTCATGAATCTTCAGTTACAGGTTTCCAAGGATCGTCTGGATCGGACGCTGGGTCTCTTGAAGCATGCCCTCGACCGCCGGGTGACCCTTCCGATCCTCCAGCACATCCTCGTGGACGTCCGACCCAAGGAAGTCGTGCTGAAGGCCACGGACATGGAACTGGCCTTTGAAGCCACCGTGCCTGGGGAGGGCCAAGGCCAGTGGACCATGGCGGTGCCAGGCAAGAAGTTCATCGAGACTGTGCGGGTCTTCCCCGAGGGAATCCTGAGCCTGGAGTGCCCCGATGCGGGGGGCCGCCTCTGGCTGCGGGCCAAGGGCATGAACTCGGAGCACAACATTCAGCCTGGCGAAGGCTTCCCGGAGCTGCCAATCCCGGGCAAGGAACTGCCGGTGGTCAAGATCCCCGTGCTTCGCCTCAAGCGGGCCATCCAGCTGGGCTCCATCGCCGTCAGCAAGGACGCCACCAAGCCCACCCTCTCGGCCGTGCTGCTCCACCTATCCAAGCACCATGTTCGTGTGGTCTCCACGGATGGCTTCCGCCTGGCTGTGGCCGAGGTGCCCTGCGATACCAAGCTCAAGGATGAGGTCCGCCTCATCGTGCCGAAACGAGCCCTGGACCTCATTCCAACCCTCCTGGGAGATGAAGGCGAGGTAGAGCTCTGCTGGGATGGCACCACCCTTTTCCTGGACCAGCCGGGCCTGAAGTTCAGCACTCGCCTCGTCACCGGCAACTATCCAGCCTACGAGAAAGTGCTGCCCGCCGAGCTGCCCAAGCGGGTGATCATGGACCGCGAAGTCTTCCTGCGCACCCTTCGCTTTGTGGGGCTCAAGAAGGACGACTACAACAAGAACGTGCGCCTGTTCTACGAATTCCCCAACCTGCGCACCGTCTTCCAGCACCCCGACGAAGGCGTGAACCAGGCCACGCTGCCCTTCACGGGGGAGGAACACCCCTTCGAGCTGGCCTTCAACATTGACTACCTCACGGAGCTGCTGGAGCGCCTACCGGGTGAGGAGGTGGTCTACCAGTTCAAGGACGAGGTCGGGCAGGGCGTCTTCATGTCCCCCAGCCTCGAGGATTTCAGCTTCCGCTATGTGCTCATGCCAGTCCGTTTCGCCAACAGCGCCACCGCCTGACCCGCGCTGCCATACCGCATTTCACCGTACCCAACCAAGTGAGTCTTGATGTCCGAAGAAGTCCTTACCAAGCATGTCCATACCCCCCTGGAAACCGATAGCTACACAGCCGACAACATCACGGTCCTGAGAGACCTCGAGGCCGTCCGCAAGCGGCCCGGCATGTACATCGGCGATACCGACGACGGCAGCGGCCTCCACCACATGGTCTACGAGGTGGTCGACAACGCCGTGGATGAGGCCCTGGCGGGCTTCTGCAAGCGCGTGGACGTGATCCTGCATGGCGACGGCAGCTGCAGCGTCGAAGACGATGGCCGCGGCATCCCGGTGGATATCCACAAGGAAGAGGGCCGCAGCGCCGCCGAAGTGATCATGACCGTGCTCCATGCGGGCGGAAAATTCGACAACACCAGCACCGACGGCAAGAACGCCTACAAGGTGTCGGGTGGGCTCCATGGCGTGGGCGTGTCCTGCGTCAACGCCCTCTCCAGCAAGCTCTGGCTCACGGTTTGGAAGGAAGGTCGGGAATACGCCATGACCTTCTCTCGGGGCAAGGCCGACGCCCCCCTGAAGCCCGTGGGCCCCACGGCCCGGCGGGGTACCCGGGTGCGTTTCCTGCCCGATCCCGAAGTATTCAACAACGTCTTGGATTTCAGCTTTGAGATCCTGAGCCAGCGCCTGCGCGAGCTGAGCTACCTCAACCAGGGCGTCCATATCCGCATCACGGACGAGCGCACCGGGGACACCCACGACTTCGTGAATGCCGGCGGCATCAGCGCCTTCGTGGAGCACTTGAACCGCAACAAGGTGGTCCTCCACAAGCCCCCCATTTTCATCAAGGACGAGAAGCAAGACACGACGGTAGAAGTAGCCCTCCAGTGGAACGATTCCTACCAGGAGACCCTCTACTGCTTCACCAACAACATCCGCAATCGCGATGGTGGCGCCCACCTAGAAGGTTTCCGGGCCGCCATGACCCGCGTGGTGAACTCCTATGCCGAGAAGAACAACCTGCTGAAGAGCGCCAAAGTGACCCTCTCGGGCGAGGATGTCCGCGAGGGCCTGACGGCGGTCCTGAGTGCCAAGGTCCCTGATCCCAAGTTTTCAAGTCAAACCAAGGACCGACTGGTCTCCAGCGAAGTGAAGGGCATCGTCCAGACCATCGTCTACGAGAAGCTCTCCGCCTTCTTCGAGGAGAACCCCCGCGAGGCCAAGGCTATCCTGGAAAAGGCCATCGAGGCCGCCCGGGCCCGCGAGGCGGCCCGCAAGGCCCGCGACCTGACCCGCCGCAAGGGGGCCCTCGATGGCGGCGGCCTGCCCGGCAAGCTGGCGGACTGCCAAGAGAAGGACCCGGCCCTCAGTGAGATCTTCCTGGTGGAGGGTGATTCCGCCGGCGGCAGCGCCAAGCAGGGTCGCCATCGCGCCACCCAGGCCATTCTGCCCCTCAAGGGCAAGGTCTTGAACGTGGAGAAGGCCCGTTTCGACAAGATCCTCAGCCACAACGAGCTCCGGGTGCTCATCCAGGCCCTGGGCACGGGCATCGGCAAGGAGGAGTTCAAGGTCGAGAACCTCCGCTACCACAAGGTCGTGCTGATGACCGACGCCGATGTGGACGGCTCCCACATCCGGACCCTGCTGCTCACCTTCTTCTACCGGCAGATGCCCGAGCTGGTGGAACGGGGACATCTCTACATCGCCCAACCCCCCCTCTACAAGGTCAAGAAGGGCAAGACGGAAAAGTACCTCAAGGACGAACGGGCCCTGGAGGAGTTCCTCTTCCAGAAGGCGCTGGACGGCTGGTCCCTCACCCTTCCCGACGGGGCCGAGCACAAGGGCGCCACCCTGGTTCGCGAGATGAAGAAGTGGGGCGAGGTGCAGCAGCTCTACGGCAAGCTGAACCGCCGCGGCTACGCCCGGCCCATCGTGGATGCCCTGCTGGCCGAGGGCCTGCTGGATGCGGACCGCTTCGACAGCCGGGAGTCCCTGGAACAACTGGCCGCCGCTATCACCAGGCAGAAGCTGGGCACCTGTGAGCTTGAAACCATCGAATCCTCCGAGCGGGCCGCCGAAGGCGAGGACCCCGCCATCACCATCCCCGCCAGCTACCGGCTCCGGGTGGTGCGCATGCACCTCAGCCGGCCCATCACGCTCTGGATCGACACCCTCGTGGCCCATTGGGGCGAGTTTCGGCGCCTGGCCGCCCTCCACGCCGAACTGGCCGGCTTCCGGGGTGGGGAGCTGCGGCTTCGTCGCATCAAGGACGCCAAGGACACCACGAAAGACAAGGACAAAGAAGAAGAGGGCGAGGAGGGGTCCACCAAGCTGGGCAAGGAACAGGTCTTCTCCGACCCCGAGGCCATGCTGGCCATGGTCATGGAAGAGGGCAAGCGGGGACTCGGCATTCAGCGCTACAAGGGCCTGGGCGAGATGAACCCCGAGCAGCTCTGGGAAACCACTATGGATCCCGAGCGCCGGACCCTCCTGCAGGTCCGGGTGGACGACGCCGTGGAGGCGGACGAAATCTTCACCATCCTCATGGGCGACGCCGTGGAACCCCGGCGGCGCTTTATCGAGACCAATGCGTTGCTAGCGGAAAATATCGACATCTGAATGCGCGGGATTTGGCCTGCGGCCGAATCCCGCGTTAGGAAAAACCCAAAAGCTGTTCCACGTGGAACCCTAATGATCCAGCCCTCCCATCCACCTGCATTTGCTTTAACGCGGAAATTGGCCGCAGACCAATTTCCGCGTCCCAGGACCCCATGAACCCCAACCGTATCGAACCCCTGGAAATTGAAAAAGAGATGCGGAAGTCCTACCTGGACTACGCCATGAGTGTCATCGTCGGCCGGGCTCTGCCTGATGTCCGGGATGGTCTCAAGCCCGTGCACCGCCGGGTGCTCTTCGCCATGAAGGAAGCCGGCAACGACTGGAACCGGGCCTACAAGAAGTCCGCCCGCACCGTGGGCGATGTGATGGGTAAGTACCATCCCCATGGCGACTCGGCCATCTACGACACCCTCGTTCGCATGGCCCAGCCCTTTTCCATGCGCCACGTGCTGGTGGATGGCCAGGGCAATTTCGGCTCCATTGACGGCGACTCCGCGGCAGCCATGCGCTACACCGAGGCCCGCCTGTCGCGCCTGGCCAACGAGCTGATGGGTGACATCGACCAGGACACGGTGGACTTCGGCCCCAACTACGACGGCAGCATGGAGGAGCCCCTCGTCCTGCCCAGCCGCTTCCCCAACCTCCTGGTGAACGGCTCCCAGGGTATCGCCGTGGGCATGGCCACCAGCATCCCGCCCCACAACCTGCGGGAGTGCTGCCATGCCCTGGTGAACCTCATCGATCAGCCCACCCTGGGATTGGACGGCCTCATGGTCCACATCAAGGCGCCGGATTTCCCGGGCGGCGGCATCATGCTGGGCACCGAGGGAGTCTTGGACGCCTACCGCACGGGCCGCGGCCGCTGCGTGGTCCGGGCCAAGTCCCACGTGGAGCAGATCCGACGGGCCGGGGACCGAGAGCAGATCGTCTTCACGGAGCTGCCCTACCAGGTGAACAAGTCCACTCTCATCGAAAAGATCGCCGAGCTGGTCCGAGACAAGAAGATCGATGGCATCAGCGACCTGCGGGACGAAAGCGATCGCGAGGGCATCCGCCTCGTGGTCGAGCTGAAGAAGAACGAGCCCAGCGATATCGTGCTGAACCAGCTCTACCAGCAGACCCAGCTCCAGAACAGCTTCCCCATCACCATGCTCGCCATCGTCAATGGCCAGCCCCGGGTCTGCACCCTTCGCGAGATCCTCCAGGAGTTCATCGGGTTCCGCCGCGAGGTGGTGACCCGCCGCACCCTCTTCCAGTTGCGGAAGGCCGAGGAGCGCCACCATGTCCTGATGGGGCTCAAGATCGCCCTGGACCATCTGGATGCGGTCATCAAGCTCATCCGGGCCGCCAAGAGCCCCGAGGAGGCCAAGGCTGGCCTCATGGCGGGGGCCTTCGCCACCGCCGCGGCCCTCAAGAAGGACCCCAGCCTCTGCCTCACCGCCGTGCAGGCCCAGGCCATCCTGGACATGCGCCTCCAGCGCCTCACGGGCCTGGAACGGGAGAAGATTCTCGACGAGCTGGCCGAGCTTGAAAAGACCATCGCCAAGCTCAAGGCCATCCTGGCTGACGAAAGCCTGCTCCTGAAGGTCATCAAGGAGGAGTTGCGGCAGGTGGCCGAGCAGTTCGGCAACGACCGCCGCACCGAGATCGTGGGCTACTCCGGCGAGATTCGCATGGAGGACGTGGTGCCGGACGATCCGATGGTCGTCACCATGTCCAAGGCCGGCTACATCAAGCGTACCGACCTCAACGCCTACCGCCGCCAGCGACGCGGGGGCAAGGGCAAGGTGGGCATGAAGACGAAGGACGAGGATTTCGTCGAACAACTCTTCATGACCAAGGCCCACGACACCCTCATGGCCTTCACGGACAAGGGGATCGTCTACGCCCTCAAGGTCTACGACCTGCCAGAGGCCGCTGCCTCCACCCGGGGCAAACACATCCGCAACCTCATTTCCTTGAAGGATGGCGAGAACGTCGTCACCCTCATGGCCCTGCGGGACTTCCCCGAGGGCGAGACCCTGGTCTTCGTCACCAGCGATGGCACGGTGAAGAAATCCAGCCTGGCAGCCTATTCGAACATCCGGGCCAATGGCCTCATCGCCTTGAATATCGACGATGGGAACGCTCTGGTGGCGGTGCGGAGGTCCACCGGGACGCAGCAGATCTTCCTGGCCACGGCCCAGGGCAAGGCCATTCGCTTCCCTGAAGAGGATGTCCGTGCCACTGGGCGGGCCACCTCGGGTGTCCGCGGCATGAAGCTGGCCAAGGGGGACCACATCGTCGATATGGAAGTGGCCGATCCCTTGCCGGATCTGCCGGAAGGCGTGGAGCCCGACGAAAGCACCGAGGACCACGGCATGCTGCTCACGGTCTGCGAAAAGGGCTACGGCAAGCGCAGCCTGCTCCAGGACTACCGGCTCCAGGGTCGGGGTGGCACGGGGGTCATCAACATCCGGGCCGGGGTTCGCAATGGCCACGTGGTGGGCTTCAAGCTCGTCAAGCCCGGGGAAGGGTGCCTTCTCATCAGCCAGGAGGGCATGGTCATCCGCTTCCTCATCGACGAAGTCCGCAAGACCGGTCGCAACGCCCAGGGCGTTGGTCTCCTCAAGCTGGCCAGTGCCGAGGACCGGGTGGTGGGTCTGGCCAAGATCGACGCCAGCGCCATGGCTCTGGACGAAGAGGAAGAGTTGAGCGAGGCCGAGCTGGCCCATCCGGGTCCCGACGAGGGAGGCGAACAGCCCAAGTTGGGGTTGTAGCCGACGATCAGTTCACCATGCGCAAAACAGTGCGGGCTTGCCCGCGCTGTTTTGCGTTAGAGGTAGGGCGCCCAATCGCCGTTCGGAAGCTCAGTGGCCTCCCGCTCAAGTCGGGACAGGCGTTCCACATGGAACAGATAGACCCAGGCCTGGTAGCGTTGCCCGCCTTCGAGCCAAACGGGCAGGATCTCCCGGGTGAAGAGACCTTCTTCCACGCCTTCGAGGGGGTCCAGGTCCGCCAGGGCGGAGTCGAGGTCACCCTCGTCTTCGTACCCCACGAAGTCGCCCCAGACCCACCCGGGCCCCGGGGGCGGCACCCCGGGATCCGGACCCGGCACCAGGGCAGGGTAACCCGTGGGCAGATGGAACAGGCGCCCCGTCACCCAGCCCCGGGTCAGGCCCTCGGGGTGCGTGCGCAGCAACCAGGCGTGGTTCGACCCACCCTCTCGCAGCGTTCCATAGACAAACAGTCCATCAGCCACCATGGGTGCCAGCCGTGCTGGGATCCCGCAACCCCAAGGACCGCACAGCTTCGAGGAGTTCTTGGAGGCGGAAGGGCTTGGCGAGGAAGCGACGATGCGGCGCGCCCAGGACCCCTGGCTGCAGGCCGGTGCTGTAGCCGCTTATCAGGAGGGCCGGCAGTTCCGGGCGCACCCGCTCGATCCTCTTCAGCACCTCGATGCCATCCAGGCGGGGCATGACCAGGTCGAGGATCAGGAGGTCCCAGCCCTGTGGGTCAGACTCGAAGGCCTCCAGGGCCTCCTGCCCGTCCGCGGCTCCAGTGACCTGGAAGCCCTCGCCCTCCAGGAACTCCCGGGTTAGCTCCCGGAGTCCGGATTCATCATCCGCCAGCAGGATCCGCCGCGTGTGGGGGGTGCCAGCCTCGGGTGTGGCTGGTTCTGGGAGGACCCGGCCCAAGGGCAGCACCAGCTCGGCCCGGGTCCCCCGCCCGGGCAGGCTATCCAGCAGCAAGCGGCCACCCAATTGCTTGGTCAGGGCGAAGGCGATCGAAAGTCCGAGCCCGCGGCCGGTGCCCAGCGGTTTGGTGGTGAAAAAGGGATCACAGGCCCGCTGCAGCACTTCTGCGGACATCCCGGTGCCGGTGTCGTCGAGGGCGAGGTGGATCGAGGGACCCTCCTGCCAGGCCCGCAGGTCGATGAAGCCCTGCCCCGGAAGGGCCTCTACGCAGTTGGCCAGCAGGCACTGGAGGGCCTGGTTCAGCAGGTCGGGATCCAGGCCCAGGATCGGATCCTGGTCCAGGAAAAGCCGAAAGGTAATCCGATCCGGGAGCTCCCGGATGGACGACAGGAAGGGAGTGAGGGCCTCGCTCAAGGGCAGCGGGAAGCTGTGGAGGGGAGTCTGGTGGGAGAGGGACTTCAGTTGCCGGACCGTGTTCCCCATGGCCAGGGCCGCGTCTTCCAGACGCCGGGCCAACCCGGGCGCTTCACTCTGGCTGGGAAGGTACTCACGCAGGCGGTCCAGGTTGCCGAGCACCACCGTCAGCTGGTTGTTGAATTCATGGACGAGGCCGCCCGCCAGGGTGCCGACCGCCTCCATGCGCTGCGCCTGCAGATCCCGGGCCGCCAGGGCCAGCCGGGCCAGGCGGGTCTCCTCTCCGGCCGCAGAGGTGACGAGGGCCGCCAGGGCCAGCACGAGGAGATGGAGTTGGGAGAACCGGAAGGCCTCATCTGGTAGCCGAACACCACTGGTCCAGAGCTGGGCCAGGAAGGCCAAGGACAGGAGGGCCACGCCGGCGGCCGCCTCCCTGGGATCGAAGCGCAGAGCCATCCACAGGATGGGAAGCACGAGTGCGAACTGGAGGGCCAGGCGGAAGTCCGCCGGCAGGTGCGGATTGACCCGTCCGCCGAACAGCAGCGCCAGGCAGAGCACGCCGACCGCCACCTTCGCCGCGAAGGTCGATGCGGGTCGTGTGGAAGGGGCCTCGCTAGCGGGGTGCAGCCAGCGGGGACCAAAGTGGAGCAGGACGGGGCCGAGGCACAGAATCGCTGCCAGGTCGCCCAGGAACCACGAGAACCCCGTGGCCATGGGGTGGCTGAACCGCCCACCGGGTAACGCACTGCCTACAACCAGGGTGCCCAGACCCGAGGAGAAGATCGCACTGGCCAGCGTGGCCACACCAAGCCAGCAGAGGAGGTCGCGGGTCTGCCGAAGGTCTGGATGGGGGCAGCCGATCCGAGTCATCAACCGCCAGGCCACCAAGGGCCCCAGCGTCTGGAGGACGGACATGCCCACAGCCTGGGGCCAGGGGAGCCAGCCGAAGCCGTTGAGGAGCAGGCTTCCGAGGGCGATGCCCCAGACCGCCTCCCGTCCCGCCAGGAAGTAGGCCGTATGAGCCAGGGCCGCGGCGGGCCAGAACAGATACGCCTGAAAGGCCAACTCACTGGAAAGGGGAATCTTGGCCAGGGCCATGTAAAGCAGGGTCAAGACGAGGACTCGTCGGCCCTTCTGCCAATCGCCGACGATCGAAGCAGGAGGGCTGAGCCGAGTGGCGTCTTCCGACAAGGCTTACTCGGGAATCGGGAACTGGTCGGTGAGGTGGAAGACCTCCTGGCGGACCCGGGCGAAGGTGCTTTCGTCGGCCCGGTGGCGGAGGGTCAGGTCGAAGAACCGGGCGATATGGTCCATCTCCTCCTCCTTCATGCCCCGGGTGGTGAGGGCGGGGCTGCCCAGGCGCACGCCCGAGGGCTTGAGGGGCGGGTTGGGGTCGAAGGGGATGCCGTTCTTGTTGGTGGTCATGCCGGCCCGATGGAGGCACTGCTCCGCTTCGTTGCCCAGCATGCCGTGATCCCGCAGGTCCACCAGGAAGAGGTGATTGTCGGTTCCGCCGCTGACGATGCGCCAGCCCCGCTCCTGGAGGCCCTTGGCCAAGGCGTGGGCATTGCGGATGACCTGCCCACTATAGGCCTTGAAGTCAGGCTGCTGGATCTCGTGGAGGGCCACCGCTTTGGCCGCGATGATGTGCATGAGGGGGCCGCCCTGGACACCCGGGAAGACGGCCCGATCGATATCCTTGGCATACTGGGACTTGCAAAGGATCAAGCCGCCGCGGGGGCCGCGCATGGTCTTGTGGGTGGTCGTAGTGACATAATCCGCGTGGGGCACGGGGCTTGGGTGGTGACCCGTGGCGACCAGGCCGGCGATGTGGGCCATGTCCACCATGAGCAGGGCACCCACTTCGTCACAGATCTCCCGGAAGAGGGGGAAGTTCCAGGTGCGGCTGTAGGCGGAGGCACCCACCACGATCATCTTGGGGCGGTGCTGCAGGGCCAGGGCACGAACCTCGTCCATGTCGACCCGCTCGTCCTCCTGGCGCACGTGGTAGGGCACGAACTTGTAGAGGATGCCGGAGCTGTTGAGAGGGTGGCCGTGCGTGAGATGGCCACCGTGGGAAAGGTCGAGCCCCATGACGGTGTCACCGGGTTTCAGGGCCGCGAGGTAGACCGCCATATTGGCCTGGGCACCGCTGTGGGGCTGCACGTTGGCATGCTCGGCGCCGAAGATCTGTTTGGCCCGGTCCCGGGCCAGGTCCTCGATGATGTCCACATGGCTGCAGCCGCCGTAGTAGCGCTTGCCAGGGTAGCCTTCCGCGTACTTGTTGGTGAAGTGGGAGCCCATGGTCTGCATGACGGCGCGGGACGCGTAGTTCTCCGAGGCGATGAGCTCCAGGTGGTGCCGCTGGCGCTGAACTTCCAGCTCCAGGGCCTGGAACACAGCGGGGTCAGAGGTCCGGATCACTTCATACATGGCGTCGGCTCCCAGGTGATTCACTAATCCTAGCCGCGACCGCCGCCTGGGCAGAGACCCTCTTCGTGAGCGGAGTCACAGCTCAGGGCGTGTGAGACACTGGAGGGCCGGAGCTCTCATGTCCTTCCTGCCGCCCCACGACAGTCCTGAACTGGAGCGATTCGAACACCCCCTGGCCAGCAGGTACGCCAGCAAGGCCATGGTGCGCCTGCTGTCGCCCCTCTACCGCCAGCGCGTCTGGCGCCGGCTGTGGATCGCCCTGGCCGAGGCTGAATCCGAACTCGGCCTCCCCGTGACCGCCGCGCAGATCGCGGAGCTCAAGGCCAGTCAGGACGCGGTGGATCTGGAGGCCATCGGCCGCCACGAGGCTGCCCTGCGGCACGACGTCATGGCGGCCATCCACGCCTGGGGCGAGCAGGCCCCCAGTGCCCGGCCCATCATCCACCTGGGCGCCACCAGCTGCTTCGTCACCGATAACGGAGACCTGCTCATTGTGCAGGAGACCCTGGCCCTGCTGCTCCGCCGCCTGCAGGACGTGATCGCAGCCCTGGCGGCCTTCGCCGCCCAGTGGCAGGATCAGCCGACCCTGGGCTTCACCCACTTCCAGCCCGCCCAGCCCACCACCGTGGGCAAGCGGGCCACCCTCTGGATCCAGGACCTGCTGCTGGACCTGGAGGATCTCGACCACCTCATCCGCACCACGCCCGTCCGGGGCGTGAAGGGAGTGACGGGCACCCAGGCTACCTTCCTGGAGCTGTTCAACGGGGATGGGGCCAAGGTCGAGGAGTTGGAGCGACGCTTCTGCGCCAAGGTGGGTTTCCCGGCCATTCCGGTATGCGGCCAGACGGCCACCCGCAAGCTGGAGGATCGCATCGGCCAGGTGCTCTGCGGCCTGGCGGCTTCGGCCTCGAAGTTCGCCTGCGATCTGCGCCTGCT
The DNA here is from genome assembly GCA_025363715.1 of Holophagaceae bacterium. Lineage (GTDB taxonomy): Bacteria > Acidobacteriota > Holophagae > Holophagales > Holophagaceae > Geothrix. Next base: position 33,341 of record JANYLR010000030.1, on the reverse strand, counting down.
CCAGCACTTGAAGGAGGTGGAGGAGCCCTTCGAGGACAAGCAGATCGGTTCCAGCGCCATGCCCTACAAGCGCAATCCCATGCGCGCCGAGCGCATCAACAGCCTTGCCCGCTTCGTGCTGGGCCTCATGCCCTCCACCTACCAGACCAGCGCCACCCAGTGGCTGGAGCGCACCCTGGACGACAGCGCCCACCGGCGCCTCACTATCAGCCAGGGCCTGCTGGCCGTCGACGCCATCCTGGTGCTCTTCAAGAACGTGGCCTCGGGGCTGGTGGTCAACCCCCGGATGATCGAAGCCCGCCTCCAGAGCGAGCTGCCCTTCATGGCGGCCGAGGTGATGCTCATGGAGGGCGTGCAGCGCGGCGGCGACCGCCAGGACCTGCACGAGGCCTTCCGGGTCGCTTCCCTGGAGGCCGGACGGCGCATCAAGCAGGAGGGCCGGCCCAACGAGCTGCTGCAACTGCTGGCACGGGATCCGGCCTGGGCCATGAATGAGGCGGAACTGGCCGGACTGCTGGATGCCGCCCGGTTCACGGGGCGCGCCGGAGAGCAGGTGCGCCAGTTCCTGGCGGGCCCCGTGGCCGCGGCCCTGGCGGGCCATGTTCCGGCGGACGAAGCCGCCATCCGGGTTTGACATCGAGAGGATCGACATGCTGAAACTTGCCGTCATCGGCGCCCAGACACTCCTGGGACGCGAGCTCGTGGGTGCCCTGGAGGCCCGCGAGGCCTCGGTGCTGCCCCTTTCCATCGGGGCCCTCACGGTGGAGGAGGAGGTGGGCGATCTGGTGGTCTTCGCCCCGAGCCGCCTCCTGCTCGAAGGGCTGGATGCCGTCATCTTGGCCGACACGCCAGATATGGAGCTTTTGGAAGGATTCCCGGGCCGCATCCTGGACCTCCGGCCCGAACCGGAGGGCCGCATCGAAGCCCTGCCCCTCACGGGCCCTTGGCCTCAAGGGGTCAAGTCCCTGCGGGGCCGACCAGCCCTAGAGCAGGTCCTCGCCCTGATCCCCTCCCTGTTAGAGGGCGTGGGCGAGGTGGCTGGAACCCATCTGCGCTCGGTGGCTTGGATGGGGGACCGGGGCCTGGATGGCCTCGTGGAGCAGACCCTCGCGGTCCTGAATGGCGAGGATCCGGACCTGACCAAGATGGGGTACCGCCAGGCCTTCGAGGTGGTACCGGTGACCCCGGTGGTGGGCAAGGGCCGGCTTATGGAAATCCGGGTCCCCTCCTTCCACGGAGACCTGCTGGTCCTCCAGATCCGCGCCGGGGAGGGCGCAACCCTCTCGAAGAAGGAGGCGCCGGGGGGTGTGAAGTGGGTGGAGGCCGCCCCCAGCTCCCGGGATGTGGCCATCAGCGCCGACCTGCTCGCCCATGTGGATCTCACCAGCGACAGTAAGGCGGCCGTCCTTACCCTGGGCTTTGATCCTGTGCTCTGGGGCGTGCTGCGACCCACCATGCGAGTCTTCGGGCTTATGTAGAGCACTCACAATGGCCAAAAAACTCGACGAACCCCAGGAACGCGGGGACTTCTTCAAGTCCCTGGGCACCCTGTTCGCGGGGTTCGTGGCGAACCGCCTGGAGGATGCGGTCACGGGGCTGGGGCCCAAGCTCCTGCGTCCCCCGGGCGCCCTCGACGAACTGGAATTCCTCACCAAGTGCACCCGCTGCGACAAGTGCATGCGGGCCTGTCCCGAGAACGCCATCCTGCTGGCCTCGCCCTCGGCGGGCCTGGCGCTGAAGACACCCTACATCGAGCCCCGCAGCATCCCCTGCTTCCTTTGCACCACGCTGCCCTGCGTGGCCGCCTGCGAGGATGAGGCCCTGGTCTGGCCCCGGCTCAAGCTGACGGACGGCACCGAGCTCGAAGGTCCCAAGGCCACCCGCATGGGCACCGCCCGGGTGAAGCCCGCCCAGTGCGTGACCTGGGAGACCCTGGATCGCGAAGCCCGGGAATGTCGAGTTTGTGTGGACCGCTGCCCCTACCCGGAGGTGGCCCTGCGCATCGAGGCCCCGGCAGAGGGCGAAACCGTCGGCCATCCAGTGGTGGATGCGGACACCTGCACCGGCTGCGGCCTTTGCGTGTTCTCCTGCCCCGCCGAACCCACGGCGATTGTCGTGGAACCGCGCCGGGACTGATCAGGCGATGCTGATGCCTTCTAGGTTGGCCACCTCATGGGCGTTGAAGCTGGAGCGCACCAGGGGCCCGGCGTAGACGGTGGCGAAGCCGAAGGCCTTGGCCTTGGCGCCCAGCTCGGCGAATTCCTCGGGAGGCACGTACCGCCTCACGGGGAGCTGGTGGCGCGTGGGCCGCAGGTACTGGCCCAGGGTGAGGATGTCCACGCTGGCTTTGGCCAGGGCCTCGAACGTGTGCATCAGCTCGGACTCGGCTTCGCCCAGTCCGAGCATGAGTCCGCTCTTGGTTCGGAAGGCGGACCCGTACAAGGCTGTTCCGATTTCCTTCGCGTGCGATAGCACGCGAAGGCTTCGCTCGAACCTTCCAGCGGGCCGCACCACCGGGTAGAGGCTGGGCACGGTTTCAGTGTTGTGGTTAAACACCGTGGGGCCTGCGGCCACCACCCGAGCCACCGCTTCCAGATCGCCCTGGAAATCTGGCACCAGCACCTCCACGCCCACGCCCGGGTTGCGGTGCCGAATGGCGAGTACGGTCTCGGCGAAGTGGGCGGCCCCCCCATCCGGGAGGTCGTCCCGGTTCACGCTGGTAAGCACCGCGAAGCGCAGGGCGAGGGTCGCGACCCGCTCGGCGGTCTCCCGGGGCTCATCTGGATTCAGGGCCCGGGGCTGGCCGCTCTGGATGCTGCAGAAACCGCAGGCCCGGGTGCAGACCTCGCCCATGAGTAGGAACGTAGCCGTGCCCTGGGTGAAACAGTGGGCCCGGTTGGGGCAGCGGGCCTCCTCGCAGACTGTGTGCAGGTGCGAGTCGCGAAGGCCCGTCTTCATGGTGTGCAGGTCGCCCAGCTTCACCCGCTCCTTGGTGAGCCACTCGGGCAGGCGGGGATGACCTTCCAGGACTTCCCTGCCAACACGCTTTGAATATCGGGCCATCGGGACTCCTGAACCTCCAGTTTCCCGTAGGATGACCCCATGTCCAAGCCGCTTTCCAGACTGCTGCGCCAGGAGCAGTTCGCCTTCCTGGCTCGGAACCACTCTGGCTGGGGCGGGCATCTGGACCGGGTGCGAGCCTTTCTGGGGGAGGGCCTCCAGGCAGCGGATCCGGCTCGACCCGTGTTGATCCTGGGCGCGGGCACGGGGCTGGAGGTGCCCTGGGCCCTGGCGCCGTCCCTGTCCACTGGCTGGGACGGGGATCCCTGGAGCCGGGCCTGGACGGCCCTACGCCATCGCCGCTGGCCGCCCTGGGTCTTCGCGGACCTGACCGGTGGAATGGCGGAGCTGGAGGCCACGGCTCGGCGGGCCGTGATGGAGCCCTGGTCGGGGCGGCGCCGGGACCGGGAGACCGCCGCGAAGCGGCTGACGGGCCTGCTGCCCTCCCTGTGCCCGGAGCCCGCCTCGCTGAGGGCCTGGATCGCGCTGAACCGGCCCGGAACCATCCTGGCCGCCAATCTCATGGGCCAGTTTGGCGTGGTGGCCCAGCGCCTGGTGGAGACCCGGTTCGGCGGGCCGCCCTGGGATCCGGATCCCGAGCGGGCCGATCCCCTGGCCGAAGCGGTGGAGGCGTGGACGCGGCGGGCGATTGAGGCCTTCCTGGCCGTGCTGCGGGACAGCGGCGCGGACCTTTGGCTGGTCCACGACCGGGCCGTGGTGTTCGGCGAGGGGCCCCTGGACCTGGGGCCCTGGGAACCAGACTGGACCCGACAGCTCCGGGGGCAGGCGGGTCTCGAGGTCGGCGATCCGCTGGCCGGGCTGGATGTGCCGACCCTTCTGGGTGTGGAGGCGATAGGGCTGGCGCGGAAGGAGCGCTGGGTCTGGCCGGTGGCGCCCGGGCAGCGGCACCTGGTGGAAGCCCTGGTTCTCCGCCGGCCCTGAAGGGGCCTGTCGAGTTGCTGTGCTGAGGATCAAACCCTGTACCCACGGGCAGCCGCAATGGCCATAATGGTCTTCTTTGACCCGGGGCGCCTCATCCATGCCGAATTTCCGAAGACTGCTCCTGGGCCGACGCCTCGCCAGTGAAGAAAGCCACGAGACCCGCATCAGCAACCCCATCGCCCTGGCGGTGTTCAGTTCGGATGCGCTTTCCTCCGTGGCGTACGGCACGGGCGAAATCATGGCCGTGCTGGGCCCCTACATGGTCATGGCCTCCTTCGGGCCAGCGGTGCTCTCTTGGTCCTGGCCCGTGGCCGTGGGCATCGTGATCCTGTTGACCATCCTGACCATCAGCTACCGCCAGACCATCTTCGCCTACCCCAGCGGGGGCGGCGCCTACATCGTAGCCAAAGAGAACCTGGGGGAAGTGCCGGCCCAGGTGGCGGGGGCCTCCCTGCTAGTGGACTACGTCCTGACGGTGGCCGTGAGCGTCTCCGCTGGCGTCACGGCCATCACCAGCGCCTTCCCCGCCGCTGATGCGCACCGGGTCATCATCGCCCTGGCGGTGGTCGCCTTCATCGGCCTGATGAACCTGCGCGGGGTCAAGGAGAGTGGAGCTGTTTTCGCTGTGCCCACCTATGGGTTCGTGGTCTCGATGTTCGCCATCATCGCGCTTGGGTTCTGGCGGTATTTCTCGGGCACGGTGCCCGTGGGCGAGCATCACGAAATGGTGGCACCGCCACTCCCAGGCTGGTTGGCCCTCTGGGTGTTCATGAAGGCCTATGCGGCGGGCTGCACGGCCCTCACCGGCGTGGAGGCCATCTCCAACGGCGTGTCCGCCTTCCGGGAACCCACCTCGCACAATGCCAGCAGGACCATGATCTACATGGTGCTCATGCTGGGCGTCATGTTCCTGGGCATCACCTGGCTGGCGAACCACTTCGGGGTCGTCTACCTGGGCGATGGCGAATCGCTGCTATCCATGCTGGAGCGGCGGATCCTCGGGGATGGGCCCGGCCTGCCCCACGTGGCGTACCTGATGGCGCAGACCTTCACCATGCTCATTCTCTGCCTGGCGGCCAACACGGCCTATGCGGACTTCCCCCGTCTGGCGGCCATGATGGCCCGGGATGGCTTCCTGCCCCGCCAGTTCTCCAGCCAGGGGGACCGGCTCGTCTTCTCCAACGGCATCTTCATCCTGTCGGCCATGTCTGGGGTCCTGCTCATCATCTTCAACGCCCGTGAGCACCACCTGCTGCCCCTTTACGCTGTGGGGGTGTTCCTGGGCTTCTCCCTCTCCCAGACCGGCATGGTCCGCCACTGGATCAAGCTGCGCGGTCATCGCTGGGTCACCAAATCCGTCATCAACGGGTTGGGCGCCATCACCACCGCGGTCGTGATGGCCGTCATCATCGTGACCAAGTTCACCCATGGCGCCTGGGTGGTGGTCCTGGTCCTGCCCCTCATGGTGATGACCTTCTTCAACATCCACCGCCACTACATCCGCGTGAAATCCATCCTGGCGGGCAGCCGGGCGGATTTCATCAGTCCCCGCAAGAACCGGGTGGTGGTGCTGGTCTCGGGTATCCACTCGGGGGTGGTACAGGCCCTGAACTACGCCAAAGTGATCGCGGACCACGGCGAAGTGGAAGCCCTCACCGTGGACTTCCCCGACGAGAACGGCCGAGACAGCGCCGCGCTGGAGCGCTTGCGCTCCGATTGGCCGCGCTACTGCGAAGGCATCCCCCTGCGCGCCGTCCGGAGCCCCTACCGCAAGATCGTGGAGCCCATCGTCGAGGAGCTGGACCGCATGCGGCGGGTGGAGCCGGAGTACACCATCACGGTGATCCTCCCGGAATTCGTCACCGGGCACTGGTGGGCGAACCTGCTCCACAACCAGACCGCCTGGCGGATCAAGGGCACCCTGCTGATGAAGCCCAAGACTGTGGTGATCTCCATCCCCTATCACCTGGAACCGCTGGTGGAGTAAGGCGGTCAGCGCATCCTTGGCAGGGGCCGGGCCAGCAATTCCTGCCCACTGAGCAGTTCCGCCAGGGTCTGGTGGCGGGGGCTGAGCACCATGCATAGGAAGCTCAGGGGGAAGCAGGCCACCGACACCAGGTGGACCAGGGAGAAGGCCATGCGCCGTTCCGGCGAGTTCTCGGGCAGGGTGACGCCAAAATAGCCCATCATCGGCGACTGGCCGGTGAGGACCAGGGGCCCCATGAAGAGCAGCCAGGAAACTGAAAATACGTAGGGGACCACCAGGGGCCAGGCGCCCTGGAAGAGTCGGGCCGGAGAGATGCCCAGGGCCCAGCCGGGCAGCAGCAGCGCCACCCCCTGAACGAGGACCAGCAGTACGGCCTCGGTGGCCTCGACCTTAACCAGGGGCCAGAAACTGGCGGCGGCCTCATCACCGCCCAGGGTGGGCAGGGTGGTGGGAATGGGTAGCGATTCGCGGAGGTCGGGCCGCACCAGCTCCTCGGGGCCCACCTCCACGGCTACGGGCGCCACCCGTCCCAGGGCCGGTGCTAGGAGGGCCCGGGGGGGCGGGTCGAAACGGACTTGGGCCAGGGCTGAGGCCTGGAAGAGCAGGGGCCGCCCCTCCCGCGGTGGTGCCAGGGCCAGTCCACACTCCGGGCACTCCGCCACGAGGGGGGAAAGGCGAGAGTGGCAGCTGGGACAGGTGCGCCGGGTTGGACTGGCCATTGAAACCACTATCGGGCAAAGCGGGTGGATCGAGAACCACCCTGGTAAAAGCCCCTGTCCCGACGCTGGGGGCTATGGGACCATCGGAGGTTCGGGCCAAGCTGGCCTCTGACCACACACCTGTGATGCCCTGGCCGGTGAGGGAACCCACGATGACGACCGAGACGCTAGGCATGTTCCATCCGAGCACCCGGTTCTACCGGTTCACCATCCTGATCTTCATCAGCCTCCTGGTGCTTGGAAGCTACTTCGCCTATGACAGCATCGGAGCCCTTGAAAACACCCTGATGGCGGAGTTGAAGCTGGACCGGAGCACCATCGGGTCCCTCTATACCGCTTATTCTGTGGCCGCCATCGCCATCGTGTTCTTCGGCGGCATGCTCTACGACAAGCTGGGTCCCCGCAAGGCCAGCCTGCTCTTCAGTGTGCTGGTGTTCGTGGGCGCGGTCATCGTGGCCGTGGCCAAGGGCAAGTGGATGCTGATCTTCGGTCGCCTCGTCTTCGGGGCCGGATCCGAATCCCTCATCGTGGTCCAGAGCGCCATTATCAGCCGCTGGTTCAAGGGCAAGGAGATGGCCATGGCATTCGGCATCGCCCTCACCCTCAGTCGGGTGGGCACGGTGTTCGCCTTCAACACGGAGGAGCTCATCGCCGACCACTTCCACAGCTTCCGCGCCGCCCTGTGGGCCGCGGCCCTGCTTTGCCTGTTCTCGGTGCTCTGCAATCTGGTCTTCATCGTCATGGACCGGCATGGGGAGAAGGTGCTCTCCCTGCAGAGGGCCAAGGCCGGAGACAAGATCGTTTTCGCCGATCTTAAGAAATTCACCTCATCTTACTGGTTCGTGGTGCTGCTTTGCGTGACCTTTTATAGCGCAATCTTTCCCTTTACGGCCCTGTCGTCTGACATGTTCCACGACAAGTGGGGCATTCCCAGCGTGACGGTGATGACGGGTGGCTTCCTATCCAAGGTCTTCTACAATTTCACCCACATGTTCAGCACAGCGGGTGGCATTACGAGCATTACCATTGCTGCCTCTATGATCTTCGCTCCCTTTGCGGGAGGGCTGGTTGATCGCATCGGGCGGCGTGCGTCCCTGATGGTGGTCGGAGCCTTGATCATGATCCCGGCCCACTTGCTGTTGGGCATCACCCACTGGAATCCCATTCCGATGATGGCGATGCTCGGGGTCTCCTTCGTTCTGGTGCCCGCTGCCATGTGGGCTTCGGTGCCATTGGTGGTCGAGGAGAAACGGGTCGGCACCGCCTTTGGTCTGATGACCGCCATCCAGAATCTCGGACTGGCGTTGTTCCCCTATCTCAACGGCAAGCTTCGTGATGTGACGGGAACATACACCTCCACCCAGATCATGTTTGCGGGTCTCGGCGTGGCCGGTCTCGTCTTTGCCTTCCTCTTGCTGAGATCCGACAAGCGCCACGGCGGTGTGCTTGAGGCGGGTTCCCACACCAAGACCTGATTCCGAGCCAAAGCCCCGGGTAGACTGGGACCAGTTTCCGGAGGACGCATGACCCGCTGGCGTAGGATCCTGGCGCACCTGGCCGCGAGCCTGGTGGGCGTCCTGGTCCTGCTGCCCCTGTCCGCATGTGGAGCCGGAGCTGGACCGGGCGTCCCCACCCAGCCCCCGGCCCAAGTGCAAAAGGTCCAGGACCCGGTTCCCGCCCATGCCCGGGAGACCCTGGCCTACATCCGGAAGCATGGCTATGCCCCGGCCGGCTACGTGGGGGGCCGAATTTTCGGGAACTACGAGGGACAGCTGCCCCGCTATGACGCTCACCGGAAGCGCATCGAGTACCGGGAGTGGGATGTGCGGCCCCGGGCCGAGGGCCGCAACCGGGGCGCTGAGCGCCTGGTCACCGATCGCACGGGCCGGGCCTGGTACACCGCCGACCACTACCGCACCTTCGTTGAAGTGAAATGACCGAGCGATCCTTTCCCACCCGGAGCGGTCCGCTGCTCCAGCCCTGGCGGGGCACCGCGGAAGCCCTCCTGGAGGCCGCCACCGGCCAGGCCCCGCTCTGGTGGCTGCGGGGCTCCCGCATGCGCACCAAGGTCGGGCTCATGGACGAGTGGGCCGCCGCCGCCCAGTTCCCGCCCCACTTTGGCGGCACCTGGGACGCCTTGCGGGATGCCCTGGCCGATCTGCCGGAGGGTGGCACCTTCCTGGTGCTGGAGGCGGAGCAGCTGCTGCAGGATGCCCCGCCCGAAGACTTCCCCACCCTCCTGGCGCTGCTGCGGGAGATCCAGTTTGACTTGGCTCCCCAGCCCTTCCAGTTGATTCTTCAGGCCGAGGCGGAACGTTACGACACCCTCGTTGAGGGCTTGCGCGCCCTGGGTTTGGATTAGCCTCCAGCGGCCTTCGTCCGATAGGCTGCCAGGGAGCGGAGGGCCTCGCCCTGCACCTTGGCCTGGAACCAGGGCGTCCATCCCAGCAGGAGACCTGCGGGACCGAAGGCCTGGCGGGCCCAGGCCCAGAAGCTGAAGTTATCCCGGTGGGTGCGGATGAGGCCGTCCTCCAGGGTGAAGGTGGCTTCGATGCGATTGAGCACCGGCCGTCCGGTGCGAGTGAAGGTGTAGCGGGCTTCCCAGCGGGCTGTGACCTCGGAGCCTACTTCACCTAGAACCTGATGGGTGACCGCCAAATCGGCGGAGCGGCCCAGCAGCATGGCCCACATGGCACAGGCGGCCTCACGGTCCAGGGGCCCGAAGGCTGGATCCTCGAAGGTGGCTCTTGGGTGGTAGCAGGCAGCCATGGCGGCCGCGTCCTTCCGGGCAAAGGCCTCGTAGAACCGCTGCACCACCACGGCCTGGGGCATCAGAACTGGGCCTTGAAGGCTTCGAATTCCTTCCGCAGCTCCGCGAGTTCCTCGCGGAGGGAGGACAGCTCGGCCTCCAGTTGCTCGCTGCGCCCCGTCCGGGCGGGGGCCTCTGGGGCGAGCGAGACGGAACCACCGGCCTCCACGGGGCCGGACAGCAGGTGCGCCACCCGGGCCTCCCGGGCGCCCGGGGCCCGGGGCAGGCGGATGACCAGGGGCGGCTCGGCCTCCATGAGGACCGCCAGGCAGCCCTCCACTTCCGCCAGATCGGGGAAGGCATACATGCGGCGGGTGTTGGTGCGCAGCTCGCCCGGCGTCTGGGGGCCACGTAGCAGCAGCTCCGCCAGCAGGGCCGCTTCCTGCACGGAAAGATTCCAGGTGGGCTTGGCCGTGTGGGCGATCTTGAGCACGCGGCCCGGCCAGTGCTCGGCCAGGCCCTTTTCGATGAGCGAGTCCACCGCATCCTGGACTTCCGGTTCCGTCACCGACAGCACGGGGTCGCGGTTGCTGGACTGGTTACAGGCGTTGAGCAGCGTGTTCATGGAAAGCGGGTACACATCCGGCGTGCTCAGCTGTTTTTCCAGCAGGCAGCCCAGGACACGGCATTCCAGGGGGGATAGGTTCACGGCCGTCCAGGCTCCAAGGGAAAGTTGCGAAAAGCGTCAATAAATCGGTAACAAATCGGGAGCTTTGTGGTTCTGGAACCTGCTCAGAGCGCAGCTAAAGCGGAGGACAGTATGGACCGTTCTCGCTGCGCCTATCTAGCCACCATGGGGCCTCCCCGGGAAAGCCTCGTCACCAGCCCAAGCCCCGCGCGGTCACCTAGGTCTGTTTTCAAAGTGGGCCGTGGCCGTGGCGGGACTCTGAACCACAGCAAGGTCGAGCCTTCCCTGAGGTACAGACCCGACTGGATCCGCCCGGCCGTATCCATGGCGCGGGTTCGAACTGAAAGAAAAGTGACAAATCAACCCCGGTCTAGACAGCAAACCTGCGGACGTAACTATCATTGGATTCAATAGAAAATTGACGACGATCACATCACTAATTGAGGCATCAGGCCCATAGTGGCTTCCATCCACATGGTCCAAACATCAGATCACCTCCCCCTCGCAATGGTTCGATGGAACGCCGAAACCAGGGCTGCCCTGGAGGGCGTTTTTCCCTGGGAGGGGCGACTGGCGGCCCATGCCTCCAGCCGTACCGCCAAGTTGAGAGTTCATGCAGTGCTTTGATCCAAGGTGAGCTTCACCTTGTGATGCCCGTTTGCCCACCCGCTTGAAAGAAAGGATCAATCGTATGCCCTGGAACCAGAACTACGCCGCGCTCAACGGAAGCCTGCTCCTGACGGCCCTCGTGGTGGCCATCCCCATCTTCTTCCTCTTCTGGGCCCTGGCCGTGAAGCGCATGAAGGGCCATGTGGCGGGGATCCTCACGCTGCTGCTCACCATCCTCATCAGCGTGGTGGTCTACCGGATGCCGGTCACTGCCGCGCTGTCGGCCTCCGCCCTGGGCATGGTCACTGGCCTCTTCCCCATCGGCTGGATCATCCTGACCGCCGTCTTCCTCTTCAACCTCACCGTGGAATCCGGACAGTTCGAGGTCATCAAGAGCTCGATCTCGTCGCTCTCACCGGACCGCCGCATCCAGGCCCTGCTCATCGCCTTCTCCTTCTCGGCCTTCATGGAGGGCGTGGCGGGCCAGGGCGCGCCTGTGGCCGTGGCCGCGGCCATGCTTATCGGCCTGGGTTTCCCGCCCCTGCCCGCGGCGGTCATCTGCCTGGTGGCCAACACGCCCCCCGTGCCCTTCGGCCCCGTGGGCGTGCCCACGATGATGATGGCCACGGTGACGGGCATCCCCGCCACCACCATGGCCCGCGCCATCGGCATCGATATGGCCTTCATGGCCCTGATCATCCCCTTCTTCATGCTGGTGGTCATGGTGGGCTTCAAGAAGGCCAAGGAAGTGCTTCCGGCGGCCCTGGTGGCAGGCATCAGCTACGGCGCCACCTCGCTGGTGATCTCCACCTACTTCGGGCCCGAACTGCCCGCCATCACGGCCTCCGTGGTCTCTTTGGTGTGTCTGATCATCTTCATCCGGTTCTGGCAGCCGAAGACCACCTGGAACTTCCCGGAGGACGCGGCCTCCACCCAGGCCACCGGCACCAGCTATTCCGCGGGCCAGATCTTCACGGCCTGGTCCCCCTTCCTCATCCTCATGGTGGTCATGGCCATCTGGGGCACCCCCGCCTTCAAGACCTACGCGGAAAAGACCCACCACTGGTTCCTGGCGGTGCCCAAGTGGCCCGGCCTGGACGGTGTCGTCTTCAAGGCCGCGCCGATCGTCGCCAAGCCCACCCTCTACGCCGCCAGCTACAAGTGGCAGTGGCTCACCGCCCCCGGCACGGCCATGTTCCTCTCTGCCTTGATTTCCATGGTCGTGCTGGGCATCAGCCCCGCCACCGGCGGCAGGGTATTCCTCAAGACTTTCAAGCAGCTCCGCTTCGCCCTCATCACCCTGTCCTCGGTCATCGGCCTGGGCTTCCTGGCCAACTACTCCGGCATGTCCTTCACCCTGGGCCTGGCCTTCGCCGTCCTCACGGGCATGGCCTTCCCCATCTTCTCCCCCGTCATCGGCCTCCTGGGCGTCTTCCTCACCGGCTCCGTGACCTCGTCGGCGGCCCTCTTCGGCAAGCTCCAGCAGGTGACCGCCCAGCACCTGGGCTTCAATCCCATCCTCACCACCTCGGCCAACCTGTTCGGCGGGGTGATGGGCAAGCTGATCTCCCCTCAATCGATCGCCGTGGCCTGCGCCGCCGTGGGTCTGGTGGGCAAGGAAACGGACATCTTCCGGAAGACCTTAAAGTATTCAATGATCCTTCTGGGGATCGTGATGGTCGTGGTGTTGTTGCAGGCCTTCGTCATCCCCTGGATCCTTCCCACCGCGCCGGCCGTGAGCTGAGCGGCAACCAGCCAACCAACGCCCCCATCCAACCAGGAGAACCCCATGACCACCTGTGAACTGGAGACCCTCAAGGGTCTCGTCGACTCCACGCCGAATGTAGCCGTCCTCGTCAACCTGCCGGAGTACTACGCCCAGCGCGCCCTGCCCGAGAAGGGCGTGGACAGCGAGGTGGTCTACGAGTGCCCCCGCTCCCAGATGATGATCCGCACCGCCGTGAAGGGCACCACCATCGGCACGCACTTCCACACGGTCTGCGATGAGTACGTGGTCGTGGTGGGTGGCAAGGGTGAGATCATGGTCAACGGCGAGTGGAAGCCCGTGAAGGCGGGCGATGTGCATGTCTGCCCCCGGGGCATCATCCACGACACCCGGGCCCTGGAGGAGAACCTCCACTACCTGTCGATCTTCACGCCGCACCTGCCTGCCGGCACCGACATCAACTGGCTTAAATAGATTCTGAGGAGGACCCGCCATGACCGCACTGCTTCCCAACATCGACCCCGATGGACTGCTGGAATTCTCCGTGGTCTACACCGACCGCGCCCTGAACCACATGTCCAAGCGCTTCCAGCAGGTCATGCGGGACATGAACCGCATCCTCACCCAGGTCTACCACGCCAAGGCCGCCGTCATCGTCCCCGGCAGCGGCACCTTCGGCATGGAAGCCGTGGCCCGCCAGTTCGCCACCGGCAAGAAAGCCCTGGTGATCCGCGACGGCTTCTTCAGCTTCCGCTGGTCCCAGATCTTCGACATGGGCGGGATTCCTGCCTCCCACACGGTGCTTAAGGCCCGCCGCACGGGCACGGGCAGTCAGTCGCCCTGGGTGCCCACGCCCATCGCCGAAGTGGTGGCCGCCATTGCCGCCGAAAAGCCCCAGGTGGTGATCGCGCCGCATGTGGAAACCGCCGCCGGCATCATCCTGCCCGACGACTACCTGAAGGCCGTGGCCCAGGCCACCCACGCGGTGGGCGGCCTGTTCGTGCTGGACTGCGTCGCCTCCGGCTGCATGTGGGTGGACATGGAAGCCATAGGTGTGGATGTGATCGTGACCGCTCCCCAGAAAGGCTGGAGCGGCAGCCCCTGCGCCGCCATGGTCATGCTTTCCGAGCAGGCCGTGAAGGTGATGGAGGGCACCACCAGCACCAGCTTCGCCTGCGATCTCAAGAAGTGGTCCGCGATCATGGACGCCTATCTGAAGGGCGGCCACGCCTACCACGCCACCATGCCCACGGATTCCCTGGCCCGGGTTTGCGCGGTGATGCAGGAAATGGAGGCTTATGGCTTCGAAAAGCTGCGGGCCGAGCAGGCGGACCTGGGCTCCAAGGCCCGTCTCCTGCTGGAAAGCTGTGGTCTGCCCAGCGTGGCCGCCGAGGGCTTCAAGGCCCCGGGCGTGGTGGTGAGCTACACCACGGATCCAGACATTCAGTCCGGGAAGAAGTTCTTGGCGGCGGGCCTGCAGGTGGCCGCCGGCGTACCGTTGCAGTGTGACGAACCAGCGGATTTCATGACTTTCCGGATCGGCCTGTTCGGGCTGGAGAAGCTGCACAACGTAGACCGCACCGTGGGCCACCTCGCCACCGCCCTGGCCGAGGTCGGTCTTCGAGAGGCAGTCCCGGCACGGTAAGGCAACACATCGCGACAGAGAAGCGCCCGGCAGCAGCCAGGCGCTTCGTATTGCTGAACGACCGGCTAGTCAGTTGGCCTTGGCTTGGCTGTGCCGCAACTCCAGCACTCGGTGAATTGCGCCTCGAGGGTTTCGGAACACTTCGGGCACTGCCAGGCGGGCCCCGATGAACCCGGCAGCGCCTCTCCCCTTGAAAAGCGCCTGACCAGATCCAGAGCCAGTGGGACATGAGCGGGATTCGCTACCCACACTTCTGGCGCTGCGCCAGGGATAACGGTGGGCGCTTCGAGGGTGGTGAACAAAGCTTCGCCGCGCACGTCCGCGAGGATGCCGTTGGCCTGAAGCAGCCCGGAGACGAGGTGTGCCTCGGCGTGATGTTGTGCCACGAAGACCTTGGGCATGGTGGACTCCTGGTGCGGCTGGCCGTGAAGACCCACGACCAGGCTATTTTCCGATGACTCCCGCTACCGGGCTGCTGGCGCTGGCGTAGAGGCGCCGGGGCATGCGGCCGCTTTCGAAGGCCAGGCGCCCCGCGATGACCGCGTGATCCATGGCCTGGGCCATCTTGGTGGGCTCGCCGGCCTCGGCCACGGCGGTGTTGAGCAGCACACCGTCGGCGCCCAGTTCCATGGCCACGGCCGCATCAGAGGCTGTGCCTACGCCCGCGTCCACGATCATGGGCAGCTTGTAGGCTTCGACCACTTCCTTGATGAGTAGCAGGGTCATGGGGTTCTGCACGCCCAGGCCCGAGCCGATGGCGCTGCCCAGGGGCATGACGGCGGCACAGCCAATATCGCAAAGCTTTTTGGCGAGGATGGGATCGGCGTTCACGTAGGGCAGGACGATGAAGCCTTCCTTGATCAGGGTTTTGGCGGCCTCCAGGGTTTCTTCGTTGTCCGGGTAGAGGCTCTTTTGATCGCCGATGACTTCGAGCTTCACCCAGTTGGTCTGCAGGGCCTCCCGGGCCAGGCGTGCCACGCGCAGGGCATCCTCCCGGGTGTAGCAGCCGGCGGTGTTGGGCAGCAGGGCGATATCCTTGGGAATCCAGTTCAGGATGTTGTCCTCGCCCTTGGCCCCCAGATCGAAGCGACGCACGGCCAGGGTGACCATCTCCACCCGCGCGGCTCGGTAGCAGGCCTGCATGGTGGCGAAATCCTTGTACTTCCCCGTGCCGAGGACGAGGCGGTTGTGGAAGGTCTTGCCGGCGATGACGAGGGACATGGGCGCTCCGGAGCACCAGTGTAGCCTTGCCGGGTGCGAGGCCGTCAGCGCCGCGCTGGATCGTAAGCGGCACTGCCCAGAATGTTGCCATCCTTGTCCATCAGTTGGACGTCCTTGCGGACGCCCTTCAGCAGATCCTGCTTGAAGCCGGCGACGCCCTGGTCCAGTGAGTCGGAGAGGTTGGCCATGGCCAGGGCCAAGCTCTCCCGGGACTGCTGGCGGAAGGCGTCCTCCCGGCCCGACCAGGTGGAGCTGCCCTTGAGGGTTCCCACACCTCCGGCCCGGAAGAGGAAGGTGCGGGAGGGCACGTGGTAGACCGCGGCGTCCACCAGGGTGGTGGTGTCGTTCTTGTCGCCCTTCACCATGTAGGCGCCCACCAGGGTCCAGTAGGTCCACGCATACCAGCGTGGGCTGCTGAACTGCACTTGGTCCACGCTGACCAGGGCCACCACGTCCACGCCGAAGCTGCGGGCCACCTGGTCCAGGTCCTCGAAGCCCCCGCCCTTGGCCAGGTAGAGGGCCGGGATGATCTTGAAGCTCAGGGCCCAAGGCTTCTGGCCGAACAATTCGGCGACATGACGGTGCAGTTCCTGTTCCTGCGCGGGATTCATGAGGGTGGCAGGGGTATTCGCGCTCATGGACCCGGCCCGCTGGCCCGCATCCGCCGGAACGAAGGCGATGCCCAGGCGCAGGGGCAGCAGGAGCCTGGCTGGTCCGGCGGCCGGATCCGGGGGCGGCGAAGCCTTGGCCCCCAGGTACGAGGAGAGGCTGCTGCGGCGCTGCACCGTTTCGGGCGTGGCGCAGCCGGTCATGAGTAGCAGGACGGCGAAGAGGGAGGCGAACACAGATCGCATGGGGAGACTCCGTATCAATACGCAAGCGTATGGTTGCCATACGGTATGGTATGCTGGCCCGGTCACCTGTCAAGGTCGCCATGCCCACCCCCAAGAAAAAGGCACGCCCCGTCGCCCCACTGTCCCGGGAGGCCTGGGTGAAGGCCGCCTCCAACCTCATCGCCCAGGAGGGCGTGAAGGCCGTGGCGGTGGAGCCTCTGGCCCTTCTGCTGGGTGTCACCAAGGGCAGCTTCTACTGGCATTTCCAGAACCGCGATGAGCTCATCCACGCGGCGCTGGAGGCCTGGGAGCAGGACCAGAGCGCGGATGTGGTGAGCCGCTATGGCGGTATCGCCGATCCACGGAGACGCTTGCGAGTGCTCCTCTTCGCAGCCTTCGAGGATGTGGAGAACGGGAAGTTCTTCGCGGCCCTGGCGGTATCCAGCGAGGATCCCCGGGTGCAGCCCTACCTCCATCGGGCCACGGAGCGCCGCCTGGCCTTCGGGGTGGAGGCCTTCCGGGCTCTGGGCTTCTTGGAGGCGGAGGCGCGCGAGCGGGCCCTCTTTGCCTACGCGGCCTATGCGGGCTACTTCCAGTTGCTGCGGACCACCCCCGAGGCCGTGGCCGCGGTGACGGATCTCAGTGGCTATGTGCGGCGCCTGGCGGAAACCCTGGTGCCCGCCCGGGCCCGCCGTTCCTGAGGGGCCGAGCGCCGGTGTTGCGCTGGAGCTTCGGCCATGGGAAGCTAGGGTTTCCGATGGAGGAGCGGTCCCCATCAGTACCGACGGTGAGGGTGATGAACCCGATGATCCGGCGCGAAAGGGGCGGATCGCCGAAGGGGTCGCGGATCATCGACGCGCTCCCTGGACGACGAGGCGAAAGCCCGGCGGCTGTCGTGCCGGTCACCCGGCGCGGAGGGCCTGAGGCGCAGCGGCGGGATGCTTCCCACCGCGTTCCTGAGGGCACCATCGGCACGCCGAGGTTTCCATGAACGCATCCCCCGCAGATCTCCGAAGCTGGCTCAGTGCCCGCCTGCTGTCCCTCTGTGTGGCGGAGACCACCTCGGGCCAGGAGGACGCTGGGCTGCCCGGACTGCGAATGTTGCTGCAGGAACTGGGCGCGACCGTGGTGGAGCAACCTGTAGCCGAGGGACGCACGAATGTCCTGGCCCTATGGGGTCGCCCGAAGGTGCTCTTTTCGACGCATCTGGACACGGTGCCCCCCTACTTTCCGCCCCGGATCGAAGGGGAGGTGTTGTTCGGCCGGGGCACCTGCGACGCCAAGGGCCAGATCGTGGCCCAGTTGGCGGCGGTGAAGTCGCTCTTGGAGCAGGGGCGGGATGGCCTGGCCTGGCTGGGGGTGGTGGGCGAGGAAACGGATAGCGCCGGTGCCGCGGCGGCCCCGGGACTGGCGGATCGACTGCGGGATCTGAAGGTGCTCATCAATGGCGAACCCACGGGGCTGAAGCTGGCCACGGGCCAGCGCGGCGTCCAGCATGTCTGCCTCCAGTGCCACGGAAGGGCGGCCCACAGTGGCAGCCCCGAGCTGGGCCGCAACGCCACTTGGCCCCTGCTGGACTGGCTTCAGCGTCTGCGGGAGCAGCCCCGCCCGGTGGATCCCCAGCTTGGGCCGGAGCTCTGGAACCTGGGGCTGCTCCAGGCGGGCGAGGCCTTGAATTCCGTGCCGGCCAGAGCCGAGGCCCACCTGATGGCCCGAGTGGTGCCCGGCAGTACGTTCCTGGAAGAGGTCCGGCGTCTGGCGCCTCCAGGAAGCGGTGTCGTGGACCTGCGGCTGGATGAGCCCGCGGATCTCTATCCCGCCGTGCCCGGCTTCGACCAGAGGCCCATGCCCTTCGGCTCGGATGCGCCGGCCTTGCGCCAGCTGGTGCCGGACCGCACGGTGGTGTTGGCGGGACCCGGCAGCATCACGGTGGCGCATACCCTCGATGAGCACATCACCTTGACTGACCTTGTGGCTGGCGTGGATCTCAATCGCCGCCTGGCCCTGCATTTCCTGGGAGACTGAACCATGACCGCAAAAATTCCCGTCACCGTCCTCGGCGCGACCGGCGTCGTCGGGCAGCGCTTCGTGCGCCGTCTGGCCAACCATCCGCTCTTCCGCGTGGAACACCTGGCCGCCAGCGAGCGCAGCTCGGGCAAGCGCTACCGGGACGCCTGTGCCTGGCGGCTGGATGGAGAGGCCTACGGCGGCCTGGGCGACCAGGTCATGGCGGAGGGCACGCCGGAGTTCGCGCTTTCCCCGGTGGTATTTAGCGCCCTGGATACGGATCCGGCCCGTGAGCTGGAGCCCGCCTTTGCGAGAGCCGGGGCCATGGTGTTCTCCAATGCCGGAGCCTTCCGCATGTCTCCCGAAGTGCCCTTGCTGGTACCGGAGGTAAACGCCAGCCACCTGGGCCTGCTGGAGGTGCAGCGCCACCACCACGGCTGGACCGGGGGCATCGTCACCAATGCCAACTGCACGGCCACGGTGCTGGTCATGGCCCTCGCCCCCCTGCACGAGGCCTTCGGTGTGGAGGCCGTGCTGATGACCTCCATGCAGGCCATCAGCGGCGCGGGCTACCCCGGCGTGGCCAGCCTGGACATCATGGGGAACGTCATCCCCTTCATCCGTAACGAAGAACCCAAGGTCGAGGAGGAGACCCCCAAGATGCTGGGCCGCTTCACCGGCAGCGCCGTGGAGCTGGCGCCCATGACCGTGAGCGCCCTCTGCCACCGGGTTCCCGTCATCGAGGGCCACACGGAGGCGGTGAGCGTGCGCTTGAAGGGCAACCCCTCCCCCGAGGCCGTGCGTGAAGCCTTCCTGGCCTGGAGGCCTGAGCCCCAGCGCCTGGGCCTGTTCTCGGCGCCGGCCATGCCCGTCCACGTCCACACCCTCGAGGACCGCCCCCAGGTGCGCCGGGACGTGGAGCGGGACGAGGGCATGAGCGTCCACGTGGGCCGCATCCGGGTCTGCCCCATCCTCGGCATCAAGTTCGCGCTGTTGGGCCACAACACTGAGCGAGGGGCGGCGGGTGGCAGCATCCTCAATGCGGAACTTGCCCACGCGAAGGGGTACCTCCGATGATCGTCCTCAAGTTCGGCGGCAGCAGCGTGGCAGACGCGGCCTGTATGCGCCAGGTGGCGGCTCTTGCCAAGGAGGCCCTGCCCAAGGCGCCCCTGGTGGTGCTCTCGGCCATGGGCAAGACCACCAACGGCCTCTTTGCCGCCGCCAAGGCGGCCGAAGCTGGCGACCTGGCCGGTGCCTTGGAGCAGCAGAGCCTGCTCATGACTGCCCACCGGAAGGCGGCTTCGGATCTCTTCAACGAGGCGGTGCCCGAGGACCTGGACGTTGCCCTGACGGAGCTCTTCGGTGAGCTGGAACTGCTCCTCCGGGGCGTGGCCCTGCTGAGGGAGCTGAGCCCCCGCAGCATGGACGCCATCGCCTCCCTGGGCGAGCGCCTGTCCACGCGAATCTTCGCGGCCTTCGTGGGGGGGGCCTGGGTGGATGCGCGCACGGTCCTCCGCACCGACAACGTCTTCGGCGAAGCCGCTCCCCAGCAGCAGGCCATCCGCATCCTGGCGGCCGAACACCTCAAGCCGCTTCTCCATGCGGGCCGGGTCGTGGTCACCCAGGGCTACATCGGTGCCACAGAGGAGGGCTACACCACCACCCTGGGTCGGGGCGGCAGCGACTATTCGGCGGCCCTCTTCGGGGCCGTCTTGGGCGCCAAGGAAGTGCAGATCTGGACCGATGTGGAGGGTGTGCTCACCTGTGATCCCCGCATCGTCCCCGAGGCTCTGCCCATCTCGGAGCTCAGCTTCGCGGAGGCCGCGGAGCTGGCGGCCTTCGGTGCCAAGGTCCTGCACCCCGCCACCATCCAACCCGCGGTGGAGGCCCACATCCCCGTGACCGTGCGCCACACACAGAAGCCCCAGGGCCGGTACACCACCATCTCCTCGGAGGTGAGTACGGGCCGGCCCATCACAGCCCTGGCCAGCCGGGGTCCCATTACGGTGCTCACCGTGAGCAGCACCCGCATGCTGGCCCAGAGCGGCTTCCTGGCCCGGCTCTTCGAGGTGTTTGGCCGCCGGGGTGTGAGCGTCGATCTGGTGGCCACGGCGGAAGTGAGCGTGTCCCTCACGGTGGAAGCGGACGTGCCGCTGAAGCCCCTGATCCAGGAGCTGTCCTCCTTCGCGAAGGTGGAGATCCACGAAGGCCGGGCCATCATCGCCGCCGTGGGCGAGCGCCTCAAGTCCACCTCGGGCATCGCAGCCCAGCTGCTCTCGGCCCTGGGTGATATCAATGTCGAGATGATCAGCCAGGGAGGCAACGAGATCAACCTGAGCATCGTCGTGAAGGTGGAGCACACCCATGAGGCCCTGCGCCGGCTCCACCGCGTGCTGGTGGCGGGGATCGCATGACCGGGCCGCGCATCGGCATCTTCGGCCGAGGCCGCCTTGGTTCAGCCATCGCCGTTGAGGCGGGGGCGGTCGTGGCTTGGCAGGTGGACCAGGGCGAGTTCCCCTCGGGACCTGTGGACGTGGTCATCGACGCCAGCGTGGCCGAGGCCGTGGAAGAGCACCTGGACTGGGCCCTGGCGACCGGCACGGACCTAGTGATCGGCGCCACGGGCTGGTCCTTGCCGGACCTGGAAACCCGAGTGAATGGGCGCATCGGCGTGCTCACCGCCTCGAACTTCTCCCTCACGGTGGCCCTGATGACTCGGCTGGCCACGGTGCTGGGGCGCTTCGCGGCCCTGGATCCGGCCCGGGATCCCTACCTGGTGGAGCACCATCACCGGCTCAAGGCCGATGCCCCTTCGGGCACCGCCAAGACCCTGGCCGCCGCCCTCATGGCGGGCCTGCCCCGGAAGACTGAATGGACGCTATCGACCCCAGCCCCGCACCAGCTCAGCATCGGCGTGATCCGCGCCGGGGCCGAAGTCGGCACCCATACCGTGGGCCTGGACGCGCCAGCCGAGGTGCTGGAGTTGACCCACATGGCCCGCTCCCGGGCCCCCTTCGCCCAGGGCGCCCTGGTGGCAGCCCACTGGCTGCACGGGCGCAAGGGTCTCTACACCATGGATGACCTGGCCACCGAGCTGCTCGATCCCCTCTTCGCCTTTGGAGGCAAGCCATGATCCTGGATCTCTCCGGTCTCGCCGTCGCCCTGGCCACCCCCTTCACCCCTGCGGGCGAGGTGGATCTACCCGCCTTCCGGAAGCTGGTCCGGCACGTGGTGGGCGGTGGCGTGGATACGCTCATCCCCCTGGGCACCACGGGCGAAGCCTCCACCCTCCTGGATGCCGAGCGGGATGCGGTGATCACCGCCTGCCTGGAGGAAAGCAAGGGCCGCCGCGTGGTGGTGGGCACGGGCTCCAACGCCACCCGCCAGGCGGCGGCCATGACGAAGCGGGCCCAGGAACTGGGCGCCGCCGGCGCTCTGGTGGTGACGCCCTACTACAACAAGCCCAATCCCGATGGGCTGGTGGCGCACTACGCCGCCATCGCCGAGGCCGCGCCGGGGCTGCCCCTCATCGCCTACAACGTGCCGGGCCGCACGGGCCTGAACGTGACGCCCCAGGTGTTGGCCAGGCTTTGGGAGAACTCCCAAGTGATGGCCGTGAAGGAAAGCAGCGGCAGCCTTCCTCAGATCGCCGAGATCGCCCGCACCCTGCCCCCAGGCAAGACGCTGCTTTGTGGCGACGATAACTTGGCCCTCGCCGCCATCGCCGTGGGCGCCACGGGCCTCGTTTCCGTGCTGGGCAATGTGCTGCCCCGGGAGACGGCCATGCTGATCGCCGCCGCCCGCCGGGGCAACACCCTGGAGGCCCTGCGCCTGTTCCAGCAACTGCTACCCCTCATGGACGCCCTGTTTCTGGAAAGCAACCCGATCCCCCTGAAGGCCGCCCTCAAGCTGATCGGCCTCGGGGAAGAGATCCTGCGCCTGCCCCTGATGCCCGCCTCTGCCGCCACCCGCACCCGCGTGGCCGAGGCCTTCTGTCTTTCCACGGATGGCACCCTCCCGGGAGTGAACTAATGGTCGTTGATCTTGATTCCATTCGCGCCTTCTTCAGCCGCCCACCGGAAGTGCTGGCGGTCGATCCCGAGGCCCCGGCCATGCACCAGGTGCTGCTGGTGGCCCTGGAGATCGGCGCCATCCGCGCCGCCGAGCGCCAGGAAGACGGCACCTGGCAGGCCAACACCTGGGTGAAGCAGGCCATCCTTTGTGGCTTCCGCCGGACGAACCTGGTGGAAATGGCCGGTCCGGGCTTCCCCATGTTCGACAAGACCGCCTACCCGCCCCGCCACTTCGGTCTGGAGGACGCGGTGCGCCTGGTGCCCGGTGGCTCCGCCGTGCGCCGGGGGGCCCACATCGCCCGCAGCGTGGTGCTCATGCCCCCGGCCTACGTGAACGTGGGGGCCTTCGTGGACGAGGGCACCATGGTGGACAGCCACGCCCTGGTGGGCAGCTGCGCCCAGATCGGCAAGCGGGTGCACCTGTCGGCCGCGGCCCAGATTGGCGGCGTGCTGGAGCCTGCGGGCGCCCGGCCCGTGATCGTCGAGGATGACGCCTTCGTGGGCGGCCTGGTGGGTCTGTTCGAAGGCGTCGTGGTGCGCCGCCGGGCCGTGCTGGCCTCGGGCGTGGTCATCACAGGCAGCAGCATCATCTACGACCTGGTGAACGGCCGCGAGCTGCGCCAGGAAGTGCCCGAAGGCGCCGTGGTGGTGCCGGGCTCCCGGCCCGCCTCGGGCGAGTATGCCAAGGCCCGCGGGCTGCAGCTGGCGGCGCCTTGCATCGTGAAGTACCGCGACGACAAGACCGATGCCGCCACCGCCCTGGAACAAGCCTTGAGGTGAATCATTCAAATGGCAAATGACTCACCGCCAAGACGCCAAGACGCCAAGAAGAACAGGGTGATCCATTTTGTGCTTTTCTTGGCGGCCTTGGCGACTTCTCGGTATCCGCGTTGCGGATACGCGAGACAAACAAACATCTGGCGGTAATCCTTTTCTTTTGATCTTCCTTGTCCTCGAGATGCCATGAAGCCCGCCACCCGTCTGTCACTTTTGAAGCCTTCGCCCATCCGCGCCATCACGGACGGCACGCCGCCCGGGGCCATCCCCCTGGGTTTGGGCGAGCCCACCTGGGATCTGCCGGAGGTGGCGCGGAAGGCCCTGCTGCGCGAGCCTGGCCCCTGCGCCTACGTCCCCCACGCGGGCCTGACGGAGCTGCGCCGGGCTGTGGGCGCCTTCCACGGTGCACAGGTGGACGAAGTGCTCATCACCACCGGCTCCCAGGGCGCCCTCTTCGCCCTGTTCCAGGCCTGGGTTGACCCGGGCACGAAGGTGCTGGTGCCCGATCCCGGCTTCGTGGCCTACCCGGCCCTGGCCCGCATGGCCGGCGCGGAGCCGGTGCCCTACCGTCTCACCGCGGACCAATTCCGACTGGACGCCGACGCGCTGCTGCAGGTGCTGGCGGCCACGCCAGAGGCCTCCGTCGTGATCCTCAACCTGCCCTCCAACCCCACGGGCGGCGGCGGTGATCTCGCCTCTCTCAGGCGCGTGGCGGAGGCCTGCACGGCCCGGGGCATCCTGCTCCTTTCCGACGAGGTCTACCGCGACCTGCACTTCGGCGTGCGCGCGCCAAGCCTGCGGGATGTCACCGATCGCGGCGTGGTGACTAGCTCGGTGAGCAAGGGCTGGGGCGCGCCGGGCCTGCGGGTGGGCTGGGCCGTGGGGGATCCCGCCTGGCTGGTGCCCACCCGCACGGTGCACGGCTACGCGGTGACCGGCACGGCCACCCCCGCCCAGTGGGCCGCGCTGGCGCTCATCGAAAACTCCGACACGGTCCTGGCGGAGGCCCGCGCCGCCGTGCAGCTGCGCTGGGAGGCCCTGGCCGCGGCCCTGCGCGAAGAGCTGGGCCAGACGGTGACGCCACCGGACGGCACCTTCTACCACTTCATGCCCCTGCCGCCCTCGGCCCACGCCGATCCCCTGGCTTTCTGCCTGAAGTTGCGGGACGAGGCCAAGGTGGTGCTCATCCCCGGCCTGGCCTTCGGCGAAGGCGGCCGAGGCCACGCCCGCCTCAGCTTCGCCGCCACCCCCGAACAGCTGCGGGAAGGCGTGCGGCGGATGGCGCCGTACTGGAACGCCTGATGTCGAATCTCTTCGCCCTCAACGACGCCAACTGCCGTTCCCTGGTGGAGGCCCATGACACACCCTGCTTTGCCTACTCCGGCGCGATAGCGACGGAGCAGTTCGCCTCCCTGCGTCAGGTGCTATCGCCCCGGGTTCGTCTCGCCTACGCAGTGAAGGCCAACCCCCATCCGGGCCTCCTGGAGCGCTTCGCCTCGCTGGGGGCCAGTTTCGACTGCGCGTCCATCGGGGAGCTGGAGCGGGTGGAGGCGCTAGGGCTGCCAACCGGCCGCACCTTCTTTGCGGGGCCGGGCAAGCGGGAGGCGGAGCTGCGCAAGGCCCTGGCCATGGGCGTGCGGGTGCAGGCGGAGGGCTTCGAGGACCTGGCCCGCATCGACGCGTTGGTGGATCGCGAGACAGCGGTGAACCTGCGGGTGCATCCGGCCTTCGAGATCGACGAAGGCAACCGCATCATCGGCGGGAGCGGGCCCTCGGCCTTTGGCGTGGACGAGGAGGACGTTCCCGCCCTGCTCCGGAAAGCCCCAAGCCTGCGCCATGTGCGCATCCGGGGCCTGCATGTGTTCGCCGCCAGCAACCAGCGCGACGCGTCGAAGCTGCTGGCCATCCACGGTGCGGTGCTAGCCCTGGCGAAGCGGCTGCACGAGACCCACGGCCTCACCTTCGAACAGATCGACCTGGGCGGCGGCCTCGGCATTCCCTACGGCCCGGATCAGTCGCCGCTGGACGTGAAGGCCCTGGGTCTGGGCCTGACAGAGCTGCTGGCCGGTCATTCCTGGTTCACGGGCGAGCTGATCCTGGAGCCGGGCCGCTTCCTGGCGGGCCCCTGCGGCCTGTACCTGGCCCGGGTGGTGCGGCTCAAGGAAAGCCGGGGCACGCGCTTCGCCATCCTCGAAGGGGGCATCAACCACCTGATCCGCCCCCTGCTCACGGGCGAGCCCTTCCCTGTGAAGGCCGTGGGCAAGGGCGAGGGCTCGGTTCCGTACACGCTGGCCGGACCGCTATGTACCAGTCTGGATCGCCTGGGCGATGTGCGCCTGCCCGAACTCGCCGCTGGCGATCTGCTGGCCTTCGGCAGCACGGGCGCCTACGGCCTGAACGAAGGCATGACCCACTTCCTGAGCCATCCCGTGCCGCCGGAAATCTGGGTGGGCTGATACCCTCCCGGGGATTCCCCTTGCCACGCGTGCGTGGCAAGGATCTAGGGGCTCGCTTCGCTACGCGAATACCCCCGGGGCCCCCACGCCGAAGCCGGGCCAAGCCCGACTTCGGCGTCTGACGCGACCCCAGCTACCCCAGCAGGGCGATCCAGGCGGGGCGCTGGTCTTTGGGCATGGCCTTGACCTTCTCCAGCAGCTTGAGCCGGGTCTGCCAGGTCTTGTCGCCGGGGAACAGGGCCCGGCCCCGCAGCAGGTCTTCCCGGGCCTCGTCCCACTTGGCTTGGCTGGCATGGGCGAAGCAAAGGGTGAGGTTCAGGCGGGCGGCCCGGGCCCGGAGGCTCGCGTCCTCGGGCTGGGCGCGCAGCAGGGCGTCGATGACCTTGAGGGCTGCTTCGAGGTCGCCGTTCTGCAGGTGCTTCTGGTATTCCGGCAGGCTGGCCCCGGTGACGCCGCCCTGGAGGCCGGCGCGGGCCTTCTCCAGCAGCTGGGGGGCGGCGGCCTCGCCGGGATTCCGGGAGAGGAGGGTCTCCGCCCGCAGGTAGGCCCGCAGTGGGTCGACGCCAAGGGCGGCCTCGGCCTCCTGGCGGAGCTCGGCGGGGGATTCGGCGAGTTCCGGGGCCTGGGCCTGCTGGGCCACAGAGGCCGTGGCTGCCGCCCGGGAGGCGCGGACCTCTTCTTTGGTGGCCTGGTCATTGCGGTAGCTGTTGACGAGAATCAGGACCACGGCCAAGGCGAGGACGCCGCCGCCCGCCCCGGCGAGGATCTTGGGATTCTTCAACCAGGGCAGCTTGTCGGTGATTTCCCGCAGGCGCTCCGGCAGGGACAGGCCTTCCCGGGGAGCCGGAGCGGCCTTCTGCAGGGCGGCCGGAGGCTCCACGCCCTGGGGTTCGGTGGGGACAGGGGCCCCTGTTTCCGCCATGGCGATGCGGCCCTGGGCATCCAGGGCAAGGACGGGGGCGGCGACAGACCGGGAGCCGGTGTCGGGGGGGGGCTGTGCGCCGGGTTTCCGGCAGCGTTCCAGGCCCTGCAGGGCCCGGGCATTGCCGGGGTCGAGGGCCAGGGCCTGTTGGAAGGTGAAGGCGGCCTCATCCCGGCGCTGGAGGTTAAGCAGATGCTCCCCCTGCCGCAGCTTCAGATCCAGGGCCTCGGCATCGGGCGAGGTCGCGCGGGCCTGGGGAACAGAGGTGGGGCTGGAGGCCTCCGAGGCGGCCTCCTTGCGGGCCAGGCGCAGGTAGCCTTCCACTTCGTGCCGTTGGGGTTCGAGGGCCAGGACGCGCTCCCATTTCGAAATGGCCTCGTTCGTCAGTCCCATGTCGTAGAGCTGGACCGCCTCTCGCAGAAGCTTCTCGATGTCGTATTCGGCGTCGTGGACTTCCGCCTCGACCGGTGCTGAAGGGGTATGGGCCTGGAGGCTGGGCAGCCCCAGCTCGCGGCGGGCTCCGTTCGCGTAGCCCCGGGCCAGGTGGTTGTCGGGATCCAGGGTGAGCACCTGTTCCCACTTTTTCAGGGCGTCCTCGAGCTGTCCCATGTCGTAGAGGGTGCAGCCCTGCCGTAACAACCGCTCAGGGTCGAGGGCCCCCGTGATCACCTTCCCAGGATCCACGGATGACGGGGCTTCCGGCGCGGTAGAGCGGGCATCGACCATGGGCGACTGGGCCTCGGGAGCCGTGGAGCGAGCATCGTCCACGGGTGGCGAAGCCTCGGGTGCCATGGAGGGGGGATTGGCCATCGGCATCGCGGGTGGTGCCAGTTCGGATGCCGCGGGCTCCGCTGGGACTTCCTGGGGGGGCGGGAGGGCGGCCACCGCGGCCGCTTCGGTCTCCCGGAGGGCCAGGAGGCGTTGCTTCACGACGAGCAGGTTGGTGCGGGCTTCTGCATGGGCAGGGTTCTGCTTGAGGATGGCTTGCCAGATCTGGCCGGCCCGGACGAGTTCACCCTGGGCGAACAGAGTGTCCGCCTGGCGGAGGTGGGGCGCGTAGGGATCGGGCATCATGGCATCGGTCTCAGTGAAGCGGGAACTCTTCCGTGTTGCGCACCAGGAGCATGAAGGTGCTGTTCCCGCAGGTGAATTCCTGCTGGCTGAGAAGCTGGATGGGGCCTGTGATGCGTTCGCCGTTCACCAGGGTCCCGTTGGTGGATTGCTGGTCGCTGATCCAGACGGTGCCGTCCCGGTGGATTTCCACCAGAGCGTGACGGCGGGAGGTTTCGGGATCTCGGGTGATCACGTCGCCTTCTTCCCGCCCGATGACGGTCTGGGGCCGGTCGAGCACGTGCACCATGGAAGCCTGGGGTCCGCTGAGGAAAGCAAGGCTGAACTTCAGGCCCGGCGGCATGCCGGGGACCTGCAGGCCCGCGGCGACGAGCATGGCCTCACGGTCGCGCTTGGCGGTGGTCTTGGCGGCGGCAAGCGGTGCCGGGGGCGTGGGCTCGTCCAGCGGGCTTGGGCCCGTGAAGGGGTGGGCCAGGTTTTCTTCGAAGGGCTCTGGCCTGAAACCAGGATTCGCCACCTCGAACACATGGCTGCATTTCGGGCATTTGAAACGTTTGGTGCGAACCGCGCCGAAGCGGCTGTCGTCGTACTGGAAGCGAGCCTGGCAGGCCGGGCAAACCACGATCATCGGGGCCTCGGGAAACCGTTGAAGTGTATCCCGATCCCTACTTCTTGCGCGTGGCGAAGAAGCTGAATTCGCTGCGCAGGGGGATGCCCTCGGGCAGCCTGAAGTCCTTGACGCTGACGGGCAGGGGCTGGTTGATCTTCAGCCCCCCCAGTTCCAGGAGCCAGGAATCGCCGCTGCGCTCGACCCACTGGACCTGACGCGGCAGCCAGGTCTCCTTGTCCACCCAGAGGTTCAGGGCCTGCAACCGCTTCCGGAGGGAGAGCGTGCGGGGGGCGAGGGCCAGGTGCCAGGTGTTGGGAACGTCCTTGGTCTCGTTGAGGGCGATCTGGAAGTAGTCCGCGAGGTAGCTCAGTTTCTGGCCGAGGCCCAGGAATTTCCGGTCGGAGTTCTTGATGAAGCCGATCTTCATGAGTTCGCCTTCCTTGGCCTCGGGGCTGTACGAAATGAGGGCCTTGGGCGTGAGGTGGAGGATCAGGTCCTCCGGTGACTGGAAGGCGAAGTGGGCGAAATCCGAGCCCTGGAGGTACAGGGTGCCCCGGGTGGTGGAAGGCGTCTTCAACAGGGCCCGCCGCAGGGTGAGCGTGAAGGGGCACTGCAGGGTCTGGACCTGGGCCTGGGCGGTGTCGAACCGCTCCACCACGTCCCGCAGGGGGGGCAGGGCCTGGGCCGCGAGGGACAGGGCGCACAGGAGGCAGGCGAGGGCGGTCCGGAACATGGTGGCCTTCAATGGAATGCGGGAGGAAGGGCGAGGGGCTGCCGCTGGTGGGCCAGGTGCAGGGCCACGGAGGTGCCGCGGAGGACCTCCTCGGCGGCAAACCGGGCCAGGTCGGGATGGTTGTTGGACTCGCTCAGGTGCGCCAGCACCACCTGCTTGAGCCGGGGCGAGCAGGCCCGGGCCAGCAGCTCGGCCATGGCCGCGTTGCTGAGGTGCCCCACGCGGCTCAGGATGCGGGCCTTGAGCACGGGTGGATAGTCGCCCTCGCGGAGCATGTCCACATCGTGGTTGGCTTCCAGCACCAGGAGATCCAGATCCTGCAGGTGATCCGCCACCAGCTCGGTGGGATGGCCCAGATCCGTGACCACCGCGCAGGCCCGGCCGCCAGCCTCGATCCGATAGGCCACCGGATCGGCGGCATCATGGGGCAGGGCGAAGGGCAGCACCCGCCAGCCTTCCCAGTCCACGGGATGGCCCGCCGCCACTTCGATCCAGCGCTCCACGGGGATCTGGACACCCTGGGCCCGCTCCGCCGCCTGGCGGGTATCCCGGGTGGCGAGGATGGCCCAGGCGGTGCGCCGCAGGATGACGCCCAGGGCGGCGATGTGATCGGAATGCTCATGGGTCAGGGCCAGGGCCTGGACCTGGTCGGCCTGGAGGCCCACCGCCTCGAGTCGTTGGCGGATCTGGCGCAGAGAGATGCCGGCATCGATGAGGAGGGTGCGGCCGCCTTCCGAAAGGGCGTGGCAGTTCCCCTTGGACCCCGAGGCAAGAGCGGCATAGTGCATGGCCTAGCATAACGCTTAGGGAACGGGCCAAAACACCCTGCGCAATTGAGAGTGCCTAACAAAACCCCACGATGCCGCGCGAGGGGTGCCGGGCGAGCGAGGCGAGGAAGGCGAGTGGCAGCGTAGCGGGTACTACGCGAAACGAGCCTGACGACGGATCGCGACGCCCGCCACCCCTCGCCCGGAGGGATGAAGCCAGGCGGGCTCCCCGCGGCGTCAGGTCCCTTGAACAACGAACCACGTTGCCCTGCGGACCCTTCCTTGCGGTGCATCCTGCCTGGCATCATCGCGGCATCGTCGGATTTTGTTAGGCACTCTTGTGGGTGTTTTGCTACGGTCCCTTATGCCGCGATTCATGGAAATGCTCGGGTCAAACGGGCGTGTCGGCTTACACTGTCTGCATGAGTGCGACGCCGAACCCCACCCTGCGCCCTTCCACCGTGGCCGACCTGGAGACCCACGTGGCCCATCGCATCGCCATGTTTCAGGACATGGAGATGGGCACGGAAGAAGGCCGGAAACGCATGGCGGAGGCCTTCCGGCACCAGCTGCGCAGCTGGCTCGTGACGGGCCAGTGCCGGGGTCTGGTGCTCGAGGAGAACGGCCGGGCTGTTGCCAGCGTGCTGCTGCTCCTGAAGGACACCCTGCCCACCCCCGTGACCCCGCTCTCCGTGCGGGGCTATCTGTTCAATGTCTACACCGTGCCCTCGCACCGGCGGCGGGGACTGGCCGCCCGACTCACGGACGCGGCCCTGGACCTGGCCCGCGAGCTGGGCATCGAGATTGTGGAGCTGCACGCCAGCCTGGAGGCGGAAGGCCTCTACCAGCGCATGGGCTTCGTGCCCACCAGCGAGATGCGGCTGGTGATGAGCGCCGGCATCAAGACGCCGAAGCAGTGGAAGCATCGACGCTAGTCGTTCCGCGCCAACGCCACAACAACAGGATCGCCGCGCCGCAGACCAGGGTGCAGGGCAGGCTTGCCTCCAGGCCGAAAGTGCCACCGGTGAGCCACTCGGGCTTGCCATGGAAGACCGGCGTCCAGATGCCCTTGATATCGGTGGTGCCACTGACGCCGAAGCCCAGCAGGCTGCCCTGGGCCCAGTTCCATCCCAGATGCACGCCGATGGGTAGGGCCAGGCTGCGGGTCCGGAGGTAGCAGAAGCCCAAGAGGATGGCCGCGAGCGCAATATTCAGCGTGGCCCAGGCCCTGGTGGCCCCGTGCATGCCCGGATTGCCCCAGTGGCCCAGGGCGAACACCCCCGCCAGGACCAGCTGGCCCACCCAGGGCCCAGCCCCTTCCACGAGCCGCTGGAAGGGATAACCCCGGGCGAGGAGCTCCTCGTTGAGGGCCACCCCCAACAGCATCCAGGCGGGGGTCAGCAGCTGCCCGGTGCCGATGCCCGCGGCTCGTTCCCAATGAAAACCATCGATACCGCGGACCAGCAGGGCGGTGATCAGGATGAGCAGGATGCCGCCCAGGGTTCCCGCGAGGCACTCCAGGAGCCAACGCCACCCAGGGAAAAGGCCCAGGCTGGTGAAGGCGCGGCCCTCCAGCCGCACACAGAACCAGCTCGCCAGGGCGACCAGGGCGGCGGCTGTCCACACGCCCAACCCTCGCTGGAGCCCCAGGGCCCTCATGCCAAAGGCGACGGTGGCCCCGAGGGCCATGAGCAGCAGGAAGAATCCGAACACCTTCCAACCGCTGCGCAGGGTGCCGCGCTCATCAAAGAACCACTTGGACATGGATGCTCCCGGAGGCCATGGCTACGGGACCGGATCGGAATCCGTTGAGCCCTACATCACGCTCTGGGTTTCCGCGAAGGCTCGGCTGATCTCCAGGAACAGCTTCTCCTCGTTGGGCTTCAGGGTGGCCGCGCGGGCGAACCAGACGGCGGCCTTCTTGCGCTGGCCAGCCACCAGCAGGGCCCGCCCGAACATCAGGAACCGCTCCCAGCTGTCCTTGTCGATGGCCACCAGCACGCCCATGTAGCGCTCGGCCTCGTTCACCAGGCCCACTTCGGCGAGGTCGACGGCCGCCTGGGTGACGGCCTCCTTGTTCTTGGGATCCCGTTGCACGATCTTTTCGTAGCCCTCCAGGGCCTCGGTCTTGTAGCCATGCTTCAGCCAGGCCTGGGCGATGAGGCGCAGCACCAGGCCATCCTTGGGTTCCCGCGTCTCGGCATCCTTGAAGGCCACCTCGGCCTTCGGCTTGTCCATGGCCGCGAGGTAGGCCCGGCCGCATTCGGCCAGGTACTTCGCATCCTTGGGCTTGATGGACCGGGCCCGGTCGGCGCAACCCTCCAGGATGGCCCGGCGGTCGCCGTTGAAGAAGGCCTCGTTGAAGATGGGCGTGGGCTTCGGCGCCTGGGCGGCGAGGGCGAAAGTGGCGAGGAAGAATAGGGCGGCGCGCATGTCTGGCTCCTAGCTGGGTTCGGCGCCGTGGTCGGCGTAGGCGAGGGCGACGGCGTTCCACATGCGCTCCTCCTGGGGCTTAGCCTGGCTGGCCCGGGCGAACCATTTCGCGGCGGCCTCCCGCCGGGCCTTCCGGAGGCAGCTGCGGCCGAAGGCCACGCAGTTCTGCCAGTCCGAGGGATCCAGGATCCAGGCCCGCTCCATGAGGGCATCCGCGTCCTTGGCTTGCCCGAAGTCCTGCAGATTCACCGCAGCCCGGGTGAAGGCGTTCTTGTCCTTGGGATCGGCCACTTGCATATCGGCGATGGCCTTCAGGGCTTCGCCCCGCTGCCCGGCCCGCAACCAGGCCGCGGCGATGAGGCGGTGCACATCGGCATCCTTGGGTTTGTCGATGCGGGCCGCCTGGAAGCATTCCTCGGCCTTGGCGCGCTCGCCCGCGGCCAGAAAGGCGCGGCCGTACTCCGCCAGCATCTTGGCGTCCTTGGGGCGCAGCAGCCGGGCCCGGTCCGCGCAGGCACCCGCCAGCTTGCGGGCATCCCCGCGGAAGGTGGCTTCATCCATGGCCTGGGAGAAGAGGGGCAGGGCCAGCAGGCATAGGGCGAGGGGTCGCATGGGGAACTCCGGGTGGGCTACCCGATGCTACTGCACCCCGCCAGAAATACCTGAACCAAAGGTGGCAAAGGCGGGGTGCACTTCCATCGGGGCATCGCCCCTCTGGCGCGAAGGAACGCGTTGCGTGCCTTCGCTGCCACCCCCCTGGGGGCACTGCCGTGCCCCCAGACCCCTGCCACGTGGTGCCCACAAGCATTCGTTTGTTACGGGAATTTTGGGCGGGCACCACTACCGCCGCGAAGGGGCCGCCTACAGGGGAATATTCCCGTGCTTCTTGGGCGGCATGGTGTCGCGCTTGGTTTCCAGGAAGGCGAGGGCCTTGATCAGCTTCAGGCGGGTTTCGCGAGGCAGGATGACTTCGTCGATGAAGCCGAATTCCGCGGCGATGTAGGGGTTGGCGAACTTCTCGCGGAATTCCTCCACCTTTTCAGCCCGCGCCGCCGCCGGGTCGGCGGCCGCATCAAGCTCGCGCTTATAGAGGATGTTGACGGCGCCCTCGGGCCCCATCACCGCGATCTCGGCGGTCGGCCAGGCGTAGTTGAAGTCGGTCCGAATATGCTTGCTCGACATCACGCAATAGGCGCCGCCGTAGGCCTTGCGGGTGATGACGGTCACCTTCGGCACCGTCGCCTCGGCAAACGCGAACAGCAGCTTGGCGCCGTGCCGGATGATCCCCCCGTACTCCTGCACCGTCCCCGGCA
>JANYLR010000057.1 GCA_025363715.1 Holophagaceae bacterium | reverse complement strand
ACCAGAATCCTGGTGAAGTGCAACAAAACATGGGGTTGTAGCTCAGTCGGTTAGAGTGCCAGCCTGTCACGCTGGAAGTCGCGGGTTCGAGCCCTTGCATTTCCGCCAACAAAAAGGCCCCCGTTCGGGGGCCTTTTTGTTGGCGGGGCTGACGGGGCTCGAACCCGCGACTTCCAGCGTGACAGGCTGGCACTCTAACCGACTGAGCTACAACCCCATGTTTTGTTGCACTTCACCAGGATTCTGGTGGGCGATGACGGGCTCGAACCGCCGACATGCTGCGTGTAAGGCAGCTGCTCTACCGACTGAGCTAATCGCCCGAATCGCCGAACCAGAATCCTCCCACAGGGGCCTGGAGGGGTCAAGGCCAAAGCTCTGC
This sequence comes from Holophagaceae bacterium, assembly GCA_025363715.1. GTDB lineage: Bacteria > Acidobacteriota > Holophagae > Holophagales > Holophagaceae > Geothrix. The sequence continues at coordinate 5,099 of JANYLR010000057.1, read as the reverse complement.
ATTGAGGGATCCGACTTGCTCTGATAAATTGTTATGACTTCCGTGCCAGGGGTTCCCGCGGACCTCAAGCTGGTTTCGGTGTGACCTGGCCGTTTTCTTCGGTCGTGGCCTTGGGATGCTTCTGGAGGGTGGCCGTGGCGCTGCTGGAACTGGCGAACTTGACGCTCAGAACCCCCGAGGGGGGCAGCCCTGTCGCGCGCATCCTGGCCCAGATGCCGGATCCCATGCGCCCGGATCTGCCCTCCCTCTTGTTCGTGATCGTGCTGCTCGTGGTGCTCTTCCTCTATCTGAGGGTGGTGTTCTTCCAGCCCATCACGAAGGTGATGGAGGACCGGGACCGGGATCTGAACGCGGGCAGCGATGCCAAGGCACAGGCGGCGGCCAAGCTGGAGGCCCGGCAGAAGGACTACCAGGCCCGCCTGAAGGAGCTCCGCGCCCAGGCCTTCGAGGCCCGCAAGGCCCTGTCGGACGCGGCGACCAGGGAGAAGCAGCGCCTCCTCGACGAAGCCCGGACCAAGGCCCAGGCAGAACGGCAGTCAGCAGTGGCATCCCTCAAGGCCCAGCAGGCCGCGGCCCGGCAGAACCTGCTGGCCCAGGTGGATGCTCTGGCCGAAGCCATGGCCCAGACCCTCTTGAAGCAGGCCTGAGCATGAACATACTGACCCGACTCTCCCTCGCAGCCCTGCTGTTCACGAGCCCTCTGGCGCTGATGGCCCAGGCCCATGGGGCCCCCGCAGCCGAAAAGCATGCGAGCCCAGCGGCCGGTCACGAAGCCAAGCCCGCCGAAGGTCACACGGCACCAACGACCCCTGACGCCCATGGCGCGGCTGCCCATGAAGCAGCGCCTGGCCACGGCGAGGCCCAGGGTGGGGCCCATCACGGCCCGGCCATGAAGCTATTCGGCAAGGAGTACGGCAACCTGGGTGCCTTCCTGGTGCAGCTGCTGAACTTCGCCATCTACGGCGCGGGCCTCTTCTTCCTGTTGAAAGGCGCCCTGTCCGCCATGTTCAAGTCCCGGAAGGAAGAGCTGGAGACCATGCTCGCCCAGGCGGAGCGGGACAGGGCCGAGGGCGAGGCCCAGATGAAGGAGATGGAAGCCAAGATGGCTGGGCTCGAGGGCGAGTTGGCGGGCATCCTCTCCAAAGCCCAGGCCGATGCGGAAATCGAGAAGCAGCGGGTCCTGGAGGCCGCCCGGGCCGAGGCCGGGGTCATCCTCGCCCAGGCCCAGACGGAGATCGGCTACCAGAAGCGCCAGGCCGAACAGGAACTGCGGGCCCTGGTGGCCGAGCTGGCGGTCGAGGGCGCGGCCAAGCGCCTGGAAGGCAAGCTGCAGGGCCCCGAGGCTGCCAAGGCCGTGGACCGTGCCATTCAGCAGATTGGAGGGGCCCAGTGAGCAGCCGCCTGACCGCCCGGCGCTACGCCAAGGCCCTCCTCCAGATCGGCGACCAGCAGGGCAACGTACCCCAGTTGCAGCAGGAGCTGGACACCGTGGCCGAGGCCGTGACCGCCAACGCCGACCTCACCCGTCTGGTGGCCTCGCCCCTGGTGCTGCCCACCAAGAAGGCAGAGGTCTTTGAGACCATCCTCGCCGCCGCCAAGGTGAGCCAGACCCTCCGGCATTTTTTCCACGTGGTGGCCGAGGCCGGTCGCCTCAACCTGCTGCCCGACATCCGCCGCACGTTCGCGGATCAGGTGGACGAGCGGGCCGGCATCGTGGAAGCCAAGGTGGCCAGCGCCCAGCCCCTTTCGGATACCCAGGCCAAGGCCCTCATCGCCTCCCTGGCCACCCGCACCGGCAAGACCATCCGCTTGAGCTGGCACCAGGACACTACCCTCCTGGGCGGCGTGAAGGTCCAGGTGGGCTCCACAGTCCTGGACGCCTCGCTCCAGGGCCAGCTCCGCCAACTCAAGACTCAGCTGCTTTCGGCTTAATCCCTTCCGCTCATCAATCGCAGGTTTGGAGGACTTCATGGACATTCGCGCGGAAGAGATTTCCCGCATCATCCGCAGCCAGATCGAAGGCTTCGACGCCCAGGTGGACGTGGCCGAAGTCGGCACGGTCATCAGTGTCGGTGACGGCATCGCCCGCGCCTACGGCCTCGAGAAGGCCATGTCCGGCGAGCTGCTGGAGCTCCCGCACGGCGTGATGGGCCTCGCCTTCAACCTGGAGGAGGACAACGTCGGCATCATTCTGCTGGGCGATGCCGCCGCCATCAAGGAAGGCGACACCGTCAAGCGCACCGGCAAGATCATGTCCGTGCCCGTGGGCCCCGCCTTCGTGGGCCGCGTGGTGGACGCCCTGGGCAACCCCATCGACGGCAAGGGCCCCATCCAGGCCGCCAAGGCCAATCCCATCGAGCAGATCGCGCCCGGCATCGTGGACCGCAAGAGCGTCCACGAGCCCATGCAGACGGGTCTCAAGGCCATCGACAGCCTGATTCCCATCGGCCGCGGTCAGCGCGAGCTGATCATCGGCGACCGGCAGACCGGCAAGACCGCCGTCGCCGTCGATACCATCATCAACCAGCGCGAGACCGGCGTGATCTGCATCTACGTCGCCATCGGCCAGAAGCGCTCCACCATCGCCCAGGTGGTGAAGACCCTGGAAGAGTACGACGCCATGAAGCACACCATCGTGGTGGCCGCCTCCGCTTCCGAAGCCGCCCCGCTGCTCTTCCTGGCCCCCATGACGGGCGCGGCCCTGGGCGAGTACTTCATGTGGCACGGCAAGGACGGCCAGCCCAGCAGCAAGGACAACCCCGGCGGCCACGTCCTCTGCATCTACGATGATCTCTCCAAGCAGGCCGTGGCCTATCGCGAGATCTCCCTGCTGGTGCGGCGTCCTCCCGGACGCGAGGCCTACCCCGGCGATGTGTTCTACCTGCACAGCCGCCTGCTGGAACGCGCCTGCAAGCTCAGCGATGAGCGTGGCGCCGGGTCGATGACCGCCCTGCCCATCATCGAGACCCAGGCCGGTGACGTGTCCGCCTACATTCCCACCAACGTCATCTCCATCACCGATGGCCAGATCTTCCTCGAGGGCGACCTCTTCAACGCGGGCGTCCGTCCCGCCGTGAACGTGGGCATCTCCGTGAGCCGCGTGGGTGGTTCCGCCCAGGTCAAGGCCATGAAGTCCGTGGCCGGCACCATCAAGCTCGACCTTGCCCAGTATCGGGAACTGGCGGCCTTCGCCCAGTTCGGTTCCGATCTCGACAAGGCCACCCTGGCCCAGCTGAACCGCGGCCAGCGGCTGGTGGAAATCCTGAAGCAGGGCCAGTACAGCCCGATGCCCGTCGAGAAGCAGGTCATCAGCATCTGGACCGCCACGAATGGCTATGTGGATGATCTCCCCGTGCCCCACGTCCGTCGCTTCGAAACCGAGTTCATGGCCTTCCTGGACGTAAATGCTCCGGAGGTCCTGCGCGGCATCCGCGACTCCAAGGTGCTGAGCGACGACGCCAAAGCCCAGCTCAAGGCCCAGATCGTGGCCTTCAAGGAGACCTTCGTGGCCTCCCTGAACCAGCCCGCGGGAGCCTAGTCCGATGGCCGGTCTTCAGGATATTCGCCGCCGCATCCGGTCGGTGAAGAACACCCAACAGGTTACTAAGGCCATGAAGATGATTTCCGCGGTCAAGTTGCGGAAGGCTCAAGAACGCCTGGTGGCCCTGCGCCCCTACGCCAGCAAGATGATGGAAGTCGTCCATCGCGTGGTAGGCCGCATCAAGGGTGATTCCGAGATCCAGCCAGGCCCCACCGCCCAGTCCTTCCTGTCCCCCCGGGAGGAGAAGCGCATCCGCCTGGTCCTCGTGGCTTCGGACAAGGGCCTCTGCGGTGGCTTCAACGCCAACGTGCTGAAAGCTGCCAGTGCCTTCGCCACCGAGTGCCCGGCCAAGATCGTCCATCTGGACGTGGTGGGCAAGCGAGCCGCCGAGTGGGCGAGGAAACACCAACTGACCGCCGCCGGGGAGTACCTCAATATCCCCCTCAACGGCTTTCAGCGGGTGGTGACTGAGATCTCCGCAGGTGCCGCCGCCCAGTACCAGGCCGGTGAGATCGACGCGCTCTACATCATCTACAACTACTTCAACAGCCCCATGTCCCAGACGCCCACGGTGTTCAAGGTCTTCCCGATGGGACTGGAGCGGGGCCACGAAGGACGGGATGCCATGGATGTGCCTCACCTCCTCGAACCCGATCCCAATGCGGTGCTGGAGACCCTGCTGCCCCGCTTCGTGGAAACGGAACTGTTGCGCAACCTCCTGGAGAGCAGCGCTTCCGAGCATGGTGCCCGCATGGCGGCCATGGACAAGGCCAGCAACAATGCCGGCGAAATGATTGCCAAGCTGACGCTCACCATGAACAAGATCCGCCAGGCCAGCATCACCAACCAGATCATCGAGATCGTCTCCGGCGCCAATGCTTGAAACCGCGAATTTCGCGAATGTTCGCGAATGGAACGGCCCCCTGAACCACCCCCTCCGCTTTCTCTTTTTCATTCGCGTCCATTAGCGTCATTCGCGGTTACTTCCTTTCCGAGGTCCCCATGTCCAACACCCTTCAAGGCCGCGTGATTGCCGTCGTCGGTCCCGCTGTGGACGTCGAGTTCGACGGCCACCTGCCCGCGATCATGAACGCGCTGCATACCGACATCGCCGGTCGCCTAGTGACTCTGGAAGTGCAGCAGCACCTGGGAGAGAACCGCGTGCGCTGCGTATCCATGCAGCCCACCGAGGGCATGGTCCGGGGCCAGATCGTCAGCGATACCGGTAAGGCCATCAACGTGCCTGTCGGCCCCGAGACGCTGGGCCGCATCATCAATGTGGTGGGTGATCCCGTGGATGAACGCGGCCCCATCGGCCACAAGATGACCCTGCCCATCCACCGCGAGGCCCCCAAGTACGAGGACCTGAACACCTCGTCGGAGATGTTCGAGACGGGCATCAAAGTCATCGACCTGCTGGAACCCTACGCGAAGGGCGGCAAGACGGGCCTCTTCGGCGGTGCCGGCGTGGGCAAGACCGTGCTGATCATGGAACTCATCAACAACATCGCCAAGGGCCACGGCGGCTACTCCGTGTTCGCGGGCGTGGGCGAGCGGA
>JANYLR010000096.1 GCA_025363715.1 Holophagaceae bacterium | reverse complement strand
ACATGAACCCAACATAAGCAGTGCCAAAGGCCCGTCAATACGCAATAATCGTGCTATTTACATGCCAACGTTATCAAAATTGAATCTGACCCCAACCCGCCCCACCACTCACTCTATCGCGAATTCGCGTATGAACCTCGGACCAGTGCAGGCTCACGGGCTCGAATTTCGACGAGGCGAACTGGAGGTTGGTGGCGATGAAATCCACGTTCTTCATGAGGCTGTGCTTGGCCTTGACCCAGTCGAGGGCCTGCCCGGCCGCGTCGTAGCGATCTGCCAAATTGGTGGTGAATTCTGTGAATTCATTCAGATCGTTGAAGGACTGCATGGTCTGGTTCCAGAGCTTCGGGTTCTTCTGCAGGCGCTTCAGCCCGGCACTGGTCCCCTTGGGCAGGATGACATCTGTGAAGAGGCTCGTGCCCCGTTCCATGCAGGCCTGGGTGGCCTGCTCGATCCGCCAGCCCCAGAAATCCATCTCGTGCTGGATGGCCCGTCCTTCGGTGCCCAGGCTGGTGGCCTGCCGCTTCAGCCGGCTCAGTTCCGCCTCCAGTTCGTAGAAGCGCTGGCCCAGCACGCGGAGATCCTTGTTCTCCTCCATCATGAGCTTCAGCCGGGCCTGGGCGGCCTCCCGCCGCTTCAGCAGATCGTCGGCCGACACGGGGGTGGTGCGCTTCTTGCCGTTGGCTTCCCGGAGGAGGCTGGGCGTGAAGGTCCGGCTTTCGCTCAGGTCCACCACCGCGGGGGCGGGGACGGGATCGCTGAGGGCGGCGGCGAGACCGCCTCCGCCGGCCGGGGGCTTGGAGCTGTCCCAGCCATCGGAAAGGGAAGCCCGCAGGCCCTCCAGGCTCTCCTGGTTCTGGGCACCGCGCTGCTGCCGCTGGTGGTCCACCAGGGCGTTCATGCGGGAGGAGTAGGCGTTGGCCCAGGCCTGCAATTCCGCCTGTTCCTGCCGGAGCGCTTCCTGCCGCTCGGCCTCGAGCCGCGCCAGTTCCGCGGGATCCGGACCCGATGGACGCGTCGGCTGGAGCGCCTGGTTGAGCAGGGCGCCGAAGAGACCGCCCACCAGGGTGGCCGTGGCCTGCTGGCTGGTGGTGAGTTGCCGCTTCACCGGCTTGGGCGGTGGGGGCGGGGGCGGTTTGTGGACCTTGAAGGTGGTGCCGACCTTGCTGCGATCGATCTTCTGCCCCGTCATGGCCTCCAGCTGGCTGATGGCGCTCTCGTCCTTGGCGGGTTTGGGATTGGGCTTATCCCAGAAGAGGCCCGCCTGGGCCGCCAGGGTGGTGGGGGTGAGGGAAAGAATGGCCAGGACGCCCAGGGTTCGCATGGGTCACCTCCGAAGGTTGGCGAGGGACTGCTTGGCGCTGCCGAGGATGGCAGTGAGGATGGCCTTGCGCTGCTCCAGCAGGTCGGCGAGACGTTCGCTCTCACTTGCGGGAGGCACCTGGGCTTGCGGTGGTGGTGCCCCGTTTTTGGCGGCGAGTTCCGCCTGGGCCTTCTGTTCGGTTTCGGCCCGGGCCCTGGCATCCAGCCGGGAACGGATCCCCTTCACCTCGAGATCCAGCTTGAGTATTCCCCGCTCCAGGCGGATCACCATGTCCTCGGTGGACCCCAGGCCCTGGGTGGAGAGCAACCCGGGCAGCGTACGGGTCTTCCACTCCAGCAGCGCATCGTTGGCCAGCTCTTCGAGGAATTCCCGGTGGGCGATGGCCGCCTTTGGTCCCAGGTACCGGGACAGGTCTGCGCCCGCCAGAAGCCCCGGCACATCGGTTGTCCAGGGCTGCAGGGCGAGCTTGAGCAGGCGGCCGGAACGGGCCTCCACCTCTACATCCTGAATGCGGTACCACTGTTCACGCACCTTCAGGATCCTGCCGCTGACCAGGCCATCCTCAGGTTCGGCCCACAGGGCCTCAGGGTGGAGCTGCCTTGATCCCCAACGCGGGTCCCCTTTCCAGAACTCGAGGATGATCGAGCCCGGGGGCACCCCCCGGACGACCCACAGGGTCTCGCCTTGCAATTCCACGGGCAGGGCCCTGAAACGGGGCAGCTCTGAGCGGCTTTTGATCAGGTGGACCCAGATGTCGGCCTTGTCGATGTAGGGCTTGAGCTCCTTCGGCGCCTCCGGGACGAGTTCGGCATCTGTTGGGTCCGCGGGCTTGTCCACTTGCTGGAGCTGGAGCTGGAAGGTCTTCCTCCGTACCCCCATCCCCCACCCCTTCCGTTTGAGGGCGAGCACTTCGATGGAGGGTCGCGTGGTCCAGTAGGTGGACAGGGCGTCTGCATTCCAACCGAAATTCTGCCCATCCACGCTGAGGATGCACCAGTCCTCGTCCAGCCCCGCCTCCTTGGCGGCGCCTCCCTCGATGGCCTTCTGGATGTCGAAGAAACTTCCATCATATTTCGCCTTCAAATCCGGCCGTACCCAGTGGGAGATGCCATCCAGGCCGAGCCCCAGGCGGTAGGGCCCCCAGCCCGCGGGGCCCTTCACGCGGTAGAGCGTCGCATTGCTCGTGGTCTGAAGAGGCGAATAGCGAAGGTTCGTGAAGATGAACTGACCCTGGGGCGAGGTGATATGGAGGCCGTACTCGGGCCTGCCCGGCGCCTTGGCCGCCAGGGCGGGCAGCGCTGGCCGGTGGGAGATGGCGTTCGCATCCTGGGCTGGTGGGCCCTGCAGGAGGGCCGATAGACCCAGAGCGATGAGCATTCGATCCCCTCTTCAAATGGCCGTGGTCGATCTCCTTGCCATTACCTTCGCTGCTGCACCAGAGCCTGCTTGGCACTGCCCAGGATGGCCATGAGGATGGCCTTGCGCTGATCCAGCAGGTCGGCCAGGCGCTCGCTTTCCGTGGTCGGCAGGACGGTCGGTGGCGGCGCGGCCCCCCGGCCCGTGGCGGCAAGTTGCGCGTGGGCCTTCTGCTCGGCTTCGGCCCGGGTCTTGGCATCCAGGCGGGAGCGGATGCCCTTCACCTCTAGATCCAGGAGGAGTAGGCCCTTTTCAGCTCGGACCACCAGGTCCTCCGTCGGGGCCAGGCCCTGGTTGGCCAAGAGGCCCGGCAAGGTGCGGGTCTTCCATTCCACCAGCGCGTCGTTGGCCTGCTGCTCGAGAGCTTCCTGCTGACCGGGCTGGGCCCCCGAGCCCAGGTTCGAGGCCAGGGTGGCGCCCGACAGGAGGGCAGTGACGTCCGCGGCCCAGGGCGCGAGCCGGAGCTTCGCGAGACGGCCGGTGGGGGCTTCGACCTCGACCTCCTGGACGCGGAGCCAGCGACCCTGGAACGTGAACACCCGGCCCGGAACGAGGCCATCGATGGGTTCTGCACAAAGGGCAGCGGGACTGGATTGCGCGAGATTGGAACCGGGTTCTTGCTTCCAGAATTCGAGGACGATGCCACCTTGGGCCTCCACGGCCTGAGGCTGGGGCATGGGTGCTCCCCTTGAGACTCTTGCTGAAAAACGGTCCCGTCCTCCTGTGGGCTGAGGTGTGAAAGTCGGGACCCCGCGGACGACCCACAGGGTCTCACCTTGCAGTTCCACGGGCAGGGCCTTGAAGCGGGGTAGGGCAGAGCGGCTCCGGACAAGCTCGAACAGAGTGGTGGGCTGGGCGAGGAAAGGCTTGAGTTCATCCACCTGCTCCGGGACGAGGAAGGCATCCGTTGGATCCGGCAGCGCCTCCAGCTTCCGCAGCTGGATCTGGAAGGTCTTCGTAGTGGACCCCATCCCCCACCCTTTCGCCTTGATGGCGGCCACCTCGATGGCGGGGCGCGTGGTCATGTAGGCGATCAAGGATTGGATGTTCCAACCGAAGTTCTGCCCATCCACGCTGAGGATGGACCAGTCTTCGTCCAGTCCGGCTTCCTTGGCGGCGCTTCCGTCCACCACCTTCTTGATCTCGAAGAAATTCCCCTGGTACCGTCCGCTGACATCCAGCTTCGTGAACTTGGAAGGGCCGCCCAGTTCGGTGCCCAGGCGATAGGGCCCCATGGCCGCGGGGCCCGTCACGCGGTAGAGGGTTGCATCGCCCTTGGGCTGGAGCGGCGAATAGCGAAGGTTCGTGAAGATGAACTGCCCCTGGGGCGAGCTGATGTGAAGGCCGTACTCGGGCTTCCCCGGGGCCTTGGCCACCAGGGCCGGCAGCGCCGGTCGGTGGGTGATGGCGCTCGCTTCCTGGGCCGGTGGGGCCTGCAGGAGGGCCGAAAGGAAGAGGGTCATCAGCATGGGATCTCCGGGGAACCGACCTGCAGCTGGAATCGACGCACTGTCACCAGCATAGACCTTTCGGTCAATGCTGATGAATAGGTCATCGTTGCCTCACGGCCATTGCAAGATTTTGTGCCGGCCCTAGCGGCTGTCGTGGCCATCCCCGTGACGCTCCCGGTCACGGTCGCGGCCTTCATGTTGCCGGTCGCCCCCGTGCTCTCCCCGGTGCTCTTGCCGGCGTTCCTCCCGGCGGTCTTCCTTGCGTTCCTGCCGGCGTTCCTCCCGGTGGCCCGGCCCCACCCCCCGGTGTTCCCCGGGCCGCCCATCGCGGTGCCAGTTGCGGTAGTGACCCGTGGGAACTCTAACCAGGGCGCCGGGAACGCGATGCCGCTCGACCCAGGCAAACCGGGCCCGGGGGGAGCGGGACCGATACCAGCCATCCGGCCGCCGGCACCAGTACCAGCCCCGGTGGAAGAAGACTTCCTCGTGGAAGCCCTCCACCACCTGGATCCCGGGCTGGATCAACACCAGGGGCGGGGCCACCGGCAGGCCGAGTTCGATGTGGATTCCCACCTGGGCCCTGCCGGTGACTGGGCAGAGCAACAAGAGGAGGGCAAGGGGAAGGCTGGGCTTGTTCATGGGGGATCTCCCTGGAGAAACGGCATCCGCAGGAAAGTATGAGCCCACCCTTCACGCGAAGCGAGCCGGGGGCCCAGGGAACGCAGGGAGGTGGCTCTGTGCGACAATCATTCATAGCGTCGGCAAGTGACAAGGAGCTCCATGAACGCAAGTCCCGAGAAAGCGCCCAAAAAGGTCAAGGAGAAGCGGCAGTCTCCGGAGGAACGCCTGGAAGCCCTGCGGTACAACCACATGATGTATGGCCCGACCGCCGGAGAGCTGAGGCCGGTCGCCAAGAAGACCAACCTTGGCATCTCGTACCTCAAGCACCCTAAGTTCCAGGGCCTGATGACCTCCTTCCGGAAGGGTACGGCCTACCAGTTCGACGTCACGGACAAGGGCAAGGTCTTCACTATTTCCACCGATGGCACCCACATCTGCTTCGACGGCAAGATCATTTACTATTCCCGGCCCTTGAACAAGCATGAAGACAACCTGCTGCTGGACCGGGCCGCCACCATCCAGTACCAGGCCGTCGACGCCCTTGTGCATCTGGCCGTGGCCGTACTGCGGGCCCTGCCCGAGCTCGGTTCCCCCCAGCTGAGCTACATGGACCAGCAGTTCTACTACGGCATCGAGACCCTGGAATCCGGCATCGCCGACCAGGGCCCCAACCTCCTGGTCGGTTCCTTCAAACACAGCAAGGTCGTGGAAAAGGCGCGGAAGTAGGGCCGCGCGTAGGCTTCGGGATGCCTGAACCTGGCGCCAAGATCCTCACCCTCCGGCACCGCGCCCAGGCCATCCTCCGCGAGGCGGGCTGGGACATCCCGCCGCCGCCCGTGATCTGGTCGCCGCGCATGGTGCGCTGCGCGGGGCTCTTCGTGATCGAGAAGGATGCGCGGGGCAAGTGGCACCCGGAGATCCGCCTCAGCATCCCCCTGCTGCGCCGCCGGGACTGGCCCTGGCCCCAGCAGGTGTGCGGGATGAACTGCCACGCGCCGGAAGAAGTCCAGCTGCGCATCCTCGAGCACGAGCTCATCCACTACAAGCTCTGGATGGACCGGGAGAAGGACTGGGGCCACAGCGAGCGCTTCCGGCGGCTGGCCTTCGGCGTGTTCGGGCACCAGAGCATTACCCACGGCATCGGCTCGGAGCCGGATTGATCCTCCGGCGCTGGCCTGCCGAAGTACACTCCTGCCATGACCGCCTGGGATCCCGCCTTCCTCGCCACGCCGCCCCTGACGGAGGGGGAGGACCGGCTACCGCCGTCGCACAAGCTCTTTGCGCTCCGGACGCTGCCCATGGGGGAGATCAAGGCCGTGGGTTTCGACATGGACCATACCCTGGCCCGCTACAAGTCCCCGGAGATCGACGAGCTGGCCTTCAAGAAGGCAGCGCGGCTGCTGGTGCGGGACCAGGGCTACTCGCCCTGGCTGCTTGAGATCGACTTCGACCCCGACTTCGCGGTGCGGGGCCTGGTGCTGGATGGGCTACGCGGCAACCTGCTGAAGCTCAACCGGGAACGCCAGGTGGTGCGGGCCTGCCATGGCAGTCGGGCCATGGCGCGGGCGGAGATGGAGGCGGTCTATGGCCGACGACGCCTCTCCACGGCGGCCAAGGGTTTCCGCAACATCGACACCCTGTTCGAGATCCCCGAAAGCCACCTGTACGCCCGCCTGGTCGACGGCTTCGACCAGGGCATCCTGAAGGCAGGAAACTACCTTGAGCTGTTCCAGGATGTCCGGTGGGCCATCGATACGGCCCACCGCAATGGCGAAATGAAGGCCGAGATCCTCCAGCACCGGGATTTCTTCATTCCGCACGATCCCCAGCTGGCCCTGGCCCTGGACCGCCTGAAGCGATCCGGCAAGAAGCTCTTCCTCCTCACCAACAGCGACTGGACCTTCACGGACGGCGTGCTGGGCCACCTGCTCAATGGCCAGGACGAGGCCCGGCCCCACTGGCTGGGCTACTTCGATCTGGTGGTGGTGAGCAGCCGCAAGCCGGCCTTCTTCCTGGAGACACCCGAACCCCATGCCCTGGCGGGCCATCCCCGCTGCTTCAGCGGCGGCAATGCCCCCTGGCTGGAATTCTTGCTGGAAGCCCAGGGCGAGGAAGTGCTCTACGTGGGTGACCACATCTACGGCGACGTGCTGCGGTCCAAGAAGAACGCCTCCTGGCGCACCCTGCTGCTGGTGCCGGAGCTGGAGCGGGAGCTGCGGCTCCTGGAGGCCAAGGCCGTGGACCTGCGGGAGCTGTACCGGCTCGAGACGGCCCGGCGGCGCACCCTGCGGCGGGCTTCGGTCCTGCAGGACCAGTGGAAGCGGAACCGGGCCCGACGGCACGTGCTGGGCCAGCGCCTCAGCTCAGAGGCCATGCAGGCCCTGGACCAGGAGGCCACCCAGCTGGCTGCCAGCGCCGAGACCCTCCAGCGGCGGGCCGAGGTGCAGTTCCTCGAGTTGGAAGACCTCCGCCGCTCCGTGGAGGCGGCCTTCAATCCCACCTGGGGACCCATGTTCAGGGACCGGGATGAGCTGACCCGCTTCGCCGACCAGATCCAGCAGTTCGCCTGCGCCTACACCGGCAAGATCGGGAACCTCTACATGTACGATCCCCTGGCCACGGTCTATGCCCCCCTGCCGACCCTCCCCCATGAACGGAGGACCTGAGGGGTCCCAGGCAGTGATGCCCTCGATCAGACCTGGATGCGGCTGGCGGTTTTCGCCTGGGAGATCACGCGGCGGATGGCGGCCACCACCTGATCCTGGTCAGCTTCGGTGAGGCCGGGCCAGAGGGGGAGGCTCAGGAGCCGCTCGCCGCTCCACTCCGAGTGGTGCAGGCCATCCTTGGGCAGGTGCGAGGGATTCGCCGCGTAGTAGTCCCGGTACCAGGGATGCACATGGGCCGGGCGATAGTGGATGCCCGTGCCGATGTTTTCTTCCTTCAGGGCCGCCACAAAGGCATCGCGGTCCAGGCCTATCTTCCCGGGGTGGACGCGCAGCACAAAGAGGTGGAAGCAGTGCCCGTGATCGGCGTCGCCGGGCCATGGCAGCATCACCTCGTCCATGTCCTTGAGCAGGTCGAGGTAGCGATGGAACAGCACGCCGCGCCGGGCGTTGAAGCCGTCGAGCTTGGCGATCTGGTGCAGGCCCATCGCCGCCTGCAGGTCCATGAAGTTGGCCTTGCGGCCGGGCTCGAAGACTTCCGTGTGCGGGCTGCCCTCCTTGGCGAAGCGCTTCCAGGCGTCCCGGTCGATGCCGTGGAAGCGCAGGCGCTTGATGCGGCTTTCGTACTCGTCGTTGAAGAAGGCGATGGCGCCGCCTTCGCCGGTGGTCATGTTCTTGTTGGGATGGAAGCTGTAGACGCTCATGATCGAGCGCGGATTGCCACCGATCTTGGTGCCTTTGTAGTGCGCGCCCATGGCCTGGGCCGCGTCCTCGATGACCCAGAGGCCGTGCTTCTCCGCGACGGCCCAGATCGCGTCCATGGCACCGGGCAGGCCCGTGAGGTGCACGGGGATGATGCCCCTGGTGCGCGGCGTGATGGCGGCCTCGAGCTTGGCGGGATCGAGGTTCAGCGTGACGGGATCGATGTCCACCAGCACCGGCACGCCCCCCTGCAGCACCACGGTGCTGAGGGTGCTCACCCAGGTGAGTGAGGTGGTGATCACCTCGTCACCCGGCTGCAGGTGCAGCACCTGCAGGGTGATCTCCTGGGCGGTGGTGGCGCTGTTCATGGCCAGGCAGTGGGGCACACTGTTGTAGGCCTGCAGGGCCTCTTCGAACTTCGCGGATTTCGGGCCCGTGGTGATCCACCCGCTGTGGATGGTGTCGATGATCTCCGCGATCTCCTCCTCGCCCACCATGGGGCGGGTGAAGGGCAGGAACTCCGCTCGGCGCTGATAGGGCATGGGGTCTCCAGCAATCAATGGCTCATTCTCCCACGGCCGCCCCGTTCAGCTAGATCGCGACCACCAGCCGACGCCATTCACCTATCGCGGATCGCCAGATCCGCGCAGGGAACGGCGACTGGTCAGAACCTCAAGGCTCACGCAATAGGCATGGTGATCCGCAAGATACTGCCCTTGCCGAGCCCGTCGCTGCTCAGGTTGATGGTGCCGCCCATCATCTCCATCATGTGCTTGCAGATCACCAGGCCCAGCCCCGTGCCGCCGAATTCCCGGCTGTGGCCCCCCTCGGCCTGGGCGAACTTCTGGAACAGCCGCGTCTGGGCCTCCAGGCTCACGCCGATGCCCGTGTCCTGGACCAGCATCGTGATGAACCCCGGATGACGCTCCACCTGCACGGCGACGCTGCCCTCCTTGGTGAACTTCAGGGCGTTGGAGAGCAGGTTGAGCATCACCTGCTTGAGGCGGCTCGGATCCACCACCACCTCGGGGATATCAGCCAGGTCGGGCCAGAAGAGTTCCACGCCGGGCCTGCGGGGATAGGCCTCGGCGATGGGCTTCACCTCCTCGATCAGGACGTGGAGGCTGAAGGGCTCGGGGTGGACTTCGAGCTTGCCGGATTCGATCTTGGCGAGGTCGAGGATATCGTTCAGGAGCCCCAGCAGGTGCTGGCCCGAGGAGTAGCTGTCCTGGAGCATGGACCGCATTTCCTCGGCGTCATCGTAGAGGCCATCCATGACCAGGCGGGTGAAGCCCAGGATGCCCGTGAGCGGCGTGCGGAGCTCGTGGCTGGTGAGGGCCAGGAATTCGCTCTTCAGCTGGTCCGCCTCGCGCAGCGCGTCATTGACCCGCTCCAGTTCCAGGGCCTGGCGCTGGAGGGCATCCCGCTGCTCGGACAGATCCCGGAACAGCCAGGCGTTGTAGAGGGAGATGGCCGCCTGCCGCTGGAGGATGGTCACGGAGTCGAGATCCTCCTCCTCCCAGTGGCGGTCGCCGGGCAGGGCCAGGATGGCGAAACCCAGCAGCAGCAGCTGGTGCTCGAAGGGGATGAAGTAGAGCTGCGAGCCGTCCGTCCCCCGCAGGGCGCTAAGGGTGGCCCCGCCGCTGCTCGAATCCAGCCACTGGCTCTGGAAGATCACCAGGGGCGTGCCCGGAAAGGGGTTCGGCGCCGGCAGCCGCAGGCCCGACCACTCCGCCCGGCTCAGCCCGGTCCCCTCCTTGGGGATGTAGCCGACGCCGCCGTCCTCCAGGGTCCAGACCACCGCGCGCAGGCAGTGGAATTCCTGAACCAGCACGTCGAGCACCACGCTCACCACCTGCCCGCCCTTGGAAGTGGCCGCCAGGATTTCGGACACCTGCTGGAGCACCTGCATCTGGTGGGAGCGGCGGCTCAGCTTGGTCCGCAGGTCCCTCGCCTCGTGCATGGCCTGGGTGAGCTGCCGCTGAGCCTGCATGAGCTCCGCCAGCATTTCGGCCCCCTGGGGGCGCTGGGGCTGTGGCACCGGCTTCGGTCCCGAGCTGGTTTTCGCCGGGAGGGGAACCGGCTTCGGGCCGCTGGATTGATTGGAGTTCGACATGGACCTTCAGAATGGACTCGCACCGCGAACCTGCCAAGGGGCTCCGCACAACCGGCCGGGTTTGCCCCAAGATAGGGGGCATGGCGAATCGCGCCCCGACCTTCTCCACCCAGCGCATCATCTTCCTGGCCGTCTCGGTGGTGCTGAGCCTCCAGGTGGGCTGGTGGATCAATGTGCAGATCCGGGAGTCGAATCGCCTACTCCAGGCTCGGTCCCAGGCCCTCAACGCCAGCCGCGCCGAAGCCTGGCAGCTGGACAGCCTCACCGTGCTTGGCTACATCCATCGCCAGCGCACCGAATTCCGCAATGGCCCCGCGGATGGCAGCTTCGCCGCCCCGCCCACTTTGGAGCAGCGGCGCGAGGCCATTCAGCGGAACTACCCCCACGTGGCCGTGGTGCCGGCGCCGCTGACGGCAGCGGATGTGGCCCTGATGGATGGTGCGGCCTTCCTGACCCTGCGCCCGGAGCCCATGCTCGAGCTGAAGAACCAGCTCTGGCACTCGGTCTTCCGCACGGCCACCGAAGGCGCCTTCATGGTGGTGGCCGTACTCTTCGGCTTCGTGATCATCTACCGGAAGCTGGCGGATGAGCTGGACCTCAAGCTGCGCCAGCGCAACTTCACCTCCTCCGTGACCCACGAACTGAAGACTCCCATCGCCTCGCTGCGGGTCTGGACCGAGACCCTGTTCACCCGCACCCTCGCCGAGGAGCAACGCCTGCGGATCCGCAGCCTCATGGAGAAGGACCTGGACCGGCTCAACGAGTTGGTGGGCAATCTCCTGGACGTGGCCCGGGCGGAATCCGGCAGCCTGGTGCTGCACCTGGAGCCCCTGGAGCTGGAGCCCTGGCTCCGGACGGTTTGCGAGTCCATGGACCAGCGCCTGGGCGCCGGGGGCCTGGGGCTGAAGCTGGACTTCACCGCGGAACCGCTCTGGGTCAACGCCGACCCCAAGGCCCTGGGCACCGCCCTCGAGAACCTGCTGTCCAACGCCTACAAGTACGCCGCGGAACCCCGCCAGACCACGGTCACCCTGGATGGCGATGGCGAGGACGCGCTCATCGTGGTCAGCGATCTGGGCCATGGCCTCGCCTCGAAGGACCTGCCCCGGGTCTTCCACCGGTTCTTCCGGGTGGGCGATGAAATGACCCGACAGGTGGCGGGCACGGGCCTGGGCCTCTTTCTTGTGAAAGAGATCATTACCCGGCACCGGGGCGAGGTGCGGGCCTCCAGTCGCGGTCCGGGCCTGGGCTCGGATTTCACCGTCCGGCTACCCCGGATCCCCAGGCCGGAAGATGCCTGAGCCAGGACCGGTCCGGGAGCCCAGGCCCGAGGCCAAACTCATCCAAAGCGCCACCCAAGGGAACGCCGAGGCCTTTGAGGCCCTGGTGCGCCCGCACCTCGGCATGCTGTTCCGGGTGATCGACCGCATCCTAGGCAACGAGGCCGAAAGCCAGGATGCCCTTCAGGATGCCCTCCTCACCCTCCACCGGGAGCTGCCCGGCTTCCAGGGGGCGAGCAAGTTCAGTACCTGGGCCTACCGGATCTGCGTCAACCAGGCCCTCATGGCCCGCCGGAAGCGGGTCCGGCGACGGGAGGATGCCATCGAGGATCTGATGCCACGTTTCGGGGACGAGGGGCATCACATGTCGGTGGATACGATCCTCGACTGGAGCGAGGACGCGGAGGCCTTGATGCTGGTGGAACAAGATGAGCTGAAAGCCAGGGTCCGGGCGGGCCTGGACCGGCTGTCGGACGACCAGCGGGCCGTGTTCGTCCTGCGCGACCTGGAAGGCTGGAACACCGAGGAAATCGCCCAGCACCTGGGCATCACCCGCGAACTGGTGCGTCAGCGCGTGCACCGGGCCCGCCTGGCCCTGCGCGCCCTGCTGCCGGAATTCGCACCTGGTCAGGAGGGCCGATGACCTTCCTGATGCCCACCTGCGAGCAGGTTGTCGGCCTGCTGACGGACTATGAGGACGGTGCCCTGGGACCCTTCGACTGGCTGGGGCTCCGGCTCCACCTGGCCCTCTGCCCCCCCTGCCAGACCTTCCTGGATGCCTTCGAGCGCACGCCCGCTCTCCTGCGCCGGGCATGGGATGCCGGGACGTCCGACACGAGGCCCCCCCTCGCCGAGCAGGCCCTGGCCGGCGCCCTGGCCGCCCTGCGGGAAGGGCGCGTTCCCAAGGGTCCTCAGCATCATCCCGAACCAGAGGCCTGGGCCACCCTGGCGGCCGGTGGCGATCCCCTGCGGGCGCTCCTGCTTCGCGTCCACTTGGGCCACTGCGAGTCCTGCCGGGAAATCCGGGGTGGCGAGCAGGCCATCCCCCCCGCCGGGGATCCCGTCCAGGCCCTCCGGCCCCACCTTCCTCCCGAAAGCCAGTGGCGGTGGATCCGCCATGGCCTGAACGGCGGGAAGCTGGCGGTCATCCAACGGGATCCCGTCACCGGCGCCAGCCTGAATCTGGCGTGTCTACCCGGCGGCCGCCAGACCCCGGTCCATAACCACCTGGGCCTGGAATGCGCCCTGATCCTCTGCGGCGCCCTCCAGGATGGGCCCGCCCACCTGCGCGCCGGGGATTGGATCGCCCACGACCCTGGCACCCTGCACGGCCCCAGCGCCGATCCCGGCGAGGAGTGCTGGGCCCTCATTTCCCTGGAGAAGCCCGTGCAGTTCACCGGCTGGCGCCGGGCCCTGGAGCTGTTCCCCAACTAATTAGGATGGATGGGTGGCCCCCGGGGGGGGTCCCAACGTCGGAAGTTCCGCCCGTCCATGCTCCAATGAATCGATGACCCGACCCTTCGACCCGACCCGGGGCGCCCTGCTTGTGGCCTTGGCCGCCCTGCTCTGGAGTTCCAGCGGCCTCTTCATCAAGGTCCTGCCCCTGGGGGCCCTGCAGATCGCTTTCGCCCGCAGCCTGGTGGCGGCCCTGGCCATGGCTGCGGTGGTCCAGCTGCGGGGCGGCCGCCCCTTCCCGCGGCCGGACGCCCTTTCCCTGGGCTGCGCCCTATCCTACGCCGGGGTACTGATCCTCTTCGTGGCGGCCACCAAGCTCACCACCGCGGCCAATGCGATCTTCCTCCAGTTCTCCGCCCCCATCTACTTGGTGTTCATGGAACCCTGGGTGACGGGGCGGGCCCTCCGCGGACGGGACCTGGTGGCCGTAGGGCTTTGCCTGGGCGCCATGGGCCTCTTCTTCGTGGGACGCCTCGGGGCCGGCACCTTGGCGGGGAACCTGCTGGGGGTGGTGTCAGGCCTTTGCCTGGCCCTCTTCTCCCTGACCCTCAAGCTGCAGCGGGAACGCCGGCCCGGAGTGGATCCCATCGGGGCCATCATTCTTGGCAATCTCCTGGTGGCCGCCCTCTGCGCGCCCTCGGCCCTACGGGGCTTCAGTCCCACCCTGGCCCAGGCGGGCATCCTCCTCTACCTCGGGCTCTTCCAGATCGGGCTGGCCTACCTGCTGTTCAACGCGGGCATGCGCCACCTCTCCGCCACGGCCGCGGTGGTAACGGGCACCCTGGAGGCCGTGCTCAACCCGGTCTGGGTGTTCCTCGGCGTGGGCGAGCGCCCCTCCCCCTGGGCCCTCCTGGGCGGGGTGATGATCCTGGCCACCATTTGTTGGTACACCTGGGCCGAAAAATCCTGGTCTGACCACTTGTGACGTAGGTCCCATCCCTGGGGGTGGCCTAAAGACGACCTTAGGGTTATGTTTGGCCTGCAGGAGTCCTTGGAGGTCCTACCCATGGTTGGTCTGACGGAAGCATTCCCCCTGGATGAAGCGTCCATCTATCAAGTCTTGGAGACCCCGCCCCAGGAGGACCCGATCCGGGTCCGCGAGCTCCTGGCCAAGGCCCGGGAGATGAACGGCCTGGATGACCAGGACCTGCCAGCCCTGATGACGATCCGGGATCCCCAGCTGCTCCAGGAGCTCTTTGACACGGCCCGCTGGGTCAAGGACCAGATCTACGGCAACCGCATCGTGCTGTTCGCCCCCCTTTATGTATCGAACCAGTGCGGGAACGAATGTCTCTACTGCGCCTTCCGGGCCTCGAACCTGGAACTACCCCGCCGGACCCTGAACCAGGAAGAGATCGCCGCCGAAGTGCGCTGCCTGCTCGCCCAGGGGCACAAGCGCCTGGTGCTGGTTGCCGGCGAAGACTATCCCGGCGAGGGCCTCGACTATGTCATCGACGCCATTCGAACCGTTTACGAGGTACGTCACGGCAAGGACAACATCCGCCGCGTGAACATCAACATCGCCCCCCTGGACGTGGAGGGCTTCCGGCGCCTGAAGGATGCCGAAATCGGCACCTACCAGCTCTTCCAGGAGACCTACCACCGGGAGACCTACGGCAAGATGCATACTCGGGGCATCAAGGCTGACTATGACTGGCGCCTGGGCTGCATGGACCGGGCGATGATGGCGGGCATCGACGACGTGGGCATCGGCCCCCTCTTCGGCCTTTACGACTGGCGCTTCGAGCTGCTGGCCACCATGCAGCATGCACGCCACCTGGAAGACCGCTTCGGCTGCGGGCCCCACACCATTAGCATGCCGCGTATCGAACCGGCGGAGGGCTCCGCCACCAGCGAAGCGCCCCCCTACGCCGTTTCGGACCAGGACTTCAGCAAGATCATCGCCATCCTCCGCATTGCGGTGCCCTACACAGGGCTGATCCTCAGCACCCGTGAGCGGCCCGAGGTGCGCCGCCAGGTCATGAACCTAGGGATCAGCCAGATCAGCGCCGGCAGCCGCACGAATCCCGGTGGCTACGAAGATAATTCCGTCAACGGCGGCGCGCAGTTCTCCCTGGGGGATCACCGCGGCCTGGACGAGGTCGTCCGGGATCTCGCGGAGATGGGCTTCATCCCCAGCTTCTGCACCAGCTGCTACCGCATGGGCCGGACCGGGGTCGATTTCATGGACATCGCCAAGCCAGGCGAGATCAAGGCCCACTGCAACCCCAACGCCCTCGCCACTCTGCAGGAGTTCCTGGAAGATCACGCCAGCCCCCTCACACGCTGCTCCGCCGAGCAGATGATGGCGAGAAGCTTCAGGGACCTGGAAGCCCCGACCAGGGAACTGGCCGAGGGCATGGTGGCCCGGGTGAAAAAGGGAGAGCGTGATGTGTTCTGCTGAGCAGGCCTCCGGATCCCTGGGGGCCATGGCCCTGCCTGCCTTCCACCTGGACCACGCCGGCCTGAAAGCCTGGCTGCAGGAGAAGAATGAGGGCCGTCTGCAAACCCTCTGGTCGGAAGCAGACCGCGTACGGAAGGCCCGGGTCGGCGATGCGGTGCACCTGCGCGGCCTCATCGAGGTCTCCAGCCACTGCATCCGCCACTGCCTCTACTGCGGCCTGCGCGGCCCCTCGCAGGAGCTGGTGCGCTACCGCATGGAGGCTGATGAGATTCTCGCCAGCGCGCAGGAGGCCTTCCGGCTGGGCTACGGCAGCGTCGTGCTCCAGGCCGGTGAGGATCGGGGCCTATCGAAGGAGTTCATCGCCGGGGTCGTCCGCGCCATCAAGCGCGACACGCCGCTGGCCGTCACCCTCTCCCTGGGCGAGCGCGACGACGACGACCTTCGGGAATGGAAGGCGGCGGGCGCGGATCGGTACCTGCTCCGCTTCGAGACCAGCGATCCGGCCCTGTACAAGCGCATCCATCCGAGCCTTCCAGGCGTTCCCAGCGACCGTTTCGCGCAGCTCCATCGCATGCGCACCATGGGCTACGAAATCGGCACCGGGGTCATGGTGGGCATCCCCGGACAGACCTGGGACACGCTGGCTGCCGACATCCTCCGGTTCCGCGAATTCGATATGGACATGATCGGCGTGGGGCCCTTCCTGCCGAGCCCGCGCACGCCCCTGGGCGGACCCGATATCTCGACCTTTCTCGCGCCACCCAAGGAACAGGTACCCAACGATGAGCTGACCACCCTCAAGGCCGTGGCGCTCACGCGGCTCGTCTGCCCCGATGCGAACATCCCCAGCACCACGGCCCTGGCCACCCTGGACCGCGCGCAGGGGCGTGAGCTCGGGCTCATGCGCGGCGCGAACGTGGTGATGCCCAACGTGACCCCCGTGGAGTACCGCGTCCGGTATGAAATCTATCCCGGAAAAGCCTGCGTGAACGAGACCGCCGCGGCCTGCCAGGGTTGCCTGGAAGGGCGCATCCACTCGCTCGGAAGAAAGATCGGCAAGGGCCCGGGCGGTCGCTATTCAAATGCTGTGTAAGGATTTGACCTTATGTGATTTCCATCACTGACCAATCGGTCATCAATGAGCAAACTTTCAATGCAACCGCAGTCCGGCGCGCGGTGCTTCACCTCCCCAAAACCGCCGTCCTAACACCGACTCATCCATCCGGTCCCGATCGGATGGCAGGGGATCCCTTATCCCGGTTTCGCGCGATGCCGACCCAGGGCGGACCGCACTGCAGTAGACCCGTCAGCAGCTCCTTCCACCACTCACCACCACGCCCTTTCGTCATAGGAGAAACGGCATGCCGACCGTGAAAAGCGTTGAGACCATCCTGCTGGACCACCCGGGCGCCGGACGGGATCACCTGATCCCGATCCTCCAGGAAGTCCAGGAATCGGAAGGGTACCTGTCCCAGGAATCCATCACCAAGGTCGGCAGGGCACTCGACATGCCCTCCAGCAAGATCTTCGGCGTGGCGACCTTCTTCAACATGTTCCGCTTCCAGGCCAAGGGGAAGAACCACGTGATGGTGTGCCGCGGCACGGCCTGCCACGTGAAGGGCTCCGGTCGGGCCCTGGACATGGTCACCAAGGCCCTCAAGATCCAGCCCGGCGAAACCACCCGGGACAAGGTGTTCAGCCTCGAAGTCGTGGCCTGCATGGGCGCCTGCGGACTGGCCCCCGTGGTGAACATCAATGGCCAATTCTACGCCAAGGTATCCCCGATGAAGCTGCAGCGGATCATCGAAGAGTGCCGCGAGAAGGAGCAGACCCATGCCAACGCCTAGTGTCGAACAAGCTCTCGGCTACTGCTGGGAAACGCCGGCCCAGCCCGCGCCCGAACTCCTGAACGCCCTCAAGAGCGGTCCCTTCAAGGCCCTCAGCGGCGCCCCGCTCAGCGGCCTCATCGCCGCCCTGCGCCGTGAAACGGTCAGCCGCCCGGTGATCTACGTGGGCGCGGGCACCTGCGGTCTGGGCGCCGGGGCCGACAAAACCCTCGAGCAGATCCGGGCCTACTGCGCCAGCCATCAGGTGGACGTGGAAATCAACGAAGTGGGCTGCGTGGGCATCTGCTCCGAAGAGCCGGTGGTGGACATCCAGCTGCCCGGCAAGGCCCGGGTTTCCTTCGGCAATGTGACCGCCGACAAGGTGGATGCCCTGCTGGGCCAAATGCTCGCCGGCACGGTCCCCACAGACATGCTGCTGGGGCAGTTCCGCAGCGACTGCCTCCCACCCTTCGAGAAAGTGGCCTACCTGGACCAGCATCCCTTCCTCGCGCTCCAGAAGCGTTGGGTACTCGCCAACTCGGGCATCATCGACTTCAACTCCATCGACGAGTACATCGCCCGGGGTGGCTACTCGGCCCTGTTCAAGCTCCTCCATGCGAAGACCAGCCAGGAGGTGGTGGATGACCTCATCGCCAGCGGCCTGCGCGGCCGGGGCGGCGGCGGCTTCCCCACGGGCAAGAAGTGGCAGATGGCCCTCAACACCCCCAGCGAGCAGAAGTACATGATCTGCAACGCCGACGAGGGCGATCCCGGAGCCTTCATGGACCGCGCCGTCTGCGAATCGGACCCGCACCGGCTCCTGGAAGGCATGGTCACCGGCTGCTATGCCATCGGCGCTTCCAAGGCCTACATCTACATCCGCGCCGAGTACCCCCTGGCCATCCAGAACCTCAAGACCGCCATCGCCAAGGCCAAGGAATACGGCCTCCTGGGCCAGGACATCCTGGGCAGCGGCTTCAGCCTCGACATCATCATCAAGATGGGCGCCGGCGCCTTCGTCTGCGGCGAGGAAACGGCCCTGATGCACAGCATCGAAGGCAAGCGCGGCATGCCGCGCCCCCGTCCCCCCTACCCCATCCAGTCCGGCCTCTTCGGCAAGCCCACGGTCATCAACAACGTGGAGACCTTCGCCAACGTGCCCACCATCATGCAGAACGGCCCCGCGAGCTTTGCAGCCATGGGCACTGCCGGCTCCAAGGGCACCAAGGTCTTCGCCATGTCCGGCATGGTGCGCCGCACGGGCCTGGTGGAAGTCCCCATGGGCACTCCGATCCGCAGCGTGGTCTTCGGCGTGGGCGGCGGCATCCCCAACGGCAAGAAGTGCAAGGCCGTGCAGATCGGCGGCCCCTCGGGCGGCTGCATCCCCGAACCGCATCTCGAACTCACCTGCGACTACGAGGAGCTGAAGAACTTCGGCGCCATCATGGGCTCCGGCGGCCTCGTGGTCCTCGACGAGAACACCTGCATGGTGGACCTCGCCAAGTACTTCATGGAGTTCATCCAGTCCGAAAGCTGCGGCAAGTGCATCCCCTGCCGGGAAGGCACGCGGCGGTCGCTGGACATCCTCAAGTCCATCACCCAGAACCGCAAGAGCGAGCAGGGCCTGGACACCCTGCTCCGCATGAAGGGCGTGATGCTCCTCCAGGAGCTGGGCGAAAGCATCCGCCGCAGCTCCCTCTGTGGCCTGGGCCAGACAGCGCCCAACCCGGTGCTCTCCACCCTCAAGTGGTTCCGGGACGAGTACGAGGCCCACATCTACGAGCGGCGCTGCCCCTCGGGCACCTGCCGCGAGCTGGTGGGCGCCCCCTGCCAGTCCGGCTGCCCCGTGGGCACCGAGGTCTGGCGCTACGTGGCCCACATCGGCGCGGGCGAATACGAGGATGCCTACCGGGCCATCCGCTCCGCGAATCCCTTCCCCTCCGTCTGCTCCCGCGTCTGCAACCACCCCTGCGAAGGCATGTGCCGCTGCGGCACCACGGGCGGTGAGTCCATCGCCATCCGCGAGCTGAAACGGTTCGTGGTGGACCGCGTGGCTCCCGGCACCTACAGCTACGCCATCCGCACCCGGCCCGACGCGCCCCGCATCGCCGTCATCGGCGCCGGCCCCGCGGGACTCACGGCTGCCCACAGCCTCTCGCTCCTGGGCTACAAGGTGACGGTGTTCGAGAAGGAGGCCAAAGCCGGCGGCATGCTGGTCTCCGCCATCCCGGAATACCGCCTGCCCCGCCTGACCTTGGAGAAGGAGATCGACTCGCTCCTGAACGTGAACGTGGAGATCAAGTACCTCCAGACCCTGGGCAAGGACTTCAGCATCGACAGCCTCAAGAAGGATGGCTTCAGCGCGATCTACGTTGCCATCGGCGCCCACCGCAGCAAGAAGCTCGGGCTCCCCGGCGATGATGTCGAAGGCATTCTCCCGGGCATCCACTTCCTCAAGGCCTACAACCTGCACGGCCAGGAGATCGCCAAGGGCCGCGTGGGCATCATCGGCGGCGGCAACAGCGCCCTCGACGCCGCCCGGGTGGCCATCCGTCAGAAGAGTGTCGACGAAGTGACAGTCTTCTACCGCCGAACCCGCGGCGAAATGCCCGCCTATGCCGAAGAGATCGAAGCCGCCCTGGAGGAAGGTATCAAGATCGAGACCCTGGTGGCTCCGGTGGGCGTCAAGTCCGCCAACGGGAAGCTGACTGGCATCGAGTTCCAGCGCAATGAGCTGGGCGAACGGGACGATAGCGGTCGCGCCAGGCCGGTGCCCCTCCCCGGCAGCGAGTTCGTTGCCGAACTGGACACCCTGGTGGTGGCCATCAGTGAAGAGCCCGAGACCGAGAGCCTGGATGGTCTCAAGACCTCCCGGTGGGGCTCCCTGGTGATCAATCCGGAATCCTACATCACCAACGAAACGGGCGTCTTCGGCGGCGGCGACGTCGTCACTGGCCCCAGCACGGTCATCGAAGCCATCGCCGCGGGCAAGAACGCCGCGGTCATGATGGACCGCCACCTGTCCGGCAAGCTGCTCAAGAAGCTCAACACCGTCACCCTGCCCACGGTGTACGTGCCCCCTGTCACTGAAGAAGAGGAGGGTGAGGCCACCGGCCGCATCCACCCCGAACACCTCCCCGTGGAAGCACGCGTGAAGAACTTCAAGGAAGTGGATCTGACCCCTTCCGAGAACCACGTCCTGTGCGAAGCGCGGCGCTGCCTGCGCTGCGATATCGAATTCACTCAACCGGCTACGAATTGAGGTGCAGCCATGTTTGCCATTGAAGCGAACGGCCAGACGATCGAGGCCAAGAAGGGCGAAACAATCCTGCAGTCCCTCAAGCGGGCCGGGATCAATGTCCCCACAATCTGCCACATGGAGGGCCTGCTGCCCTCCGGAACCTGCCGCATGTGCGTGGTCGAAGTCGAAGGCTTCGGCAGCCTGGTTCCCTCCTGCTCCCACCCCGTCACCGAGGGCATGAAGATCCGCACCAACACCCCGGACATCATGACCACCCGGAAGACGATCATCGACCTGCTCCTCAGCAACCACCCGGATGACTGCCTCTACTGCGCCCGGAACGGCAACTGCGACCTGGCCAAGCTGGCCGCCGACAATGGCGTGCGCGACCGCTCCTACCAGGGCGAGCGCATCCGCCGCCCGAAGGACATCTCCAGTCCGTCCATCATCCGGGATCCGGACAAGTGCATCCTCTGCGGCAAGTGCGTTCGCATGTGCGACGAGATCCAGGGCGTTTCGGCCATCGACTTCATCGCCCGCGGCTCCAAGGCCTTCATCGGCACGGCCTTCAACCAGGGCCTGAACGTCTCCAGCTGCATCAACTGCGGCCAGTGCATCCTGGTCTGCCCCACGGCCGCCCTCTCCGAGCACAAGTACGTAAACGAAGTGCTCCAGGCCCTGGCCGACCCCGACAAGATGGTGGTCGTCCAGCATGCCCCCGCGGTCTCCATCACCATCGCCGAGGAATTCGGGTTCGCCCCCGGCACGGACTTCGATGGCAAGATGACCGCCGCCCTGCGCCGCGCCGGCTTCGACCGGGTCTTTGATACCTCCTTCGCCGCGGATCTCACGATCATGGAAGAAGGCTCGGAGCTGGTGCATCGCGTTCAGAACGGTGGCGTCCTGCCCATGTTCACCAGCTGCTCACCGGGTTGGGTCAAGTTCGTCGAGGAGTTCTACCCGGAATTCCTGCCCAACGTGTCCACCTGCAAGAGCCCCCAGCAGATGATGGGCGCGATCATCAAGTCCTTCTTCGCCCAGAAGGAGAAGATCGATCCCAAGAACATCGTCAGCGTTTCGCTCATGCCCTGCACGGCCAAGAAATTCGAATGCGAACGCCCCGAATTGGGCCAGGACTTCGTGGCTGACGTGGATTACGTGCTCACCACCCGCGAGCTCGCGGAGCTGTTCCGGATCACCGGCGTCAACCCGGCGGTCATCGAACCCGAGGCACCTGACACGCCCTTCGGCGAGCGCTCCAGCGCCGGCAAGCTCTTCGGCGCCTCCGGCGGCGTCATGGAGGCCGCCCTCCGCAGCGCCGTCTTCCTGCTCACGGGCGAGGAGATGAAGGACTACAAGATCCAGGCCCTGAGAGGCATGGAGGGTTCCAAGGAACTGCGGGTCAAGGTCGGCGATCTCGAAGTGGGCGCCGCCGTGGTCTCCAGCCTCGGCCAGGCCCGGAAGCTCATCGAGGAGATCAAAGCCGGCCGCAAAGACATCCACTTCATCGAAGTCATGACCTGCCCCGGCGGCTGCATCAACGGCGGCGGCCAGCCCATCGGCGCCGACAAGGAGGCGATCAAAGCCCGCATGGCCGCCCTCTACCAGATCGACAGCGACGACCAGCTCCGGGTCAGCCACAAGAACGAGTGGGTACAGCGGCTCTACACGGAATTCCTGGGCAAACCCCTGGGCCACAAGAGCCACGAGCTGCTTCACACCCACTACGACAAGCGCGAAGTCCTTCTGTGACCCTTTCCGAGGCGACGCCATGACCACGAAGAAGAAGATTCTCATTGTAGAAGACGACCTCGACCAGCTGGACCATCTCGCGATGATCCTGAAGGCTGATGGCTACGAGGTGATCTCGGCCCAGGGCCAGACAGAGGGCGAGGAGGCCATCCTCACCGCCATCCCGGATCTGGCCATCCTCGACCTGATGATGGAGAACACGGACTCCGGTTTCGTGCTCTGCCACCAGATCAAGCACCTCTATCCGGACACGCCGGTGATCCTCCTGACGGCAGTCCGCTCCGAGACTGGGATCGATTTCTCGTCCAAGTCCAAAACCGCGGCCAGCTGGATCAAGGCCGATGTGCTGCTCGACAAGCCCATCCGCCCCGAGCAGTTGCGGGTTGAAGTCCGGCGCCTGATGGCGTGAACTGTCACCAGGGGGCCGCGGTCGCGGCCCCCTGGTGGAGAGGACCCCGATGAAAACGCGCAGGACCCTTCCGGCGGATTCGGCACCCCAGTCCCTCTGTTTCGTCAAGGAGGTGAAGAACCGGTGCCGGATCTGCTACACCTGCGTCCGCGAATGCCCCGCCAAGGCCATCCGCATCTCGAAGAGCCAGGCCATCGTCGTCCCCGAGCGCTGCATCGGCTGCGGGAACTGCATCAGCGTCTGCAGCCAGCAGGCCAAGGAGATGGTCTCTTCCGTCGAGGAGGTGGAAGCCCTGCTCAAGAGTGGAGCCCCCGTCGCGGCCTGCATCGCCCCCAGCTTCTCGGTGGAGTTCCAGGCCGAGTTCGATTTCCGGGTGATGGTCGGCATGACCCGCGCCTTGGGTTTCGAGCTGGTCACCGAAGTGGCCTTCGGGGCTGATCTGGTGGCGGACCGGTACCGGGAAACCCTCATCCTCAACAAGGGGCGCCACTACATCGCCACGGCCTGCCCGGCCGTTGTGGGTTTCGTGGAACGCTACCATCCGGACCTGGTGCCCTTCCTCTCGCCCATCGTGTCCCCGATGGTGGCCATGACCCGGGTCCTGCGCTCCCTGCATGGCCCCGACCTCAAGACCGTCTTCATCGGCCCCTGCGTCGCCAAGAAGGCCGAGGCCGTGGATTCGGACGTGGCCGGCGGGCCGGACGCGGTGCTGACCTTCCCCGAGCTGCGCGAGCTGTTCAAACGGGCGGGGATCACCTCCGCCAGCGCGGAGCCCAGCGATTTCGATCCACCCCGGCCCTGGCTGGGCTCGCTTTTCCCCATCAGCTCCGGCCTGCTGCAGGCGGCCGGAATCAAGGAGGACCTGCTGACCAATGACGTGGTGGCCACGGATGGCCACCACAACTTCATGAATGCCCTCGACGAGTTCGCCGAGGGTGGCATGGAGGCCAACCTGGTGGAGCTGCTCTCCTGCAAGGGGTGCATTTCCGGGCCGGGCCTCAGCAGCAAGGAGAGCCTCTACCAGCGCCGCTCGCGGGTCAGCCACTACACCCGCTACCGCGAGCTCACCCACAACCAGGAGGCCTGGCAGAAATCCATCGATCATTTCGCCAATCTGGATCTGACCCGGAGCTACCGATCCCTGGACCAGCGGATCACGGACATCGACGAGGTACAGATCATCGAGACCATGCAACGCATGGGGAAGCAGTCCGAGGAGGACGAGCTCAACTGCGGCGCCTGCGGCTACTCCTCCTGCCGCGAGCATGCCATCGCCATCGAAAAAGGGCTGGCGGAGAGCGAGATGTGCCTGCCCTACGTCATCAGCTACCACCTCAAGACCATCCTGGAGCTCTCCAACCTGAATGACCGCCTGGCCACCACCCAGGAGACCCTGATGCACTCCGAGCGCCTGGCCAGCATGGGCCAGCTGGCGGCAGGCGTGGCCCACGAGATCAACAACCCCTTGGGCGTGGTGATCATGTACACCAACCTGCTGCTGGAGGAATGCAGCAAGGATATGGAATTCCGCGGCGACCTGCAGATGATCGCGGAGCAGGCCAACCGCTGCAAACGCATCGTGGCGGGGCTGCTCGATTTCGCCCGCCAGAACAAGGTGGCGCACCAGCCCGTGGACATCCGCGAGCTGGTCGCGGCAACTTTGTCGAGCTTCCAGCGGCCGGAACATGTGGAACTCGACATCGTCCACGAGGAGTCGGATCCCATCGCGGACATCGATCGGGATCAGCTTATCCAGGTGCTCCTCAACCTGGTGGTGAACGCTTGCGATGCCATGCCCCTGGGTGGCAAGCTCAGCCTCCGCACCAAGGGCGATGAGACCACCGTCATCTTCGAGGTCGAGGACACGGGCACGGGGATCTCGAAAGAAAACCTGAAGAAGCTCTTCGAGCCCTTCTTCACCACCAAGGCCATGGGCAAGGGCACCGGCCTGGGCCTGCCCGTGGTCTATGGGATCGTCAAGCTGCACCGGGGCGATATCACGGTGGAATCCAATGCCGATTCCACGCTCGGCCCCACGGGCAGCACCTTCCGGGTCAAGCTGCCCCGGCAGGCCCAGGCCCACGCCGGAAAGGCCGACGCATGAACGAGACCCTGCATCTCCTGGTGGTGGACGATGAGGTGGGCATGCGGCTGTCGGTCGAGCGGGCCCTCCGGCACTATTCGGTCCACCTCCCGGATATCCAGAACGACATCGACTTCCGGGTGAGCCAGGCAGAATCTGGCGAGGCCGCCCTGGCGCTGATCGATGCCGACACGCCGGACCTCATCCTCCTGGACTACAAGCTCCCGGGGATGTCGGGCCTGGATGTACTGACGGCCCTGCAGGAACGGAAGCTGGACCTCCTCGTGGTGATGATCACGGCCTACGCCTCCCTGGAGACGGCCGTCCAGGCCACCAAGATCGGCGCCTTCGACTTCCTGGCCAAGCCCTTCACCCCGGAGGAACTCCGGGCCACGGTCCAGAAGATCACCAAGCACTGCATGATCCAGCGGGAGGCCTCGAAGCTGGCGGAGGAGCGGCGGCAGATCCGCTTCGAGTTTCTGTCCGTGCTGGCCCACGAGTTGAAGTCCCCCCTGGCGGCGGTGCAGGGCAACCTGTTCATCCTCCGAGACCACCTGGCCGGGGACACGATCCAGGACTACGATCACCTGGTGAACCGCTCCATCATCCGGCTGGAGGGCATGAAGAAGCTGATTTTCGATCTGCTGGACCTGACCCGCATCGAATCGGGCCAGAAGAAGCGGGTCCTCACGGACATTGATGTCTGTGGCGCAGCCCACCAGTCCATCGAGACCCACCGGGCCCTCGCCGCGGAGAAACGGGTCACCATCACCTTCGAAGGCCCTGAAACCCTGCTGATGAAGGCCGACGCTGGCGAGCTGGAGATGATCTTCAACAACCTCATTTCCAACGCCGTGAAGTACAACAAGAATGGGGGCGCCGTGACCGTGGCCATCCAGGAGCTGGGCCCCACCCTGTCCATCGCCGTCCGCGATACCGGCATCGGCATGACTCAGGCCGAAGTTTCCAAGCTCTTCGCCGAATTCACCCGCATCAAGAACAAGAAGACCATGAACATCCTGGGCAGCGGCCTGGGGCTCTCCATCCTCAAGCGCGTGTCCTACCTCTACGGGGGCCAGGTCCAGGTGGCAAGTGAGCCCGACCAGGGCACCACCTTCACCGTCACCCTACAGAAGGAGCCCTTACCAAGCACTGCGGGCAGCGAGCCGACTACCACCGTCGTGTAGGCGCCCTGGTGGAATCCAAAAGCAGAACTGCATTTTTGGTTCATCCGGGATTTCAGGGAAAGCAGGAAGGCAGAAGTCCCAGAGGGCTAGCGAAAACACATAGAACCACCATGGGCGGGTTCCATCAAGAGGGCGCTGTCAGCCATCCAGGATGAGCTGGTCACGGAATACACAGAATTCCACAGAGGACACGGAAGGGGCCGTGGCCCTCACCTCACGGGCCCTTCCGTGTCTTCTGTGACCAGTGCTTTTCTCTGTGCCCTCTGCGGCGCTCTGTGTCCTCTGTGATCCGCTTTTCTGGCCCAGGAATTCCCGGATGAACCTAATAAAGGCCGTTTGCTATTACCTCGTCACGGGCTCCCGCCCCGCCCTCATCTCCATCACGCCGGTGCTCAAGGGCACCAGCAACGCTGCGGCAGCGAGAGCGACTACGCCGTTCCAGCCGTCAAGCGCATAGGCATGGCCGCTGAGGGTGATACCTGCGGCGCCGCCCAGGTAGTAGAACAGCACGTAGCAGGCGTTGGCCCGGCCCCGGCCCGCGCTGAGCTTGCGATTGAGGGCCCCGGCCGCCGCCGCGTGCACGGTGAAGAAGCCCGTGCAGACGAGGCCCAGGGCCAGGGCCATGGCACAGCCCCGGGGGAAGAGGGTGAGCGCCAGTCCGGCCCCGAGCACCAGGGCCCCCAGCACCATGGCGGCGCCATTGCCCACGCGGTTGCTGAGCTTCCCCGCCAGGGGTCCCACGATGACGCCCATCACGTAGGACAGGTAGAGCAGCGTCACGGCCCGGGTGGACCAGTGGAAGGGTGCGCCGTGGAGGTAGAAGGGCATGTAGTTGAAGACCGACGAGAACACGAAGAAGGCCCCGGCGGCCACGCCGTAGATGCGCAGCAGATCGTGGCGGAGCAGCACGTCCCGGAATCGCACCGAATCGCGGACGGGGGAGCCGTGGTCCGGTTCCCGGGGCAGGCCCGCGTAGGCAGCCAGGGTGGCGGCCAGGAGGAGCAGGGCCGCCGCGAAGAAGGCCCAGCGCCAGCGTTCGGCCGGGAGGACGAAGCCCCCCAGCAGCCGCCCGGAGAGGCCGCCCACCACCGTGGCGGATACGTACGAGCCCATGACCACGTTCAGGCGCTCCGCGGGCATCGTCCGGGCCAGGTAGGCCACCAGGCAGGTGGTGAGGGCTGGGATGAACAGGCCCTGGACGAAGCGGGCCGCCACCAGCAGCGGCAGCGTGGGCGCCAGGGCCGAAGCCAGCCCTGCCGCCGCGATGACCAAGCCCCCCGTGAGCAGGATGGGTCGGATGGGCAGGCGGTCCGCCAGGGCTCCGAAGGGCAGATTCGCCAGGGCCATGCCCAGCACCACCGCCGATACAGTCAGGGAAGCGACTGCTTCCCCCACGCCGAACTGCGCCCGCAGCACCGGCAGCACCGGTTGCGGAATGTACACCGTCGTGAACACCGCCCCCACCAGCGCGAACACCAGCCACTGCAGGCGGGAATGGGGATCAGCGGAAGCCATGGCCTACTACTGTCAGGCAAACCGGAGCCCAAGGAGAAGCAACAAAAGGGCTGAAAAGAATTTTTAACCACGAAGGCTGTTTGTGCCCTCGCTGAACCTAGGCGAGAGAGAATTGAAACACTGGTGGCGCTCTGGCAGTACGAGCTCAATCTCAATCGCGGAGGACGCCATGCGGTGGTTGTTCTGGGCACACCTGCTGCTGGGAGCCACCCTCTCCGCTTCTTCGGTCCAGGCGCCGCTCGACGGGCACCTCCGGTACGTCGAAGGCTGCGACTGGGTGTTCAGCCCCGGACTGAAGGTCCAGGTGCTGGTGCCGACGGGCTGGGTGTTCCAGGATTTTTCCCGTGGGCCCAGTCCCCGGCAGGAGCTCTATGTGACACCGAGGGGGGTGCCTCCCCTGAGTTCTGAACATCGGTTCTCAGTCTTCGGGGGCATCCACATCCGACGAGCCGCGGGGGTGGCCTCCGGCAGTCCAGGGAAGGCCCCTCGGGTGACCCTGGAGATCCGACGGAAGGAACTCCAGGCCCTCTTCAAGAAGCACCCCAGGCTGAGCAGGAAGGAAACCTTCCTGGCCGGAGATTTCGAATACTTCCGGTACGAGTACACCCGCACCCACAGCCAGGTCCCGGGGAAGCAGCTGGTGACCACCGTCTTCAACTTCAAGATCCCATGCTGCTATGAGATCATCGCCGAGCTTCCAGAGGAGAATACGCCTGAGGTGAACGAGATGATCTTGAAGCTGGCCCATCTGCTGCAATTCTCTCCCCCGTGATCGGGCCTCCCTGGACGGGCCTGAGCCCCGCACCCAACCCGGGTCCAGGCGCCAGAATTCGGTGGGCCTTTCCAATGAGGCGGTCATGATGGGCAAGCCCGCACGCCGATGGTGGCTCCTGACCTGGGCGGGGCTCGTTGCCGCCAGCCTGGCCTGCCTGGCGCTGCTGGGTTCGGACAGGACCCTCCCGTCCGCGCTGAGGGATCCCATGTCCTGGTTCGTATCGCCGGGTGTGACCGTCGGTGGTTGGTCCTCGGCGGACCCTTTCGCTCGGTTCCCACGACCGCCGCTGGCCTGGCCTTCGCCGCCCTGATGAACGGCCTGCTGTGGGGGGCGCTCCTGTGGCTGGTGCTCTTGATTCTCCGCACCCTCCATCGCTCGGCGCAGGCGCCCCGGCCCTGACCTCGCCCCCGACCAACCTTGGGCACCGTCACGCGGGCCCCCAAGTGTCCCCCATTTCCCGCGCTAACGCTCAGCCCTGCCGCGCCACCACGACGGCCTGCCCCAGGGAGATGCACCCATCGTTGGGCGGGAACAGGCGGTGGCGATGGACGCGGAAGCCGGCAGCCCCGAGTCTGGCCTGCACCAGCTCGGTGAGCCGCGCGTTCTGGAAGCAACCGCCGGAGAGCACCACGTCCGGCAGGCCGGACAGCTGCGCCCAGGCCAGGGCCAGGTCCGCCAGGGAGGCGTGGAAGCGGGCGGCGATGAAGGCGGCGTCGTGGCCAGCGGCCAGGTCCGCCAGCACGCCATCGACCATGGCCGAGGGATCGGCCACGCCCTCGTCCAGCTCCCAGGCATAGGGCGGCTCCACCCGGCTGCCCGCCGCGAACTCCAGGGCCATGGCCGCCTGGCCCTCGAAGCCTCGGCGCGCGTGGAGGCTCACCAGGGCGGCCACCGCGTCGAAGAGCCGACCGATGCTTGAGGTCAGCGGGCTGTGGAGGCCCTTGGCCAGCATGGTCTGGAGCAGCTTCCAGTCGGGCCCGTCAAAGGCCGGGGCCAGGACCGGCGGTGGCAGGCCGGCCCCCCGCAGGGACCAGAGGAGGCCGCAGGCGCTACGGCGCGGCTCGCGCCCGGCGGCCTCGCCGCCGGGCAGGGGGAAGGGCCGGAGGTGGCCCACGCGCGTGTAGGCCGGACCTTCGATCCGCAGGGCCTCGCCGCCCCAGAGGGTGCCATCGTCACCCAGCCCGGTGCCATCCCAGGCCAGGGCCGTCACCGGGCCCTCCAGCCCATGCTCGGCGGCGCAGGCCGCGCCGTGGGCGTGGTGATGCTGGACCCGTAGCAGGGGCAGCTGCCAGTCGGCCGCCAGCCGCTCCGCCAGGCGCGTGCTGGCGTAGTCCGGGTGCAGATCGCAGGCGAGACGCACGGGGGTGGCTCCGAAGAAATCCAGCAGATCCTCGGCGGTGCGCGACAGCAGGTCGGCCCCTTCCAGGCTCGTGAGATCCCCCAGGTACTGGCTCATGATCACCTGCCCGCCCTGCAGCAGCGATACCGTGGCCTTCCGGTGCGCGCCCAGGGCCAGCACCGTCGGCGCGTCCGTGAAGCCCGCCAGGGGCACCGCCAGGGGCGTGAAGCCCCGGGCCCGGCGCAGCAGCGTGGGGCCATCGCCATCCAGCCGCAGCACCGAATCGTCCACGGGCCGCAGGATGGGCCGGTCGTGGGCCAGGAAGACATCAGCGATGCCGCCCAGGCGGATCAGGGCATCTCCATCCTCGAAGGCCATGGGCTCGTCACTGAGGTTGCCGGAGGTACAGACCAGGGGCCGATCCACCACCGCCAGCAGGAGGTGGTGCAGGGGCGTGTAGGGCAGGAAGGCGCCCAGGCGCGGGTTCCCGGGGGCGATGGCCTCGGTGACCTGGGTGCCCGGTTTTCGCCACAGCAGGAGGATGGGCGCCTCCGGGGAAGCCAGCAGGGCCTGCTCGGGCGAACCCACTTCGCAGGCCGCCCTCAGCGAAGCCAGGTCCGGAAACATCACGGCAAAAGGCTTATCTTCTCTCCGCTGGCGTTCACGCAAGCGGAGCACCGCCTCCGCCGAGGTCGCATCCACCAACAGCTGGTAGCCGCCCAGGCCCTTGAGGGCCAGCACCTGCCCCTCCTTCAGCACCGCCACGGCCTGGCCCAGGGCTTCCTCGCCTTCGGCCAGGATGCCGCCATCGGGGCGCAGCAGGCTCAGGCGGGGGCCGCAGACCGGGCAGGCGATGGGTTGGGCGCGGAAGTGGCGATCGGCCGGATCCTCGAATTCCCGGACGCAGGCGCGACAGAGGGGGAAAGCCTGCATCGTCGTCTGGGAGCGATCGTACGGCAATCTGGCGATGATGGAGTAGCGGGGACCGCAGTGGCTGCAGTTGGTAAAGGGGTAGCGGTACCGCCGCTCGCCGGGGGTGTCCGTTTCTTCGGCGCAGGCCGCGCAGAGGGCCAGGTCCGGGGGCACCACGCCCTGGGCCTCGATGCGGAGGTGCATCAGGCCTGCACCAACCGGGCGGCCAGGGCCGCCTGCCGGGGCTGGCCGCCGCCACATCCACAGGTGGTGTACATGGGACCTCTCCTTGGGGCTTTCCGGCAATCTAATCCATATCCAGCTCTTTGACACGCATTTCCCTGCCACTGCCCGGGCCCAGGCAGAAGTCGGGCGTGGATCAAATCTCGGAGGCCAGCCGATAGAGCTCGGAGGCGGAGACGCCCAGGTGCTTGGCCAGGGGCTTCACAGCCTCCCGCAGGGTCATGCCGCCTTCGCGGGCGGCGGCGAGGTAGGTCTGGGCCCAGTCCGGCAGGCCGCCCTCGAAGGTGGCCTCCACTTCGGTCACCAGCCGCTTGGCGCTGGCCCCAGCCAGCACCAGCACCATCTCACCCCGATCCTCCCGGCCCAGCTGGGCCTTCACCTGGGCCGGGGTGCCCCGGTACCAGGTCTCATGCAGCTTGGTCAGCTCGCGGCC
Organism: Holophagaceae bacterium; assembly: GCA_025363715.1. Lineage (GTDB taxonomy): Bacteria > Acidobacteriota > Holophagae > Holophagales > Holophagaceae > Geothrix. Next base: position 1,918 of record JANYLR010000096.1, on the reverse strand, counting down.
CAGGGCCACCTCGCGTTCCGGCAGCAGCTCCTCTAGATCCGCCAGCGTCTCGTGAATGCGGTGGGGCGTTTCAAAGACCACCACGGTCTCCTCCTCGGCCCCCAGCTTCTTCAGCAGGGTGCGCCGGGGTTCGCAGCGGTTGGGCAGGTAGCCCTGGAAGCTGAAGGCGTGGCAGGGCAGGCCCGAGGCCACCACCGCCAGCAGCACTGCCGAGGCGCCGGGCAGGACCGTGACTTTCGCACCGGCGGCCCGGGCGGCCCGGGCGATCTCGAAGCCCGGATCGTTGATGCCAGGCATGCCCGCATCGCTGCAGTAGGCCACCGTGCGGTCTGAGCCCAGCTCCAGCCCCAGGCGCTCGAAGGCCGCGTCCCCCGCGTGATCGTCGAAGCGCAGCAGCGGCTTGTCGATGCCGAGGTGCTTCAGCAGCCCGCCGGTGCGCCGCGTATCCTCGCAGGCCACGAGATCAGCCCCGGCCAGGGCCTCCTTCGCGCGGTCTGTGAGGTCGCCAAGATTGCCAATGGGCGTGGGGACGAGGATGAGATGGCCAGTCATGATCCATCCAGTCTGGCAGCCCGCGCTCGGACTCGACAGAGGCTCCGCCTCCACAAGCCCCGCAGGGTGCGTCAGGCGAGAGCTGCATCCCTTAGAGCGTCTAGGTCACCCGTTCCAGCTGCTTGTCGCTCCGGATCAACCGGCTGTAGACCATTCCCGTGTGGTACCAGTGCAGCAGGAAAGCCTCCCCGGCGGCCCGCCGCCACCAGGCCAGAGAACCCCGCAGGGGTGGGGCCGACCGGGCCGGACTGCAGCGGACCTGCAACCCAAGCCCATGGGCCGTGGCCCGGGCCCGGGCCAGGTGCAGCGGATCCGAGACCATTAGCAGGGTGCGCCAGCCGCCGGCCCGCATCGCGGCGCGGACGTTGAAGAGGTTTTCCAGGGTGTGCTGACTGCGGTCCTCCAGGAGAATGGCCCCCTCGGGAACGCCCCGCGCCAGCAGCCAGTCCCGGCCCGCCTCCGCTTCGCTGCGCCGAGCGGTTCCGGTGGTGCCCCCAGCCACGAACAGGCGGGGCGCGAGCCCCTGGCGCCACAGGGACTCGGCCTGGGCCAGGCGGGCCACGAAGACCGGGGTGAGCCGGTCCTCCTCCAGGCGTCGCCCGAGCACGATGATCGCGTCCGCGACGATCGGTTCATCCCCGGGAACGCCCTGGAGCACCTGCCGGAGCCGGAACATCCACGGGAGCCCTGCCAGCCCCAGGAAGGTCAAGAGGGCCAGCCCCAAGGAAGCCGCCCCGCCCGGTCCGAGCTTCTGGAGGAAACTGGCGCGGGGCGGGGCGTGGTAGGGGCTGGGCATCCCCCCAGCTTAGGGCTTCAGATGCTTGGCCAGGAACTGTTCCATGGCGCCATAGAAAGCGAAGCGGTTCTCCTCGTTGTGGAAACCATGGCCTTCGTTCTCCTTCACCAGGTATTCCACCTCGACCCCGCGCTTCCGGAGGGCTTCGACCATCTGGTCACTTTCGGCCTTGTTCACCCGGGGATCCTTGGCGCCTTGGGCGATCAGGAGGGGCGACTTGATGCGGTCGGCAAGGAAGGCGGGACTGCTGGCCTCCATCATGGCCTTGTCCTTTTCGGGATCGCCCACCATCTCGTGCATCATCTCCAGGTAGGGCTTCCAGTAGGGTGGGATGGTCTTCAGGAAGGTGAACAGGTTGGACACACCCACGTAGTCCACGGCCGCCGCGTAGAGATCCGGGGTCATGGTGATGCCGGCGAGGGTGGCGTAGCCGCCATAGCTGCCGCCGGCGATACAGATGCGCTTCGGATCGGCAATTTCTAGCGCGATCGCCCATTTCGCGCCATCCGCGATATCGTCTTGCATCGCGAGTCCCCATTGCTTCCATCCGGCCCGGAAGTGCTTGTCGCC
>JANYLR010000092.1 GCA_025363715.1 Holophagaceae bacterium | reverse complement strand
GGGCGAAATCGATGAGGCCCACCGTGCCCGGGCCCTGGAAAGCTATCTGGAGAGCTGCCGGGGCGCCGTGGCCCACTACAAGGAGCTGCTTTCGCTGGGTGTCTGCCGCGAGCAGGCCCGGTGCGTGCTGCCGGTGGCGCTGTATTCCGAGGTTTACTGGACCGTGAGCCTGCAGGCCGTGGCCCACTTCATCCGGCTGCGCACGGACAGCCACGCCCAGTGGGAGATCCAGCAGTACGCCGGGGCCGTGCGATCCGTGGTGGAGCCCCTGTATCCCGTGGGGCTCAAGGCCCTCCTCGCCTCTGGCAAGGGATGAACACGCCACCCCTCAACCCGGCCCTCTTCCATCTGGATGCGGACCATCTCTGGGTCATGCACTGCGCCGAGGGTCCGGTGCCCCGGGCCGCGTTGAGGGCGGTGCGGGCCTTCATGCACAAGGAACTCCGCCCCTGGGAGATGGGCTTCGAGGAGGACTTCGTGGGCCTCCCGGCTGCGGTGCGGAACGAGGCGGCTCTTCTGCTGGGGGGACGTCCAGAGGACCTCAGCCTGACGCCCACCACCTCATCGGGCCTGGTGGCCGTGGCCCAGGGGTTCCCCTGGCAGGAGGGTGACGAGGTCCTGGCGCCCCTGGGGGAATTCCCGTCGAACGTATGGCCGTGGCTGGCGCTCCGGGCACGCGGGGTGGGCTTCCGCGAAGTCCCCCTCTGGGACGGTCAGCGGTGTGGGGCGGAGGCCTGGTCCAGTGCGCCCCCACCTCCGGGAGTGGATCCCGAGTCGCGACTCCTTGAGGCGCTTGGTCCGAAGACGCGCCTCCTCGCCCTCTCCTGGGTGCGGTTTCAGGACGGTCTAAAACTGGATCTGCGACGGCTCGGCGCGGCCTGCAGGGAACGGGGCATCCACCTGGTGGTGGACGGCATCCAGGCCCTCGGCACGGTGCCTGCGGACCTGGAGGGTCTCTCGGCGCTGGCCTCGGGGGGCTACAAGGGACTGCTGGCCCCGGAGGGGCTGGGCCTCCTGTGGACCGACGAGACCTTCCGGCAGCGCCTGGCCCCCTCGGGCAGCTGGCTGTCGGTGGAACAGGCCACGGATTTCGCCCGGCCTTCCACGGATTTCCAGCGGGCCTGGCTGACGGATGGCCGGGCGCTCGAGCCCGGAGGTCCGAACCTGCTGCATGGCTCCGCGCTGCTGGAGTCGCTGCGGCTGCTCAACGGGGTGGGGGTGCCCGCCATCGAGGCGCACGTGGTGCGGCTTCAGCACCGCCTGTTGGAGACCCTGCGTGAGTCAGGCTGGTCCATCGAGGCCGAACGGCTGGGGGGACTGCTCGCCGCGGGGCGCCTGGGCCCCATCCTCGCCTTCCACCATGGCGGTGGTGGGCCGGATCACCTGGACCAGTTGCTCCGGTCCGGCTACCGCCAGGGGATCTTCGCGTCCGTCCGCGAGGGCTACTTGCGCGTGGCCTTCCATGGCTTCCACACCGAGGGCGATGCAGACCGCGTGGCCGGATGGCTCAGCGGAACAGCCAGCTGATCTTGGCCTGGACCACATCATCCGAGGGCAGCCTTCGCAGGATGGCCAGGTCAGGGCGGGGGGCCAGACTGGCCCGATCGTTGATGAGGGCATCCGTGCTGCTGCCGTGGGTATACACGAGAAAGAAGGTGGAGCCCGGTTTGAACTCCCAGCGGGCGATGAGGTTCAGGTTCCAGGTGCGGTAGCTGAAGGCGGTCTGGGGCGCGGTGCCGGGCGGTTGATCCAGGGGAAGACCGGGTACCAGCATCTGATCGTTGGCGTAGTGCTTCAGGTCGCGGAAGTTCCAATTCGCAGCGAGCCACTGGCTGAAGAGCTGGAGGGTGAAGGTGGGGCTGAAGGCGTAGGCCACCCGCAGGGACTGGTCGAACTGGCTGAGGCGACGCAGGCCCACGATGGGCGTGGCGACGGGGGTCTCGAGCCACTTCAGCTCCCCTTCGTCACGGGTCAGGCTGGTGGTCAGCTGGACCTCCGTGCTGGAGGTGGGTTTCAGGATCTGGAACAGGGTCGTATCCGTGGAGGGACCCCCCTCCTGCCAGGAGCGGCTGGCGTTGACGCGGACATACCAGGGGCGGTTTCCCTGGGTGTCGAAACCCAGGTTCGCGTAGGGGTAGGACGGGCGGGCGAGGTACTTCTTGATGGGGTCAGCGTAGGTCCGCAGCTCGCGGTCATCCTCGACGGCCACGTCCACCCCCATGCCGCCCCACAAGGAAACGAAGTTGGTGAAATCAGTCTTGGCCCAGGCGTTGAAGTTCCGCTGGAAGACATGGCCGGCCTGGTCTCGCGCTGCCGTATGGTTGAAGCCCACCTCCCGGCGTCGCAGGACCCCCCAAGTGCTGTCCCAGTCTCGGACCACCTCCGCGAAGATCCTCTGCTCGTCGGCCCGGTTCAGGTAACCGACGTCGTTGGGATTGTAGGTCCGACTGGCGTTGATGGCCTGGAGCTCGACACCCCAGCCGCTGCTCCAGTCCTGATGGCCTCGCAGTCGCCCCCGCCAGCCCTGATCCTGCGCCTCCTTGAGACCGACCTGGCTCCGGCTCAAGGTGGCTTCGACGAGGCCACTCCGGTCCTCGGTTTTGTAAACGCCATCGAGGGCCTGAACCTCTGCGGTTCGTCCTTCCTGTCCAGTCTGATACATACCAGAGGCGAATCCACCCAGGTAGCTGCCGCGGTCGTCCATGAGCTGCTGGACCCGCAGGACCCCGAAGTTGGAGAGTGGGGCTAGCTCGCGTCGAAACCGCCCTCCACCCGCATCCTGAATGGTGGCCCGAGCGGGCTCGACGCTGGCCCCCAGCAGACCCACCTGGGTGCCATTGGCGTATTTGGCGGTGTACTTGGCGGCAGCAGTGATGTCGGTGGCGCTGGGACGCTCCAGAAGGGTTTCACCGGGGTTGAGCACGGGATCAGACAGTCCTTGTCCAATTCTGCGGGTGTAGAAAAGATCTGGTCCGGCCACACGGAAGATATCCATGCCCTCCAGGAAGAAGGGCCGCTTCTCTGGGAAGAAAGTCTCCACGGTACTGAGGTTCAGCACCGTCTGATCCACCTCAACCTGCCCAAAGTCCGGCCGAAGGGTCAGATCCACCTGGGAGTAGGAATTGAGCCCCCACATGGCATCCAGGCCGACCCGGTTATCCCAGCGACGGTCATCGAAGCTGCGGGTCGTCTCGAATTTTCGGGCAGCGCTGAAGTAGGGCACGTATTCCTGCCGGAGCTGAGGATGCAGTCCCTCCAGGCCCTTGAGTTCGGGGAAGCGGCTGACGAAGCCGCTCTCGCCCCGAGGCACCACCATCCAGCGGCTGGATTCGCGGATGACGCCCTGATCGGTCCGACTGAAGTTGATGCCCCAGGTCTGGGGTCCTTCGCCGGCCTTGAAGCGAAGGAGGGACAGGGGAATTTTCAGCTCGGCGGTCCAACCATCCTGGTCGATGCTGACAGCGCTTTCCCACACGCCATCCCAGCTGGGGTCATAGGTGCTGTCGTTGTAGATGACCTGATCCTTCTGGACGCCCGCCGCATTCACCTCGAAGACCAGTGCCGTCCGGCGGTCGTGGTTGGAGTCGATGGCCACGCCGAACCAATCGCTCATGCTGTCCTGGTCCCGGCGGTGGAGGCGACGCACCACCCGGGCGGGACCGCCATCCAAGATGGGGTCATGGTGCATCCGCGCCCCGACGTACAGAAAGTGGTCGTCATAAAGCACCCGTACCTCGGTTCGCTGCCGGGCGGCCTGGCCGCGCAGAGGCCACTCCTGTGTGAATCCGGAGGCGGGGGTGGCCCGCATCCAATCGGCTTCATCCAGACGACCATCCACTCGGATGACCGCCGAGGTCCGCACAGCCAGGATCCCCGTGTCCGGTCCCGGCGCGGCCAGGGCCGACAAGGCAAACAAAGGAATCACGAACACAGAGGTGGCCCGCATGGCTCTCCTGGCGACGCAACGGCCACCCGTATCATGGTGCCACGGCATGCGAGGTATCATTGAATCGGGATCCATCCTGGGCCCGCGGACACTTCATCGGATAATTGTGTCCGAGGAGCGTGTCCAAGTAATCGATAGGGGCTGCATTGATGGCAAAGGGTTTCCAGGCGAGGAGGGGCGCGCAGGGCGGTGCGGGTTCACCGTTCAAGCGCCCTGACGCTGCATGGGAGCCCTTTGCCATCAACCCTTCGGGCTGGGGCGGCAGCAGTCGGGATGCTGCGTCAGGCTCCTCGACCTTGGAACCACCAAGGCCTTCGTCGCCTTCCTGGCCTCCCTCGGCTGGCGTCCCAGTGCAGCCCCCACCCATTACTTGGACACGCTCCTAGGTCGGGAGTTTGGCCCGGACATGCTCGGCCAGGGCCATGTCTTGCTGCAGGATGTGATCCCTGAGCCAGGCGGAAAGGGTGGGCACCAGTTCACCGGGGACCCGGTCATCACCCTGGTTGAAGCGCTCTTTCAGTCGGGCCAGCTGAGCCGTGAACCGGGCATGCTCCAGGGTGTGGGCCTCGGCTCCAGGAAAGCCGGACCTCGCCATGAAGGCATCCTCGCCTTCGAAGTGGACCCGCGTGTACTTCTCCAGGAAGGTGAGGATGGCGTTCATCTCTGTCTTCGACTGGCCCTTCTGAGTCGCCTCCACCAGCATCCTCAGGATCTTGAACAGCCCCTGATGGTGGGCATCGATGCTGGGTATGTTCGTCGCATATCGCGAGCGCCAGGTTGGGCTTGCCGTGCGATTCATCATATGAGGATCCGAACCTACCCCAGGGGGAGTTCAGATTGGGGCCCCAAAGGCGGAAACCGCACTCACACTTTCTTACATCAGGACGGGCTCTGGTCCTCTGGCTTACCAGGCACTTCCTCGGCACTGCTCAGGAAGGCATAGCCCCTTCCATGGCGGGCTCGCACGGGCAGGGGCTCCTCCGGGCTCGCCTTGAGCACCTTGGTGCGCAGACGGCTGAGCATGGTTTCCATCCGGCGCATGGCGTAGATATCGGGAATCTGCTCCAGGGCTTGGCAGAGCACGTCCCGGTCGACCACGGTGCCGGGATCCTCGAGCAGGGGCGCCAGGAATCGGTGTTCATTGTCCGTCAGGACCACCTCGGTGCCGGCCGGTGTGATCAGGCAGGATCGCAGGGTGTCGAGCCGCCAGTGGGCGGGGGTCGTTGCGGGCTGCCTCAGGTTCAGCCGACGGTGGAGGCTCCCCAGGGCTGAGGCGAGTTCCCGGATATCCACTGGCTTGGCGAAGTAGAGGTCGGCCCCGCAGTCCAGTCCCAGCACCCGGTCATTGGTCTGATCCCGGGCGGTCAGCATGATGATGCCGAGGTGTGGGCGCTTCCGCCGCAGGCGCGTGGCGATAGAGTAGCCGTCCTCTCCGGGGAGGCCGATATCCAGGATGACGATATCGGCGGGATGGCGGCCCAGCTCGGCATCCAGCTGGATGCCATCGCAAACGCCGGCGCAGGCTATCCCCACGCGAGCCAGCCCCGACACGATGTAATGCCTCATCAGATCCTGGTCCTCGCAGGCGATGACCCGGATCTCGCGGGCAGGGCCCGTGGGGATCTTCCCATTCTGGGTCAGGGCTGTGGTCATCCGGCCTGATTCCTCTTGAACATCACTCGATTCATATTGAATCAATCTTGAGCATTCCGTACGCCCTTCAGAATTGGAGCTCTTGGGCATCCCCTGCCAAGGGGAAACGCGAAGACCCTAATCCACCCAGGTGGGGATACCTAGCTCCTCCAGCCACTGAGCGTGATCCGAGGGGCGTTCGCTGCGATCGGCGCCCCTGCGGAGGGCGTGCAGCCGCAGCGCACCATCCGCGAACCCCAACAACACGCCCTCCCGGGTGGCCCGGAACCGCCCGGGTGGGCAGGATCCGTCGGTGGGCAGGGCCCAGGCCACCTTCAAGCTCCCGGCCGGGGTCTCCAGGAAGGCGTTGGGCCAGGGATCCGCCACGGCGCGAATCTGGTTGAAGGCCTCTCCGCGGGTCATGGCGAAATCCAGGCGGGAGTCGGCCGGCTTGCGGCCGCCGAAGTAGGTGGAAGGGCCAAGGGTCTTCTGGTCGATGCGCGGGATGGAACCGTCCACCAGACCTGGAAGAGCCTCCCGCACCAGATTCCGGCCCGCCCTTGCCGCCTTGTCCGTGAGGCTCAGGGCGGTCTCGTCCCAGGCGATGGCTAGCCGCGTCTGGGCCAGAATGTGGCCGTCATCGGGCTTGGGCGTCATGGCATGCAGGGTAATGCCGGTTTCGGTCTCGCCCTTCACCAGCACCCAGTTGAGGGGTGCCCGGCCGCGGTACTTCGGCAGGAGGCTGCCGTGCAGGTTGTAGGCGCCCAGGCGAGGAAGTTCCAAGAAGCGGGCCTGAATCATCTCCCGGAAATAGAAGCTGAACAGGAAGTCAGGCTGAAGGTTCCGGATGGCCTCGTAGACGCCGTCATCGTTGAAGGCGGGTGCCATGTGCACAGGGATGCCGCGGGCCTGGGCCACCACGGCCGGTGGGGTGAACCAGTGCTCATCGGCCCCCTGGGCATAGGTGTAGAGGACAAGCACATCGATTCCGGCCTCCAGCAGCCCCTCCAGGGCCGCGGTTCCCACGCTGGAATAGGCACACACCACGGCGGTCGGCTTGGACATGATTCCCTCGAAGCCCCAGGATCGCATAATCGTTGGAATGTCCTGCCCGTAGACCTATGTTGTGTTGGGAGGTATCCCTTGCGCCTGCGAGTCCTCGCCCTCCTGATCAGCTCTGCCCTCCTGGTGGCCGGGGGGGACCCCTTCGAGGCTCCGCCGGAGCTGAAAGCCTTTGCCCGGAAGCACACCCAGAACCACCAAATGGTCCACGGCAAGGTCAACGCTTTGGTCAAGGCATTCTTCGATCCAGTCGAGAACAATGGTCTCGGCATCAGCTACGACAACTCCTATACCAGGACCCCCATGGAAGTCTGGCGGGACCGCAAGGCCAATTGCCTGTCGCTGACGGCACTCTATGTGGCCGCCTGCGCCTCCATAGGCCTGGATGCCCGGTATGGTGAATCCCTCTGGATCAGCCGCTGGCGGAAGGTGGGTGGCACCATCCGGTATGAGCGCCATATCGTGGCGCTGGTGCCTGTGGGGCCCGTAGGCCAGGATTTGATTGCCGATTTTCTGCCCGAGGTTCGGCGTGGACACCCCTTGGTGGCAGTCTTGGCACCCAATCGCGTGCGGGCTCTCTTCTACAGCAACCGGGCCGTGGAAATGATGAGTGAATCCCGCACCGAGGAGGCTATGCAGGCCGCCCACCTCTCCATCGAGACCGATCCCAGCTCGGGCGTTGGTTGGAACGTCCTGGGTGTGGTCCAGAAAAGCCAAGGGTTCCAGACTGAAGCTGAGCAATCCTTCCGCAAGGCCATGGCGGTGGATCCGAAGGATGGTGCCCCCTGTGGGAACATGGAGGATCTGCTGAGGTCGCAGGGTCGGGACCCGGAGGCCCAGGTCTACCGGGAACGGGGCCTGGAGATCCGGAAGCGGGATCCCTTCTTCAATGCCTTCCTCGCCGAGGAGGCCCTCAACGAAAACCAGTGGCCGGAGGCCGAAAAGCGCATCAAGCAGGCAATCCGACTGCTGCCGGAGGAGCCCGATTTCTACCTCGTCCAGGCCCGGGTGGCCCTGGCCCAGGGGCAGCGGAAGGAGGCCATCAAGGCCCTGGAAAAGGCCCGAAAATGGGCCATGCCAGAGATGCAGCCCCGCTACGACGCCAAGCTGGCGTTGTTGAAGGGCGATAAAGCGTCCTGACAGAACTGGCCCTAGTTCGCTTCCAGCTCCGCGAGCCGGGTCTGGGCGTCGACGCTTTGGGGATGGTGCAGGAGGCACTCCCGCAGGTAGCGGCGGGCGCCATCCAGGTCATCGAGCTCCCTTCGGGCCTCGGCCAGGTGGATGAGGGCCTCCTCGGCCTGGGGATCGACGTGGAGGGCCTGGCGCCAGTGGCCCTCGGCCCGGTCCCAGTCCCCGAGTTCGGAGCAGGCATGCCCCGCGTCCAGAAGGTAGCGGAGTCCCTGGGGGTCCATGCGCACAGCCCGTTCCAGATCCAGGCGCGCCTGAAGGTGTTCCTCGCGGTTGGCCCGGGCCAGTCCCCGCAGGTGCCAGAAGGAAGCCCGCTCCCGGCAGGTTTCTCCGAGTCCATCCAGGAAGGGCAGCAGCGCCTCCCAGGCGTCCATCCCGGCCAGGCAGTCCGCCTGGAGCAGCAGCAGGTCCACATCCTCCGGCTGCTCCTTGAGCAAGGTCAATACGCTGGCGTAGGCGGTTTCATACTCGCCTTCAGCCACCTGCAGCTGCAGCCGGAGGGGCGGGTGGTGGTCGCCCTGGTGCTCGGGCGGGACCTTATCCAGCAACTCCTTTGCAAAAGTTGGCCGATCCTCCCACCAGAAGGCGAATTCCGCCCGTCGGAGCTGCCACTCCTGGCGGAGAGAATCTCCTTCCCCACCCTCGGGCAGGGTGGTCCAGGCGCGTTCCAAGGTCTCCAGAGCCACGCTGTCGCGATGCAGCTCCAGGGCGATCTGGTACCGTTCCATCCACAGCCGGAAGGCTCCGGGTAGCCGCTCGAGGGCGCTTTCGATGACCCGCCAGGCGCCTTCCCGGTCCCCGAGCTGGCGGCGGGATACCGTTTCCGCCAGCCAATGCAGGGGGTGGGTACGGCGTTCAGGCGGCAGCCCCTGGACCAGGGCCAGCGCCTCGACGTAGCGGCCATTGCGGAGCAGGTGCATCCCTGCCGTGCCGCGGTCCCAGGGTAGCCGCGAATCCCCATGGCGGGCCGTAAGCACCGCCAGCGCCCGTTCGGCCACATCCTCCTTGCCATGCTGCAGCCCAGCGAGCAGGAGGTCCTCGAGGATCAGCGGATCATCCCAGGAGAGGGGAAGGGCATCCTCGAAGTGGATCCAGGCCTGGTGCAGGGCCTCCGGTTCCGAATTCCGCAGCAGCAGGATGCCCTGAAGATGCCGCAGCCGGCCCATGTGCGGGGCCCAGGAGATGAGCCGCCTGCCCCAGGCCAGATACGAGGCCGCGGGGGTTCCAGGCACTTTCTGGAAGGCCCGGGAAACCAGCACCCGCTTCCAGAAGGGGAGCCGGGCCAGCTGTGCTTCCAGGGCCTCCAGCCAGGCCCGGTCCCGGTATCCGAGGGCGAAGTGGAGCGTGCTCTGCAGCAGGAGGATCCGGTAGCCCAGCTCCCCGCGGTTCCACAGGGGGTAGCCGAGGGTCTGGAGCACGTCATAGGGGTGATCCCCATCAGCCCAGCACCGCTCGGCCCTGAGCAGCCGGGGACGGTCGATCCAGCGGGTCCGGAGGAGGGCTCCAAGCCAGGCTCCGAGGCCCATGGTGGCGGTGACGGTGGCCACGGCCCAACCAGGTGGCAACGCCTCCGGCCCTCTGGCCAGGAGGACCAGGCCTGCGAGGGCGGGCGCGCATAGCACTACCACCAGGAGGGCTCGGTTGATCCAGGGGCTTTGGAACAGCGGCATGGATCGAGTATGACGCTCCCAAAGCCGCCGCGATCCTCCGTTCTCTTCTGATCAGTTCCCCTGCTGGATCTGCTGCGATGGGGAGCGAGGCCAACCTGGTTGTTTGAACGAACCAGCGGAGCCCCACTCGGAACGCGCCATTTAGGCGCGTTCGCTCGTGACCCGCGGCAGCGTTGATGTTCCTGTGATCAGTTTCCCTGCTGGATCTCTTTTGCGATGACCAGGCGTTGTATCTGGTTCGTTCCTTCATAGATCTGCAATAGTTTGGCGTCGCGCATGCACTTCTCCACGAGGTAGTCGCGGCTGTAGCCGTTGCCGCCAAGGATCTGCACGGCGTCGGTGCTGACTTCCATGGCGGTGTCGGTGGCGAAGGTCTTGGCGATGGCGCTCTGCTTGGAGTTCTTGATGCCGTTGTCGGTCAGCCAGGCGGCCTGCCAGGTGAGCAGGCGGCTGGCCTCGATCTTCTTGGCCATGTCCGCCAGCATGAAGCTGATGGCTTGGTTGGCGAAGATGGGCTGGCCGAACTGGATGCGGGTCTTGGCGTACTCCAGGGCGATCTCGAAGGCGGCTCTGGCCACGCCCACGCCACCAGCGGCTACGGCCGCGCGGGTCTGGTCGAGGGTCTTCATGGCGATGATGAAGCCCATGCCCTCTTTGCCCAGGAGGTTCTCCACGGGCACCTCGGCGTCGTTGAAGTAGAGTTCCACCTGGTTGCTGGCACGCTGGCCCATCTTGTCCATGGCCTTGCCCACCACCAGGCCCGGCGTGTCCCGGGGCACCACGATGCAGCTGGTGCCCCTGGCGCCCTTGCTGGGGTCGGTGCTGCAGAAGAGGGCGTACCAGTCGGCGTAGCCACCGTTGGTGCAGTAGCACTTGGTGCCGTTGATGATGTACTTGTCGCCCTTTTTCTCAGCGCGGCAGCTCATGCCGCCGGCATCGGAGCCGGCATTGGGCTCGGACAGGGAGAAGGCCGCGAACTTGGGCTCCTCGGCCAGCATGCCCAGCCACTTCTTCTTCTGCTCGGGGCTCCCGCCCACGAGTACGGGCGTCATGGCCAGGCCGTTGGCCATGATGGAGGTGTAGAGGCCCGCGCAGCCCCAGGCCAACTCCTCGCAGACGATGGCCTCGCCCACCTGGCTGGCGCCGGGGCCGCCACAGTCTTCCGGCACGAGGGCCTGCAGGTAGCCCTGGTCCCAGGCGGCCTTGTACACATCCACCGCCCATTCGCCGGTCTCGTCGTATTTGCGGGCCACGGGGCGCATGATCTTCTCGGCGAAGACATGGGCTCGTTCTTTCTCGGCCAGCTGTTCGGGGGAAAGGGTGAAACCAAGCATGGGTGCCTCTTTGGGGGGTGGGTGCGGGGGCGAATCTGAATCGGAGTCGATCTACCAGTTTATCGCCGCGGAGGGCCGTGCCAAGGAATGGTGTTCCTTACGCTGGGTAGGATGATTCGAATCATCGCGGGACCGCGGTCCTCCAAGGGATTGGCGCGGGCATTCCCATTACTTGGACATGCACCTGGGGATACAATCCTGGGTTGGAGCGGACGATGACCATTCGATTGACCGACCTGGGGAAAGCCGTCCTTGAGACGGAGTACGCCGTGCGGGGACCCATCGTGGCCCGGGCCGGGGAACTGGAGAAACAGGGCCGCGAAATCATCTACTGCAACATCGGCAATCCCCAGTCTTTGGGACAGCCAGCGCTCACCTGGAACCGTCAGATCCTCGCCTTGTGCGAGTACCCGGCCCTCATGGAACTGGCGCCCGGGACGTTTCCGGCGGATGCAATCGAAACCGCCAAGGCCATCCTCGCTGGCACCAAACACGGCCTCGGCGCCTACAGCGAGAGCCGTGGCGTGCGTTTCATCAGGGAGGCCGTGGCCGAGTTCATCCTTGAGCGGGACCACATCGGCGTGGACCCGGATGCCATCTTCCTGACGGACGGCGCCAGCAAGGGCGTGCAAACCATTCTGCGGCTGCTCATCAGTGGTCCGCAGGACGGCATCATGGTCCCCATCCCCCAATACCCGCTCTACTCGGCCACCATCACGCTGTACGAAGGGCGCATGGTGCCCTACTTCCTGGATGAGGCCAATGGCTGGAAGCTGAGTCGCACCATGCTGGAGGAGGCCATGGACCAGGCCAAGGCCCAAGGTACTCAGGTGAAGGCCATCTGCGTGATCAACCCCGGCAACCCCACCGGCGCAGTCCTGGACGAGGCCAACATCGCGATGATCATCGACTTCGCAAAGGCCCACGGACTGTCGATCCTGGCTGACGAGGTCTACCAGGAGAATATCTATCTCGCGGGGGATGAATTCACCTCCTTCGCGAAGGTGCTGCATCAGGTAGAGGCAAAGGACGTTTCACTCTTCAGCTTCCATTCCTGCTCCAAGGGCTTCCTGGGCGAGTGCGGCGTGCGCGGCGGCTACTTCGAGTACCGCAATGTCCCAGAGGATGTGGCCGCGCAGATCCTGAAGCTCCAGAGCGTAAGTCTCTGCGCCAACCTGCCCGGCCAGACCGCCACCTTCGCCATGGTGCGTCCGCCGAAACCCGGCATGCCCTCCTATCCCATCTATGCCGCCGAGAAAGGCGCCATCCTCGACTCGCTCAAGCAGCGGGCCATCCTGCTGGCCGAGGGCCTGAACCGCATCGAGGGCATCTCCTGCAACGTCGTGGCCGGGGCCATGTACGCCTTCCCCAACATCAAGCTGCCACCGGGGCGGACAGATGCCGAGTACTCCATGGCCCTGCTGGAGAAGACGGGCATCTGCGTGGTGCCGGGCTCGGGCTTCGGCCAGGCCGAGGGCACGGCCCACTTCCGCACGACCATCCTGCCGCCCGTGGAGAAACTGCGGAAAGTGGTCGAAGCCCTGGCCGAGTTCCACCTGAACTACCGCTAGCCCCTCCTTCAGGATTCCCCATGCGCCCCGACCATCCCATCGTCCTCATCACGGGCGCCTCCAGCGGTTTTGGCGCGGCCATGGCCCGGCTACTGGCGTCGCAGGGCTGCCACTTGGCTCTGGGCGCCCGCCGCGTGGAGCGCGTGCAGGCCCTGGCAGACGAGCTGAAGCAAACCCACGGCATCCAGGCCTTCGCCGGGGCCGTGGATACCCGCGATACCGCCAGCGTCAATGCCTTCGTTGGGGCTGCGGCGGAGGCGCTGGGCGGACTGCACGTGCTGGTGGCCAACGCGGGTCTGGCCAGCGGTACCTACAAGCTGTGGGAAACGCCAGACGAGGATCTTGAAGCGATGCTGCGCACCAACGTCGAAGGCGTGGTGAAGACCATTCGCGCGGGCCTTCCACATTTGCGCAAGGCCGGCTGGGGCCACATCTTCTTCATCGGCTCCACCGCGGGGCACCAGCCCTACGAGGGTGGCAGCGTCTACTGCGCCTCCAAGCACGGGGTGCGAGCCATGGCCCACAGCCTGCGCCTGGAGCTGAATGGCGAGCAGATCCGCGTCACCTCCGTAGATCCCGGCATGGCCGAGACTGAATTCTCCGAGGTACGCCTGAAGGATGGCGACAAGGCCAGGTCAGTCTACAAGGGCGTGCAGCCCCTCCAGGCGAGCGACGTGGCCGAGTGCGTGCGCTGGTGCCTCGCGCTGCCCGACCACGTGAACATCGACGAAATGCTCGTGAAGTGTCTGGACCAGGCGAGCGTGCATAAGCTCCACCGGCGGGGCTAGACGCGCGTGGAACAAGAGGAGCTGAACGATTTGGTCATGTGAGGGGTTGCAGTGGAAAGCCTCGATGCCAGGGCGGTTCGATGACCGAGGAATGGACCCCCATCCCTGCGGGGAAAGGCCGGATCTTCAACATCCAGCGCTTCTCCCTCCAGGATGGCCCCGGCTTGAGAACGACTGTGTTCCTGAAGGGCTGCCCCCTGGCCTGCGCTTGGTGCCACAATCCCGAAAGCCAGTCCATCGACCGGGAGCTGGTCACCATGGAAGGTCGCTGCATCGCCTGTGGCAGCTGCCATGGTGTCAGTGAACCAGAGGCCTGCGTGGATGCTTGTCCGACCGGGGCGCGACAGCTGCTGGGCCGGGATCTATCGGTCGAAGACCTGGTCGGTGAGGTGCTGCGGGACCGCCTGTTCTTTGATGAGTCCGGAGGAGGGGTCACCCTCTCCGGCGGAGAGCCCCTCAGCCAAGCACTCTTCGTGCTGCAGGCGCTGGCGGATCTGCGGCGCCGCGGAATCCACACTGCCCTGGACACCTGCGGCCTGGGGCGCCGGAGGGATCTGCTGGCGGCCGCGGCTCTCACCGATCTGGTGCTCTTCGACCTGAAGCACATGAACGATGCCCAGCACCGCGCCTGGACCGGCACTGGCAACGCGGGCATTCTCGCCAACCTCGAGGCCCTGGGCCGGGTCCATGGCCAGATCTGGATCCGCGTGCCCGTGATTCCCGGCGTCAACGACGACGCGGCGAACCTGGAGGCCACGGCCCGGTTCGTCGCGCGGGTACCCGGCGTGCGGCGCCTGGACCTGCTGCCCTATCACAGCACCGGCGCGGCCAAGTTCCGCCGCCTCGGCAGGGAGTACCATCTGGAGCAGATCCCTCTCCCCGCACCTGAACACATGGCCGGTCTGGCGGACCTATTCCGGGCCCATGGCATTGCGGTCACCGTAGGAGGCCATCCATGAACGAGCGAACGGCAAGGCTCCGCCAGGAAAGCCTGGACGCGATCCCCTCCCTCGATCCCGAGCGGGCCCAGTTGATGACGGCCTTCTACCGGGAGCACCTCGGCAGGCACGCCGTGCCCGTGATGCGGGCCCTGGCCTTCAAGCACCTCTGCGAGCACAAGACCGTCTGGATCGGTGCCGGGGAGCTGATCGTGGGCGAGCGCGGGCCCCGGCCCAAGGCCGTGCCCACCTATCCCGAGCTCACCTGCCACTCGGTGGAGGACCTGCGCATCCTCGACACGCGCCCCATGACCCGCTATCGGGTGCCGGAAACCATGGTCGAAGCCTACGAGCGGGACATCATTCCCTACTGGCGGGGCCGCAGCCTGCGGGACCAGATCTTCGCAGTGCTGCCGGGGGAGTGGCACGACGCTTACGAGGCCGGCGTCTTCACGGAATTCATGGAGCAGCGGGCGCCGGGCCACACGGTGCTGGACGACAAGATCTATGGCCGCGGCCTGCGGGATTTCCAGGCCGATATCGCTGCCGCCAAAGCGGTATTGGATTTCGAGCGGGACTCCGAGGCGGAGGACAAGCGGTCCCAGCTGGAGGCCATGGACTTCTCCTGCGAGGCCCTGATCCTGTTGGCTGAACGCCACGCAATGGAGGCTGAGCGGCAGGCCGCCAAGGCGGAACCTGCCCGAGCCGCGGAGCTGCGCCGCATTGCGGAGGTCTGCCGCCGCGTTCCGGCCCAGGCCCCGCGGGACTTCCAGGAGGCGTTGCAGTCCTATTGGTTCTGCCACCAGGGCGTCATCACAGAGCTGAACGGCTGGGACGCCTTCAGTCCCGGCCACCTGGACCAGCACCTATGGCCCTTCTACCAGCGCGGCCTGGAGGACGGCAGCCTCACGCGGGAAGCCGCCCGGGAGCTGCTGGAGTGCTTCTTCGTGAAGTTCAACAACCACACGTCGCCCTCCAAGGTAGGCGTCACCGCGGCGGAGAGCGGCACCTACACGGACTTCGCCAACCTGAACCTGGCGGGCCTCCTGCCGGACGGCAGTGACGGCAGCAACGAGCTCACAGACCTGTTGCTGGAGATCATCGAACAAATGCACCTGCTCCAGCCCAGCAGCAATGTCCAGGTCTCCCGGAAGACGCCGGACGCCATCCTCAAGCACGCCCTGCGGGTCATCCGGAACGGGTACGGCTTTCCCTCTCTCTTCAACGCCGACACGGTGGTGGAGGAGCAGCTGCGCCAGGGCAAGTCCCTGGAGGACGCCCGCGCCGGCGGCTGCTCGGGCTGCGTGGAGGTGGGGGCCTTCGGCAAGGAGGCCTACATCCTCACGGGGTACTTCAACCTGCCGAAGATGCTGGAACTGGCCCTGCACGATGGCCGCGATCCGCGCACGGGGCGGCAGCTCGGACCTCGCACGGGCGATCCAGCCACCGTCGGTTCTTTCGAGCAGGTGGTCAAAGCCTTCGAGACCCAGACCCGGCACTTCCTGGACCTCAAGATTCGCGGGAACCAAGTCATTGAGCGGATCTACGCCACCCGCATGCCCGTGCCCTTCCTGTCGGTACTCACGGACGATTGCATCCGCAAGGGCCGGGACTACAACGCTGGTGGTGCCCGGTACAACAACACCTTCATCCAGGCGGTGGGCATCGGCAGCGTCACGGACAGCCTCTCAGCCATGAAGCAGGTGGTCTTCGAGCACCAGACCCTGGCTTTGCCAAAGCTGGTCTCGGCCCTGGATGCCGACTTCCGTGACCAGGAGCCCCTGCGCCAGCGCCTCCTCCACAAGACGCCCAAGTACGGGAACGACGACGCGGCGGCGGACGATGTGATGGTGAGGGTGTTCAGCTTCCTCTTCGAGTCCATCGATGGCCGTCCCAACGGCAAGGGTGGTGCCTACCGGCTGGAGATGCTGCCAACCACCTGCCATGTCTATTTCGGCCAAGTCTGCCTGGCCTCGGCGGATGGGCGCCGGGCCGGCGAGCCCCTATCCGAGGGCATCTCCCCCGTGCAGGGCGCGGACCGCTGCGGGCCCACGGCCGTGCTGCGCTCCGCCGGGAAGATGGACCATGCGAAGACAGGCGGCACCCTGCTGAACATGAAGTTCACGCCCAGCCTCCTGGAAGGAGAGGGAGGCATCGAGCGGCTCCAGCACCTGGTGCGCACCTACTTCAAAATGGATGGCCACCATGTCCAGTTCAACGTCGTCACCGCGGCCAAGCTGTGGGAGGCCCAGGCCCATCCGGAAAGCCACCGGGACCTGATCGTGCGTGTGGCTGGCTACTCGGACTACTTCTGCGATCTTTCCAGCGAGCTCCAGGAAGAGATCATCCGCCGCACGGAGCACGACACCTTCGCCAGCTGACTTCCCGTCAATCCCGGCCCAGCTTCAGCGCCAGCGGCAGCGCCGCGATCAGGGCCACGGCGCCCAGGGCCCAGCCCATGCGGTAGCCATAGTGGCCGATGGTCCAGCCCAGGCTGAAGGCGCCCAGGCCAATGCCCGCGTCGAAGGCGAAAAGGAGGGCGCCGAAGGCCGAACCGCGTCGCTTCGGATCCACGGATTCCAGCAGCTTCGCGTTGAGGAGCGTGTGCAGCATGCTGTACCCGGCGCCGTAGAGCAGGGCGGAGACGGCGTGCCGCGGCGTACCCCCGGGCAGGGCCGCCAGCAGGACCATGCCCGCGAAGGCGCCCAGCAGCATGGAGGGCAGCTTGCGGATGGGCCGCTTCCCGAAACCCCGCCGCAGCATGACGAGCCGCATGGCCACCATGCCCACGGCCATGCAGGACAGGAACACCGAAGGCACCTTCATCCCCAGGGCCAGGCCCTCCTGGGCCGTGTAGCTGCCGATGGCGCCGTAGCCCAGGGCCACGCCGAAGAGGACCAGGCAGGGGGCGATGACCACGGCATCGGGCCAGAGGAAGCCCTCCGCGCGGCCGTGGGGATGATCCTCCGGCAGGCTGGTGGCCAGGACCCCCAGCAGGACGAAGAGCCCCGCCAGATACCAGCCGATGGGCGCGAAGCCCCAGTGCTGCATGATCCACAGGCCCAGGAGGGGCCCCACGATGACGCCCCCCGGGCTGGCCAGGCCGTAGAGGCTGAGGCCATCGGCGCGGCGGTCCTCCGGCAGCACATGGGCCATGGAGGCCATGGTGGCCGTCAGCAGCCCCGACCACACGATGCCGTGGGGGAAGGCCAAGAGATAGAAGCCCCAGCGGGTGGGAGTCAGGGCGTAGCCCCCCAGGAAGACCGCGAAGAGCAGGGCCGAGGCGATCAGGAGGCGGCGGTGGCCGAGGCGATCACCCAGGGGTCCGGTGAGCAGCGCGCCCAGGGCGCTGCCCGCCGTGAAGAGGCTCATGAAGCGGCCGCTCTCCGCCAGGTCCGCGCCGAGTTCCCGCAGGCGCAGGGGCACCGTGGGGAAGAGCTGGAAGGCCGCAAAAAAGGTCACAAAGGTCAGCGACCACATCAGGGCGAACTGCCGGGTCACGAGCGGCGTGCGGGGGCTGGAAAGATCCGTCATGCATCCAGGATGGCAGAGGGTCCAGGCAGGGATGTCACGGCCTGCCCCTTCCGGACGATCCGGCGGGCCACGGGGATGGAGAGGGCCATCAGGACCGCCCCGATGGCCCAGCCCCAGCGGAAGCCCAGGTGCTCCATGACCCAGCCCAGGCCCAGGGCCCCGAAGGCGGTGGCCGCATCGAAGGCGAAGAAAAGAGCGCCCACCGCGGCGCCGACGCGCTCGGGCGGCGTGGTGGCGAAGATGTTCATGATGAGCAGGGTGTGCACCATGCCGTAGCCCGCGCCATAGATGAGCCCCGCCAGCAGATGGCGGGCCATGCCCCCTGGCAGGAAGGCCAGCAGGACGTAGCCGGCCGTAGCCAGCACGATCATGGCCGGCAGCAGGTTCACCGGGCGCCGTCCCATTCCCGTAAGCGCCAGCAGGCCGCGGATGGCCATCATGCCCAGAGCGAAACAAGTGAGGAAGGTGGCAGGCCAGGCCATCCCGAGAGCCTTCGCTTCCTGGGCGCTGTAGGGTGGCATGGGCCCGAAGCCGAGACCCACGAGCATCATCACGGCCACCATTCCCCATACGGCGCGGTCCGGCCACTGGAACAACGCCGTGGCTTCAAGTTCGCGCGGCGCTTCCCGGGGCAGGGCCCCAATGAGGCCGTGCAGGACCGCGAAGACCCCCGCCAGCAGGATCAGCATCCAGGCGAAGCCCAGGTGCGGCATCAGCCACAGGCCGACCAGGGGACCCACCGCCACGCCGCCGGGCCCGGTGAGGCCGAAGAGCGAAAGGCCCTGGGCCCGGTGCTGCAGCGGCAGGATCCCGCCCACCTTGGCGACGGAAGCGGTCCGAAGCGCGGACCACAGCACACCGTGGAGGGGCGCCAGCAGGTAGAACACCCAACGCACCTTCAGGAAGCCGTAGGCCACGAGGATCGCCACCAGGAGAAGTGAGGCCACGCGCAACACCCGCCGCTGCCCCAGACGGTCACCCAGGGGTCCCGTGAAGAGCGACCCGAATCCCGAGCCCAGCATGAAGGCCGTCTGGAAGCGGCCGCTCTCGGCGAGGCTCGCACCCATGTCGCGGAGGTGCAGGGGCACCACCGGAAAGAGCTGGTAGCCCGCCGCGAAGACTAGGAAGTAGAAGGCGCAGATGATAATGAAAGGCGCCGTCAGGAACCCGCCGTGCCTCGATTCCTCTGCGTACGCCATCCCTCCAGGATCGCATATGCTGGAGCCTCCATCCCGAGGTTCCCATGCAATCTGAGCAGTTCCATTCGGAAGTTGATCGGATCAAGAAAGGTGGCGCCGCCAAGGCCCACGAGAAGAACGCGGAAGCCGGCAAGCTCTTCGCCCGGGAACGCATCCACCTGCTGGTGGACGAAGGCAGCTTCGTGGAGGATGGCCTTTTCGCCAACGCCCTGGCCAAGGATCTGCCTGCGGACGGCGTCATCACGGGCACGGCCATGGTGGCGAGCCGCGCGGTGGCCCTCATGGCCAACGACAGCACCATCAAGGCCGGCAGCTGGGGCGCCCGCACGGTGGAGAAGATCATCCGCATCCAGGAAGTGGCGATGCGCCTGAAGGTGCCCATGCTCTACCTGGTGGACAGCGCGGGAGCGCGGATCACAGACCAGTTAGATATGTTCCCGGGACGGCGCCACGCGGGAACGATCTTCCACATGGAAGTGGCGCTCTCGGGCCTGGTACCCCAGGTCTGCCTGCTCTTCGGGCCCTCCGCCGCGGGCGGCGCCTACATTCCCGCCTTCTGCGACGTGGTGGTGATGGTGGAGGGCAACGCCAGCATGTACCTGGGCTCCCCCCGCATGGCGGAAATGGTCATCGGCGAGAAGATCAGCCTGGAGGATCTGGGCGGCGCGAAGATGCACTGCTCCGTGAGCGGCTGCGGTGACTTCCTCTGCAAGACCGAGGTCGAAGCAATCGAGCTCTGCAGACAGTACCTGTCCTACTTCCCCCAGCACTGTGAAGACACCCTCCCCGTGACCCCGCCGAAGGCGGTCTCGCCCAGGGCGAAGCCCCTGGGCGCGCTGGTACCTGCGGATATCATGGCCCCCTTCCAGATGAAGGATTTCATCGAGGGCCTAGTGGACGAAGGCAGCTTCCTGGAGATCAAGAAACTCTTCGCCGGTGAGATCATCACTGGCCTGGCACGCCTCGACGGCAAGCCCGTGGGCATCCTGGCCAACCAGCCCCGGGTGAAGGGCGGCGTGCTCTTCGTGGACAGCGCCGACAAGGCCACGCGCTTCATGACGCTCTGCGACGCCTTCGGCATCCCACTGGTCTTCCTGAGCGACGTGCCGGGTTTCATGATCGGAAGCGCGGTGGAAAAGCAGGGCATCATCCGCCACGGCGCCAAGATGATCAGCGCCATGGCCGGCTGCAGCACACCCCGCATCTGCGTGGTGGTGCGCAAGGCCTACGGGGCGGGCCTCTACGCCATGAGCGGTCCGGGCTTCGATCCCGATGCCACCCTGGCCCTGCCCACCGCCAGCATCGCCGTCATGGGCGCCGAGGCCGCCGTGAACGCCGTCTTCGCCAACAAGATCGCCGAGAAGCCTGAGGAAGAACGCATGGTCTACGTCCAGCAGCTCCGCGATGAGTACAACGAGGATATCAACCTGAAGAAGCTGGGCGCCGAGTTGCACGTGGACGCCATCGTGGCGCCCGAGGACCTGCGCGCCGAGATCATCGCCCGTCTCGCCCGGGCCCGCCGCCGAGAAGTGTGGCCCGTGAAGCGCCGCGCAGTTACTCCTGTGTGAAAAAGAAAAGAAAACCTAACCACGAAGACAGGAAGACCACGAAGAAGAACTCAAGTCGGGTTCTTAGGCCTGAGCAATGGGGGGAGACCGCTTGGTCCCTCGGAAAACAGTCTCGGCCTGCGCTTTTATCATTACCTTCGTGGTCTTCCTGTCTTCGTGGTTGATTGGTTGTCTTTCCCTCGTCTTTTTATTTTCAATAGCCCCGTTGCGCTATGCTTCCGGGCAGCTTTCCAGGAGGCAGGCATGTTCCGTCGTGTGGACGACTTCAAGACCATCTGGCAGCAGGAAGCGGGGAAGACCCTGGCAGTCTTCGCGGCCATTCCCGATGCGGCGGCCCACCAGGCTGTGGACGCGGGGCACCGCGACCTGCGGCGCATGGCTTGGCATCTGGTGGAAACCATCCTTGAACTGCCCCAAAATCTGGGTCTCAAGGTGCAGGGCCCCGTGGGCCTGGGGCCCGATGGCTTTATCGCCAAGCCGCCTCCGCCCACCATGGCGGAGATCTTCGGTACCTACCGCACGGTCAGCGATTCCCTGCTGGATCACATCGGTAGCTGGAGCAACACCGAGCTGGGCCGCAACTTCACCCTCTACGGCGAGACCTGGACCGGTGCCTTCGCCCTCTACGTCCTCGTCAGCCACCAGACCCACCACCGGGGCCAGATGACCGTTCTCATGCGCCAGGCGGGCCTCCACGTGCCCAGCCTCTACGGGCCGACCAAAGAAGGTTGGGCAGAGTTCGGACTGGAAGCGCCCAAAGTCTGATCGACCGGATCCCGGCACGATCCAGCAGCAACCCATCCCGGAGGTTCTCATGCCTTGCCGTGCGCTCCTGCTTTGTCTCGCCGCGCTCTGCCTGCAGGCCGCCGTGCCCACCTTCCAGAAGCTCGGCAAGGGCCCAGGCGTCCTGCTGATCCACGGCTTCGGCGGGAACAGGTCGGTTTGGTCTGAGGTGGCCGCGGAGCTGGCGCGGGACCACATGGTGCTGAGCGTGGATCTGCCCGGCAGCGGGGGCAGCCCCGGTCCGCTGGTGATTGATGGCCGGGCGGATTTCGGCGCCTTGGCCAAGGATCTGGCCGCCCTGGTCCGCCGGGAGGGCTTGGCGCCCTGCCTGGTGGTGGGCCATTCCATGGGCGGCCCCATCGCAGCCAGGACCATCCTCGAAGATCCGACAGCGTTCCGGGGGCTGGTCCTGGTAGACAGCTTCCTCGGCGCCGTCCCCGAGGCCTACATGGAGCCCACGGCGGTGGCACTGGGAGCCGATCCCGACCAGGCCCTGCGGGTGTTCATGGGGCTGATGACGACTGGCCAGGCGCAGACCAGCCGGGTGGTGGCCGAGGCACTGGAGGTACCGGTTCCCATCCTCCAGGCCTACCTGCGGGCCATGACCCAGGACCCCCTGGCCGCCCGGCAGGCACAGCTGCGCCTGCCGGTGCTGCAGCTGGCGGCGGGACCGCGGGAACCCGACCCGGCCAAGGAGGCGGTCCGGCTGGCCCAGTTCGGCTTCAAGAACCTGCCCGCCTTCCGGTCCATCCACTTCCCCGGTGCCAGGCACTGGATCATGTGGGATGCGACCGAGCCCTTCCTGATCGCCGTGCGGGCCTTCGAGGCCGGCCTGGCCCGCTGAACGCTCTGCCCGGTCAACGCGCATTGCGCTTGACAGCGCCGCGGGCGGGGGAGTATCCAGGGACCCTACTTCCCCCCGAGAGGGCCTGATGCCCAAACT
The DNA here is from genome assembly GCA_025363715.1 of Holophagaceae bacterium. Lineage (GTDB taxonomy): Bacteria > Acidobacteriota > Holophagae > Holophagales > Holophagaceae > Geothrix. Next base: position 24,251 of record JANYLR010000092.1, on the reverse strand, counting down.
TCCCGCTGAACCCTGTTCGGCCAGCCAGTCGTGGCGGGCCTATGGGCCAGGTGCGCCCGATAGCCCCTCTCGAGTCAGGGGCGGCGGCCGGTGATGAACCTGCCTCCCCACTCCGCCGAACGCGACCCGGATTTTTCGGGTGCGGCCTCGGCCGCCCTGCTGCGGGAGCTACGGGACATCCTCACCCCGGAGTCGCTCATCACCGACCGGGAGCTCCTGCGGCCCTACGAGTGCGACGGCCTGTCCGCCTACCGCCGGCTGCCCTTCGCCGTGGCCCTGCCCGAGGACGAGGCGCAGGTGGTGGCCATCCTGGTGGCCTGCCACCGGGCGGGCGTCCCCATCGTGCCCCGGGGCGCGGGCACGGGGCTTTCGGCAGGCTCCATGCCCCATCCCCAGGGCGTGCTGCTCAGCCTCACGAAGCTCAACCGCATCCTTAAGCTGGATCCGGTGGCGCGAGTGGCTGTGGTGCAGACCGGCGCCCGGAACCTGGCCATCTCCGAGGCCGCCGCGCCCCATGGCCTGTACTATGCGCCCGATCCCAGCTCCCAGATCGCCTGCACCATCGGGGGGAACGTGGCGGAGAACTCCGGCGGCGTGCACTGTCTCAAGTACGGCCTGACCATGCAGAACGTCCTCCGGGTGCGCATGGTGACCATCGAAGGGGAGATTCTGGAGCTCGGCAGCCACGCGCTCGACGCCCCCGGCTACGACCTGCTGCCGCTGGTCATCGGCTCCGAGGGGCTGCTCGGCATTGTCACCGAGGTGACGGTGCGGCTCACCCCCAAGCCCCAGATGGCCCAGGTCATCATGGCCAGCTTCGACGACGTGCGGAAAGCGGGCGAGGCGGTCGCCGCCGTCATCGCCGCGGGCATCATCCCGGCGGGCCTGGAGATGATGGACCAGGGCGCGGCCGCCGCCGTGGAACCCTTCGTCAAGGCTGGCTACGATCTGGAGGCCAAGGCCATCCTGCTCTGCGAATCCGATGGCACCGCCGAGGAGGTGGCCGAGGAGGTCGGCCGCATGCGCGGCGTGCTGGAGCACAGCGGCGCCACAGACCTCCGCGTCTCCCGCAATGAGGCGGAACGGCTGCGGTTCTGGGCCGGGCGCAAGGCGGCCTTCCCCTCCGCCGGACGCATCTCGCCGGACTACTACTGCATGGACGGCACCATTCCCAAGAAGGGGCTGGGCGAGATGCTCACGGCCATCGCCGCCATGGAAACCAAGTACGGCCTGCGTTGCATCAACGTGTTCCACGCCGGTGACGGCAACCTGCATCCTCTGATCCTTTACGATGCCAACATCCCCGGTCAACTGGAGCGCACGGAGGCCTTCGGCGCGGAGATCCTCCGGCTGTCCGTGGCCCTGGGCGGGACCATCACCGGCGAGCACGGCGTGGGGTTCGAAAAGATCCACTCCATGTGTGAGCAGTTCAGCACCGACGAGCTGAAGGCTTTCCATGCGGTGAAAGGCGCCTTCGATCCGCCCGGGCTGCTGAATCCCGTCAAGGCCATCCCCTCCCTCCACCGCTGCGCCGAAATGGGGCGCATGCACGTCCACCACGGGGAGCTGAAATTTCCCGAACTGGAGCGCCTGTGAGCCTCGCCGCGTTCCGCGAACGCATCCTCGCCCGCCGGCCGCTCTGCCTCCGCGGGGGCGGCAGCAAGGACTTCTACGGCGGTCCCCTAGTCGGGGAGCGCCTGGACGTGGGCGGATACCAGGGCATCGTGGGTTACGAGCCCTCGGAGCTGGTGATGACGGCCCGGGCCGGCACCCCCCTGGCCGAGCTGGAAGCAGCCTTGGCAGAGCGCGGCCAGTGGATGGCCTTCGAGCCCCCGGCCTTCGGAGGTGCCGCCACCCTGGGCGGAGCCGTGGCCTCCGGATTGTCGGGGCCGGGTCGGACCAGCTGCGGGGCCCTGCGCGATTTCGTGCTAGGTGCGAAGATCATGGACGGGGAGGGGCGGGAGCTGACCTTCGGCGGCCAGGTGATGAAGAATGTGGCCGGCTTCGATGTCTCCCGCTTGATGGCCGGGACCCTGGGCACCCTCGGCCTGATCCTGGAAGTCTCCTTCAAGGTGCTGCCCATTCCGGTCGGCCAGGCCAGCCTCCGCTTCCAGCTCTCCCAGGACAAGGCCCTCGACCTGATGAATCGCTGGGCGGGCAAGCCCCTGCCGGTGACTGCCACCAGCTGGGAGGAACAGCTGCTCACGGTGCGCCTCGCCGGGGCGGAAGCGGCGGTGCAAAGCGCCTGCGGGGCCCTCGGGGGCCAGCGGCTGCCGGAGGCCGAGGCCGCCGCCCACTGGGCCGGGCTCAAGGAGCAGAGCCACGCCTTCTTCGCTGGGGAAGCCCCCCTGTGGCGCCTGTCTGTGCCCTCCATCGCCGGTCCGCTGCCCCTGGCCGGGATCCCACTCATCGAATGGGGTGGAGCCCAGCGCTGGCTCCGGGGAGACTACGCCCCGGCCCAGGTGCGGGCGGTGGCGCAGAAGGCCGGTGGCCACGCCACCCTGTTCCGCGGCGGGGATCGGGCCGCGGGGGTCTTCATGCCCCTGCCGGGGCCCCTGGCGGCCATCCACCAGCGCCTGAAGGCCGTCTTCGATCCGCACGGGGTCTTCAATCCCGGCCGCCTGCTGCTGGAGCTGTGATGGAAGCCCACCTCGCGGATTTCATCAAGGGCACCACGGCCGGGAACGAGGCCGAGGCCATCCTGCGCGCCTGCGTGCACTGCGGGTTCTGCACGGCCACCTGCCCGACCTACCAGATCCTGGGGGACGAGCTGGATGGGCCCCGGGGGCGCATCTACCTCATCAAGCAGATGCTGGAGGGGGACGGACCCACGGAAAAGACGCAGCTGCACCTGGATCGCTGCCTGAATTGCCGTTCCTGCGAAACCACCTGTCCCTCGGGCGTGCAGTATTCGCGGCTGCTGGATATCGGCCGCGAAGTGATGGAGACCAAGGTTCCGCGTAAGCTCTGGGACCGGCTGCTGCGGGGCGCCCTGCGGTCCACGCTGCCCCGGGCTCGGCTCTTCGGCGCGGCCATGGGCTGGGGCCGGCTGGTGCGGCCCCTGTTGCCGAAGCTCTTGCAGGCCAAGGTGCCTCCGCGGACCGGGGCCGGGCTCCGCCCCCAGGTCCTCCATGCCCGCAAGATGATCGAGCTGGCCGGCTGCGTGCAGCCCTCGATGTATCCCAACATCAACGCCGCGGCGGCCCGGGTGCTGGACCGCCTGGGCATCTCTCTGCTGGAGTCCCCAGGCGTCGGCTGCTGCGGCGCCGTGCGGTTCCACTTGAACGACGTGGAGGCGGCCCGGGTGGATGCGCGGCGGGCCATCGACGGGTGGTGGGCGCAGCTGGAGGCCGGTGCCGAAGCCATCGTCATGACCGCCTCGGGGTGCGGAGTCCATGTGCGCGACTATGGCCACCTGCTGCGGGAGGATCCGGCCTATGCGGAGAAGGCCGCCCGCGTGGCCGCGGCGGTGCGGGATCTCAGCGAGGTGATCGCAGGCGAAAAGGACGCGCTGGCCGCCTTGCTGGAGGGCACCCGGAAGGAGCGGAAAGGACGCTCGGCGGTCTTCCACAGCCCCTGCACCCTGCAGCACGGGCAGCAGATCCGCGGCGTGGTGGAGGGCCTGCTGCAGGCTGCGGGCTTCGAGGCCCGGCCGGCGGCCAATGGCCACCTGTGCTGCGGTGCCGCCGGGACCTACGCCATCCTGGAACCGGAGCTGTCCCTGCAGCTGCGGGCCCTCAAAGTGGAGGCGCTGGCCGCCGGGTCACCGGGCGTGATCGTCAGCGCCAACGCCGGCTGCATCGCCCACCTGCAGGCGGGAACGCCCCTTCCCGTGCGGCACTGGATTGAGCTCATCGATCAGAGTTTGGCGAGCCCAGAACGTTGACTGCCCTGCGTGGCCGCACCATCCTGCTTTGTACCATCACGCTCCTAGAGCCTCAGTGGCGACATCGCCATCCAGATCCCCACCACCAGGGTGAAGAGCGCCGCCAGGGCAAGGGTCGTCCAGGCGAGCTTCGCTTGCAGCCCGGGCAGGGTCACCACCAGGCTCTTCCGTGTCCGGAACGGGGCAAGGGCGCCCACGCCCAGCCCGGTGATCCCGCCGCCGAGCAGGGATCCGTAAAGGGGGTAGCCCACGAACCCATATTCGCGCTGAAGCAGGCAGAAGGGGCAGTGGTGGCTGGGCAGGGCATAGATGTAGAGGCAGAAGAAAGAGATGAGCGAGGCCACGGCCATGAGGAGGAAGCCCAGGCTCAAGAGCGCGAACAGCCGGGCCCCTTTGCGGGAGCGAAGGAACACGAGGCCCGCCAGCCCGAGCAACATGAACGTGGCCCAGAAGGCGGGCTGCATGGTCCGCGGGGGCAACCCGGCGAGTTCGGCAGCGAAGCCCTGACGGCCATGGCCGAAGAGGCTGCCACAGCAGGAGGTCATCACGTCGGCCTTCAGCCCCGTGAGGTAGCGCGTCTGCAGCCAGGTCTCCAGCAGCACCAGTGGCACCAGGCCCAGCAGCAGGGTGTACTTGGGGCGAATCAGCGGGTAGTCGTAGCCCTGCGTATCCGCCCGATGGAGGATGAGCCACATGCCGGCGACCAGGCAGACGGCGATGTTCGCCAGCAGCGCCGGGTAGCCGAAGGGGTTCACGGCCAGGGACCCCGCCGCGCACATGGCGCCCACGAACTGGGTGTGCAGGTTGTCCGCCGTGAAGATGAACAGGAAGAGGGACAGGAAGTGGATTACCAGGGCAAAGGGCACCAGGGTGGAGACGAGGTAGGTGCGGCGCTCCAGGTCGAGCTGGCCCTCACTGCCGCTCTTCAGGTCCCAGCCGTGCAGGATCCTCAGACCCTGCCAGCCAGCGCCCACCAGCAGCAGGCTGACGAGAAACGAGGCGAGCAGCAGGGCAAGAATGCCCGGGTGCTGGATCATGGCTCCGCCACGATCTGGCCGTCCCGCAGCTCCACCACCCGGTCAGCCAGGGGCGAGCCGTGTACGATGGGATCGTGACTGGTGATGAGCAGAGTCTTGCCGGCGGCTTTGAACTGGCCCATGAGTGCCATGAAATCCTCGGAAAGCCGGGAATCCAGATGGGCGGTGGGCTCGTCGGCGATGAGCACGGTGGGATCGTTGATGAGGGCACGGGCGATGGCCACCCGTTGGGCCTCGCCCCCGGAGAGTCGCTCGACGGAGGCGCGCAGGTGCCTCCCAAGTCCCAGGCTCTCCAGGCGCTGGACGGCCCTGGCTTCTACGGAGCGGTGGTCCTCGCCTGTGGGATAGGCGGGGAGCATCACGTTCTCCAGAACGGAGATGCCGCGGATGAGGTTGAACTGCTGGAAGATGAACCCGAAGGTGCGCCGCCGGATGGCCGTGAGGAAACGTTCGGGGAGGCTGGTGATTTCCACTGAGTCACCGGCTTGCAACTGGGGCAGCACATTCCCGGGAAGGCGGTGGAGGTGGATCCGGCCGGAGGTCGGCCGGGCCATGCAGCCGATCAGGGTGAGCAGGGTGGTCTTGCCCGAGCCGCTGGGACCCTTCAGCACGGTGATCTGGGCTTCGGGAATGCTGAGGCTGACACCATCCACCGCGGTGAAGGGGGTTGCCAGGCCAGCCTGGAAGGTCTTCACGACCTGGACGAGTTCGATCATGGTCAGGTCCTCATGGCCGCGTCGGGATCCACGGTCGCGGCCCGCCAGATGGGCACCAGGGTGGCGGCTGTATAGGGCAGCACCGTGAGGAAGAAAAGCACCGTGAGTTGGTAGCCGTCCAGGGCGGGCAGCAGCCGGTAGCGCGGGAAGAGCACAGACCAGCCCTTGAGCGCGTGTTCGAAGAGCCTGGCCGAGAAGAAGAACACATGGACATAGGCCAGCAGGATGCCGCTCAGGAAGGCTGTCAACGAGACCACGGTGCCTTCCCAGAACTTCAACAGCAGCACGTCGGAGCTTTCCCAGCCGATGGATTTAAGGATGCCGATTTCCCGTCGTTCTTCGGCGGAAAGGCCCGTGGCCTTGTCCCAGGCGAAGATGACGAAGGAGAGCAGGGCCGAGCCCAGTACCACCACCATGAGCCCGCCCCGCCAATCGAAGACCGCCTCGTAGGTGCGAAGGAGCTCGGCTTTCAGAATAGGGCGTGCGTCGGGGAACCGTTCCACGATCTTGGCGGCGATGGTGGGCAGTTCCCGCGGGTTTCCAGCGGTGATGGCCAGATCCGTGGCCAGGCCCTCGGGAAAGTGGAAGAGGGAGCGGACATCCCGCGGCGCCATGAGTACCAGATCGGAGGACACCAGTTCGGATTCCGTTGGCAGGATCTTCTGGACCAAGAAGAGCATGGGCAGGCCGTCATAGGCCCGGAGGCTGATCAGGTCGCCTTCGTTTACACGCATGTTCCGGGCCACGCCCTGGCCGATCCACACTGCGTCGGCGGCGATGGGTTCATGCTCGTTGGCCATGACGGTGAGGTTCCCGCCGAAGGCCGGGTCATAGTAGTAGCCCCAGAGTCTTGGCCGGACTTCAAGGACGCCCCGGATGGAACGGATGGCTTCAGCCTGGGCCGCGAGAATGGGATCGTGGCGACCGGCCACCAGGCGCTGCACGACCATGTCCGGCGCCTGGACGAGCAGTTCGCGGGCTTCACGCTTGAGCGCCTGCACGAAGAAGATCAGTGAGGCGAGGACGAACACGACCAGCGTGTAGACGCCGGTCAGGGACAGATTCCGGCCCTTTCGCCTCAGCAGTGAGGAGAGGGCAAAATCAAGGATGTTGCGGTAGCGCTGGGTGGGGGCGCGCATGGGGGCTCGGGAAAGTGGGTGGGGCCACGAGGGAACCTGAAGGGAAATGATCCAGGCCCATGGGATGGTCCTGGAAAGCGGCATGGCGGTCGGCCATGGCGGGGTGACGGGTGTAGCGCGCTTCCGTGAAGATGCAGAGATCCGTGAGGCCGAGGCTGCGTACCAGGGCAGTGTTGGACTCGCGCTGGTTCATCGCGCGGCCCGCCTGGACCTTCGCGTGGAGCAGCATGCCCAGGAACAACACCGCCAGCGCGCCGGTCAGGGACAGGTAGATGGAGGATTTTCGCACGGAAGGACCGGCCATCCGAAAGAATGGGTCAACGTTAGGGACCCTCACTCCATCTGCTTCAGGAGTTCGGGTGTGACCTCCAGAAAGGTGAGGAGCCTGTGTCCTCGGTGATCCTTGAGGAAGTCTCTGGCGCCGGCCTCAGAGGCGAAGGGCACCAGGTCCCTGCCCATGGGGCCCAGGACGTCGCTGCCAAGGACGAAGAAGGCCTTCCGGCCGTCGGTGGCCTTCAGTCCGTAGTAGTCCTTCACGCGGATGTCCACGAGGTCGGAAGCCTTGTGCCGTGCATCGTACCGAGTCAGGTCCGACATGAAAGTGAAGAGATCCTTGGGGCCGTCGAACCAGGCCATGGTGCCGTCCTTGAAGGTGATCGAAGCGGCCCAGTCCGGGAAATTCGCGACGAACATGCCGCACACGGCGCAGCGGCCTTCGGGAGCAGGGCCCTTCGGATCCACCCGGGACTTCGACTCGACCGGAAGCAGCGAGACGGCGCTCAGGAGCAGGGCAGGGAGGAGCATTGCTTGGCGCATCGGGGTTCCTGGATTCCTCTCCTGGATTCTATACTAGAGAGCTGAGGCGCACAGGTTCGTCAGGCCTTGCGAAAACAGCCCTCGGGGCCGAAGAGGCGATCCTTCCCGAATTGAGTACCAAAGGAGTTGCTTGCTCATGACCACCCTTCAGCCCTTCGTCCTGATCGCGAGAGCGGCTTGTATCGCCGGGTGCCTCGCTTCCCTGGCCGCTGAGCAGAAAGAGCCACGGATCCGACGCAGCACAGAGCTCTGCAATCCCGCGGATGTGGTGCTGATCAATCAGGATGGCCAGAAGGTACAGCTCAAATCCCTGCTGGATTCCGGCGAACCCGTGGTCCTCAACTTCATCTATCTGAATTGCACGACCATCTGTCCGACACTTTCGGCCGGGTACGCCACTCTGCAGACGCGGCTCGGGGCCGGTTCCCGGAAGGTCCACCTCATCTCCATCACCATCGATCCGGCCCGGGATACACCCGAAGCCCTGAAGGCCTACATGCAGCGCTTCCGCGCCAAGCCTGGGTGGGACAGCCTCACGGGAACCCGAACCGACATTGAGAAAGCCATGCATGGCCTGAACACCTTCATCCCGGACCTGTCGTCCATGGTTCCGATCACCTTGATCCGCCCCGCCCGATCCGCGAAATGGACTCGGCTCTTCGGCCTGATGAGTTCCTCCGAATTCATCGAGGAGTGCAGGAAAGCCGGCCTTCTCTGAAGGCCTGTCCACAGCCTTGATGCCAAATAACAGCCCCCGGTTTCCCGGGGGCTGCTCATATCGAAGGTCAGGAGGTTGGGATCAACCCTTGGTCGCGCCACCTGTTTTCGCGGAGGCCTGGACGTTGCCTTTCAAGGTCGCCTTGGCGCCCTGGACGAGGACCTGGGCTTCCGCCACCTTGTCTTTCAGGTAGGTGGGGGCATGCACACCCCAGGATCCATCCTTCTTCACCAGGGCCACGATTTCCCGGGCCTGGTTGACCATCAGCTGGACCTGGGCTTTTTCAGCCTGGCCGAGCATGCTCTTGGAGAGCATCGGAGTCAGCTCCTTGAGGGTGGATTCGACATCGGCGAGTCCCGACTTCACGGGGTTCTGCCAGGTCACCACCTTGTCGTAGATCATGCGCTGGTTGGTGAACTGGAGATTCGTCGGCAGGGATGACTGGGCCGGGCTATGGCAGCCACCGGCCTGGGCCATGGCCGAATCACCCCAGCTAGTGCGCCCGCACGACCACATCAGATCGATGTAGGGTTTCCCGTCCTTCTTGGTGAGACGCCAGGCGCCGCCCTTGAAGTTCCGGTCCTTGCCTGGCGGGGGATTGAGGGTCTTGATCTCGGGGTCCACCAGGATCTTCCAGATGTGGGAAGCCCGCTGGGTATCGAAACCGCCATAGTCGGGAAACTGGATGGAGGCAAAATTCTCGCAGCTTCCCATGACGGGCATGTGGCAGCTGGCGCAGCTGTTGTTGCCGTGGATCTCATTCTTGGCAAACAGTTCGCCCTGGGTCTTGTGGCAGTCCTGGCACTTCTTCCGGATCCCGGGAACGGTGTAGGGATCCTTCCAGTCGTTGGCAGTCACTTCGTGGGGGTCATGGCAGGTGCCACAGCCCATCCCGTGTTCCTTGTGGGCGGTGTAGTAGGACTGGGAGCCCTCGGTGCCGCAGGAGGGATGGGAGCTCTTGAAGTAGGCCGAGAAGCTGCGCTTGGGGTCGATCTTGGCCTCATCCGCGTTCCAGGCGAATCGCTGATGGCAGCGCTCGCAATTGGAGGGCATGCCCGCGCCCCGCGCGCCCACTAGATGGGCGCCGGCGCCGTGTCATTCTTCACAGCTGATGCCCTTGTTGATGGTGTGCTTGCGGAGTTCTTCGGCGTTGCCCAGGGCTGCCATCAGTTCATTCTGGGTCTTGAAGTCAAACTTGAAGGAGTGGCAGACCTCGCAGTAGGAACTGGCGGGCTGGAAGAGCATGCTCTTCCGGTTCTTGGCGCCGTAGGAGTTCGTGCCCCAGACAGGGGATGACTGGTCGCCAAAGGCCTCCAGGGTCGTGGGGAAGCCGGGAACATAGGCGGCGATCTTCTTGGCCGTCTCCGGTGTGATGGATTCCGCCCAGCTGCGGCTGAACTGATTGCCACCGGCCACGAGGGTTCCGGTCCGGTCCTTCAGAGTGCCGCCTTCGATGTGATAGGTCCCGCGGACGAGCCAGGGGTCAAGGAAGCCGTACTTGGTGCGCGGCGTGCCGATGATGGCGTAGACGGAATCGGCTGTGATGCCCTGGGGCAGCACGGCAGACTTGCTGCCGCTACCTGGGTACAGGGGCGCGTTGAGGTCCTTGCCGGGAATCTCCACCATCTCATCCGGGAAGCGGACCACCATCGCGTGACGGGAGCGGGACCACTTCTCGTACTGGACCGGGTGGCACTCGCCGCACTTCTTCGCGCCGACGAACTTGTTGGGCAGATCGAGGATAGATTCCATGCCCAGGCGGTAGGTGATGGCGGCGTGCCGGTTGTTCTGCTCGGCAAAGGCCTTGCCGCCACCGAACTCGACGAATTCCTCTTCGCGATCGCTGATCTGGTACTTGCCGACCAGCCGACCGTTCTTCTCATAGTCGGTGAAGAGGGGGTGGTTCTTCTTCAGGAAGTCGTGGAAGAACTTCTCCTGTTCCACGTAGCCCTCAAGGGTGCGCACCTCTTCTTCGTGCGCCTTGACGGCTGTCTTGGCGGCAACGGATTTTTTAGCCGTCTTGGCCTGGGTTGCCGCTGGCTTGACCGCGGCTCCCGTTGGAGTGACCGCCGTTTTTTCCGTCGCCCGCAAGGCAACCAGGATGGCGAAGGCACCCATGATCGCTGCGATTCTTCCCCACTTCCAATTCACGACCCACCTCCTGGTGCGGATTGGCAGGGAGTTCCTGCCGGTTGTGTTTCCAATGGCCATTGGATGTGCGATGGCCAAATTGACGATCGCAATATCAACTAAGAAGGTAGGCTCGAGATCAAACGATGCGCAAGTCATCATTAGTGACCTCGGGCACAATGCCCCAGGAGTTCAGCGCTCCGGTTCCTGTGGATCTGGCGAGGTTCGAGGCGGGCCTGGAACCGGGCCGCTAGAACCTGAACCGCGCCTCGACCGAGTAGCTGGGCGTGGCCGCGGGATAGCCGTCGATGACGAAGGCATCGTTCTGGCCCTCCCGCAAGCGGTTCACCCATTGGGTGGGATCGGTCCGGGGCTGCAGGAGGTTCTCGCCCCGGAGGAGGAAGGTCCAGTGGCGGCCCGCCTTTACGGTGGTGGAGGTGCCGACATTCCGGTAGACCACCTTGGTGGGACGGATGGTAGGGGGTTGGCCCGTGGCGGCCGCGGGGGTGCCCTCGCCGTAGGCGGAGTACTGGCGGCCTTGCTGCGTGTAGTGGAGTTCGGCCTGCACCTGGCTCCAGCCTACGAAGCCCTTCAGGCCGTGGGCGGAGAAGGGCCGCCGCTGGGCGGCCAGCGTGCGGTACTGCTGGCCCTCGGGGGCGTTCAGATCCCTGGCCTCCTGGGCCCGGAGGAAGGCCTCCACGCCCAGCTTCTTGGCGGTGCGCCAGCCGAGGGCGGCATCGGTACCCCGCACGCGCACCTGATCCCGGTTCACGAAGGTGGTGCCACCGGGGGCGATGAGGTCCTTGCCGGTCTGCTGCTGGCTTTCGATCCGGCCGTACCAGTTGCCTCGGCCCCAGCCGAGCCCGACCTGCAGGGCCGTGGTCTGTTCCATGCGGAGGGGTGCGGTACCGGCGACGTTGCCGTTGCGCAGCTGCTCCAGCAGCTGGGGCGCGGTGCGGCCGCCACTCCCGGCGCCATAGAGCCGGAGCCCGCCGCCCAGCTCCTGGTTGAAGCCCAGGCGGAGGCTGTGACCCGAGGCGCTGAGCACGTCCCGATCGGAGCCGCCCAGCACCAGGGACTGACGGTCGCGGGTGCCGCGGGCCTGACCCAGGAGCCGGAGGCCGGGCCGGGGTTCGAAGTGCCAGTCGAAGCCCAGGGCCAGCTGGCTCCCCTTGGCGGCGCCCAGGATCGCCGGATCCACATCACCATCCTGGCGGGTGTCCTGGCCTTCCAGGCGCAGGCTGAGGCCCGAGCGGGGGCCGGCCGCGAAGTGCAGGACCGACTGGAAGCGCGTCTGCCGGCCTTCAAAGGAGGTGGGCAGGACAGAGCCAGCCCTGGGCTCCTCATGCCGGAACCGGGCCAGGCCCAGGATTGTTTCGAGGTTCAGTCCCGAGCCCAGATTCCAGTCCAGACGCAGCTGGCCACTGTCGCTCCGCTGGCGGCTTTCCCGGGCCGGGTTGTAGGTCCGGGTGCTGTCCGAGTTGTCCTGGTAGGGCTGGGGAACGCCGAAGAAAGTGCCACGCCAGGCGAGGCTGAGCACGGCCGGTCCCCAGGTCTGGCCCAGGCCGAAGAAGTTGGTGACCTGACGATAGGGGCGGTCCGTGGGCAGGGTCTGCTTCTCCTGGGTGCTCTGGTTGCCGCCGCGCAGGTAGCCCCCCTCCCAGGCGAAACTCGGGGTCACCGTGCTCTGCCCCTGGCTGTTGTTGCCGCCCAGGCCGCCGAGATCCCCCGAAGCCCCTGGCTTGAGGGGCCGGCCCGTGAAGAGGGCGATGGTCCCACCCTGACCGCTGGGGCCTGAGCCCGGCGAGCCCGTGATGACCTCGATGCGGGTGACGCCCAGCAGGGGCACTTCGCTGAGGTCCTGGCCCAGCCGGCCCGGATCCATGAGGGGCATGCCATCCACCAGGATGAGGGTGTCCTGGGGGCGGCTGCCCCCCAGGTAGATGCGCGCGGGCAGGCCGGCGGCGCCCTGGGTCTGCACCTGGGCCGGCAGCTCGCGGAGGAGGAAGGCGCCGAGGGTGCGGGCGCCGGAACGCAGGATGTCCTCCTCGTCGAAGAGGGCCACCTGGCCGGGGGTGCGGCCCGGGGCCACCGGCCGGGCTTCCGCCGCCCAGGATTCCCGCGGGGGTTGTACCTCAGCCTGGGCGGCCAGCGACAGGGCCTGCGTCGTGAACAGGAGGTACGCTCCCGCCGTAACTGTGGGCTTGAAGGTCATGGCCGCTCCCGTGCTTGTGATCTTGGCTCCCATTGAAGCAGGGATGGAAAGAAACGGCACCTGGAACCACTTGCGTCCGGGGCTCTAGGGCAACCATTTCGGGTTCATCCGGGAATTCCGGGGCCAGAAAAGCGGAACACAGAGGACACAGAGCGCCGCAGAGGCCGCAGAGAAAAGCGCTGGTCACTGACTACCCAGGGACAAGATGAACTCGACCTCAAGGCCGTGTGATGCTGGGGGATCTTTCCACCTGAATCCACCAAGGCACCACCCTGGCCGAAGGAGGCCGCCATGCTCCTCTTCAATCCGAAGCAGCTCCGCGCCGAGCATCCTGATCCGAAGGTACACGAGCTCCTGGCGAAGACCGTGGCCTTCTTTGAAACCAAGGGCAAGCGCCGCCTCAAGGAGGACGACCGGGAGCGGGTGTGGTACGCGGATTTCCTGACCTTCGTGCAGCGGGAGAAAGTCTTCGCCACCCTGCTGACGCCCGAGGGCTACGGTGGCCCCGACTGTCGCTGGGATACGTCGCGGCTTTGCGCGTTCAACGAAGTGCTCGGCTTCTATGGCCTCTGCTACTGGTACACCTGGCAGGTGAGCATCCTGGGCCTGGGGCCCATCTGGATGAGCGCCAACGAACCCCTCAAGCACAAGGCCGCGCGGCTGCTGGAGGAGGGCGGCATCTTCGCCTTCGGCCTTTCAGAAAAGGAGCATGGCGCGGATATCTACGCCACGGACCTGCTGCTGGTGCCCCAGGCCGACGGCGGGTATTTGGCCCGGGGCGACAAGTACTACATCGGCAATGGCAACGAGGCGGCCCTCGTCTCGACTTTCGGGCGGCTGCCCGGCAGCGGGGAGTATGTTTTCTTCGCCGTGGACAGCCAGCACCCCGCCTTCGAGCTGGTGAAGAACATCACGGCCACCCAGTCCTACGTGGCGGAGTTCAAGCTGAACGACTACCCCATTGCCGAATCGGACATCCTGTCCAAGGGCGATGAGGCCTGGAACGCCGCCCTCAACACCGTGAACATCGGCAAGTACAACCTGGGCTGGGCCACCATCGGCATCTGCACCCACGCCTTCTACGAGGCCATCAACCACGCCTCCAGCCGCATCCTCTACGGCAAGCCCGTGACGGACTTCCCCCACGTGAAGCAGATGTTCCTGGATGCCTACGCGCGATTGGTGGCCATGAGGCTCTTCGCGCTAAGGGCTTCGGACTACCTGCGCTCGGCTTCAAAGGAGGACCGGCGCTACCTGCTCTACAACCCCGTGGTGAAGATGAAGGTCACCACCCAGGGCGAGCAGGTCATTGATCTGCTCTGGGACGTCATCGCCGCCAAGGGCTTCGAGAAGGACATGTACTTCGAAACGGCCACGAGGGACATCCGCGCCCTGCCCAAGCTCGAGGGCACCGTCCACGTGAACATCGCGCTCATCGTGAAGTTCATGCAGAACTACTTCTTCAACCCCGCGGAGTACCCCGAGGTGCCGCGCCGCCTGGAAGCCCGCAACGATGGCTTCCTCTTCGACCAGGGCCCTGCCAAGGGGCTGGGCAACATCCAGTTCCACGACTACCGGAAAGCCTATGCCAGCCGGGACCTGCCCAACGTGCGGATCTTCCGCGAACAGATCAAGGCCTTCCGCCATTTCCTGCTGGAGGCCACGCCCGATGCCGCCCAGCAGCAGGACATCGACTTCCTGCTGGCGGTGGGGGAGATCTTCACACTGGTAGTCTACGGCCAGCTGATCCTCGAGAACGCGGCGCTGCTGGATATCTCCGACGACCTGGTGGATCAGATCTTCGACTTCATGGTGCGCGACCTCTCGCGCTTCGCCCTCACCCTCTACGGCAAGCCTTCCAGCACCGAGGCCCAGATGGCCTTCTGCCTGAGCCTGATCCGGAAGGCCCACGCCGATGAGGCCCGCGGCCAGCGGGTGCTGGAGACGCAGGTCTATGGCCTGGTGGGCGCCTATTCCATGAATGAGTAGGGCCAGGGGCCTCATCCTCCGGTTCAAGCTGGCCTGAAGGGATGAGGGTCTTCACCACTCCAGGAATTCAGCCAGATCCTCCCGCTTGATCTGGGGCCCGGCACGACTAGACTTGGGAATTCCATTTCTTCCCGTGCAGGCCGTGGCCGAAGGGCCACTCCCCAGGGTTTTCAGAGGATCAAGGACGGATCAGTGAACGCAGAACAGGTGTGGTGGTCGCATTACCCGGCGGGCGTGGGCCGTGAAGCCCAGCCCTTCCCCTTCGAGAATCTGGGGCAGCTGGTACGGGCCGCCGCCGAGCGGTACGGCGAGCGGAAGGCCGAAACGCTGGTCCTGCCCAATGGCATGACAGCCTCCCTCAGCTTCCAGGAGGTGGACCGCCTTTCGGAGGATTTCGCGGCTTACCTCCGGCACAACCTCGGGCTTCAACCGGGCGCCCGGGTCGCGATCATGCTGCCCAATACGCTGGCCTACCCCATCTGCGCCTTCGGGGCGCTGAAGGCGGGCTGCGTGGTGGTCAATACCAACCCCCTCTACACGCCCCGGGAGCTGGAGCAGCAGCTCCAGGACAGCGGCGCCGAGATGCTGGTGGTGCTCGATCACTTCGGCGACAAGGTGGCCGCCGTCGTCCCCCACACCGCTGTGAAGACCATCATGATCACCAGCATCGCGGATTTCTTCCCGTTGCTCACACGGACGCTGATCAAGGCCAAGCTGCGGCTATCGGGCATGATCCCGCCTCTGGCGCTGCCCTTCGCGCGGTTGCCCCAGGCCCTGCAACTGGGCGCCCGACACCAGGCCAAGGAAGCGGCCAGCCCGGCCGTACCCGCGCGAGACAGCCTGGCCCTGCTGCAGTACACCGGGGGGACCACGGGCACCAGCAAGGGCGCCATGCTCAGCCACGGCAACCTGCTCGCCAATCTGGAGCAGATCGCCGAGATCACCCGGATCTACCTGAACTACGGTGACGAAACCGTGCTGACGGTGCTGCCGATGTACCACGTCATCGCCTTCACCATCAACCTCCTCTACGGCTTCCATAGCGGCAGCCACAGCATCCTGGTGCCGAACCCGCGGCCCCTCAAGAACCTCGAGGCCGCCCTGAAGCAGCACGAGATCACCTGGATGACCGCCGTGAACACGCTGCTCAAGGCCCTCCCCGACGAGAGCTGGTTCCGGCCTGAGATGACCCGCAAGATGGGGGGGGCCTTCGCCGGCGGCATGCAGACCCATCCCGCGGTGCTGCAGCGCTGGGAGGCTGAAACCGGCTGCCTGGTCATCGAAGGCTTTGGCCTCAGCGAAACCAGCCCCCTGGTTACCTACAACGCCGCCGTGCGCCACGGCGAGCGGCTGCGTCGGACCATGCCCCAGGTGGGTGGGGTGGGCCTGCCCCTGCCGGGCACGGAGGTCCGCATCGTCAACGATGAGGGACAGCCGGTGCCGACCGGGGCCCACGGCGAGATCGTGGTGAAGGGGCCCCAGGTGATGCAGGCCTACTGGAACCAGCCGGAGGAAACGGCCCGGACGCTCCGGGATGGCTGGCTCTACACCGGCGACATTGGCTGCCTCGATGGGGACGGCTACCTGCAGATCACGGACCGCAAGAAGGACATGATCATCGTCAGCGGCTTCAACGTGTACCCCAACGAGGTGGAGGCTTGCATCGCCCTCCACCCGGACGTGGCGGATGTGGCGGTGGTGGGCATTCCCAGCGAGGATACTGGCGAGGCCGTGCGCGCCTACGTCGTGTCCAAGAAGGACATCACCGTCGAGGAGCTCCGCGCCCACTGCCGCCGCCTGCTGGTGAACTACAAGGTGCCGACCAGCTTCAGCTTCCTCGCCGAGATCCCCAAGAACGCCGTGGGCAAAGCCCTGCGCCGGGAGCTGCGGGCCACCGCCACCGCCCAGGGCTGAGAACCTGGAATCGCGAAGAACTCGAAAGCGGTGTCACCGCAGAGGACGCAGAGAAAAGATCAAAGACATTTTTGCCACCGATGAACACCGATGAAAAGCTGATAAAGCCAAACCGCCTTTCAGATGAGTTCTTTTATTGTTCAGGCAGTTATCGGTGTGCATCGGTGTTCATCGGTGGTTTCTATGGCTTTTGTCTTTCGCCGATGGGGGCCGGATCCGCCGGTGATCACCGGGCCTGGTACTCGGGCCGCAGCCAGCGGATGTGGCCGTTGGCTTCTTCGGCGGCGCGGGCCCGGTTCAAGGCCACCAGGCGTTCCAGGATCTCCGCATCCGGCAGCTCCACCGGCCAGCCATAGGCCTGGGCCACGGCCGCATCCAGCTTCTGATGCAGCGACCGCAGCAGGCTCACCAGGCCTTTGGCGTCCAGGGCCTGCTCCTTGGCCGTGAGCATCGCGCCGCTCCGCAGGCGCTCCAGCAGGTTGTACTGGTCGTTAATACTGAGGCCTGAAGCTTGAGCCCGCTTGCGGTGCTGGTCCAGTTCTTCGGAGAAATCACGGATGCGGTTGGCCTGACCCTCTGTTGCATCCGGAAAGGGGAAGGGGTCAAAGCACCGAGATTTGGAATAGCGCGGTGTATTGCCGACGCCTAGTTTTGCCCCCGTTGCCAGGGCCCAAGCTGTATGAAAACGGCTGCCAAGTACTCCCAAGTGGAATGCGTCATTGCTTGCGATGACGAAAATCAGATTTGCTGGGACAACTTGGCCGTCGAAAAATGTGAAGACCCGGAATTTAGCGGTTTCCGCGGTTGCGATGTATCTGGGAAGTCCAGCTAGTGCGTCCCTGAATTCCGCAATCGGCCTTCGAAATAGCCACCAATTAGACCTTGTGGCACTGGCATTGTTCACCACTCTCTCTGGTAGAACCGTGTGCGAGAGGTGCTGGTAGATAGCTGGGTACTGCTTGCGGACCTCTTCTTCTGTCATGGGGAATAGGTCAATGACCATTCGTTCACGAGTATGTTCGACAAGGTCACGTCCGTTACAGAAGGGATGAATTACAGGTGGTTTCCCCCATTCCCGCCACTGGGCTTCAGAGATGACAAATCCTTCACCCCCAAGCTCCATTCCACGGCACCCAAGTTTGTCGTTTGCCTTTAGTGCAGTAGCTTCAGTCACGCGGGCCCCGCCGCTCAGGTCCTCGTGGATGCGGGCCACGGCCGATTCCTCGATCACCAGCCCTGCGGCGGAGTATTCGGGGTCGGCCGTTTTGGTTTCGGACACGACGCGGGCCAGCAGGGGCGCACCTTCCAGCCCGCCCACGGTCATGGCGATGCGCACCGCCGCGCCGCCGCCGTGCCAGGGGTGGTCGGGAATGGCCCAGAGCAGCTTCAGCGGCGCGTCGGTCGCGTTCAGGTGGTGGGCCAGCACGCCCCGCTGGCGCACCTGGCTGAGGCTGTTGGTGGTGATGAGGCCGAAGCGGCGGGCGCGGCCTGTGCGCACTTCCAGCGCGGCGCGGTGCCACCAGTAGAGGACGAAATCCACGGTATCAGGCACATCGGGGTAGGCGGCCCGCAGGGCTTCCGTATAGCCCACGCCCAGCTCGCCCAGCATGGACGCGTTGCCCAGGAAGGGCGGGTTGCCGATGATGTAGTCGGCCACCGGCCAAGGCGCGGGCCGGGGATTGAGCAGCCGGGTCGAGGCCACCTGGGCGCTGCCATCGGGCACCTTGCGGCCCCGGGCGTCCAGCTTGAAGGTGCGGCCATCCCAGCGGCTGTCGCCGGTGGCTTCTTCGCCATCCCGGGCCAGCACCGCGTCGCGCTGCTCGATGCTGCCGTAGTTCTGCAGCACGGGTTCGGGCGGATCGCCCGCCGGGTGGCGGCGGCGGAACCACTGCAGGTGCGCGATCCACAGCACCAGCTCGGCGATGCCCGCGGCCCAGGGCTCCACCTCGATGCCCTTGAACTGGGCCGGTGAGATGCGCTCGTGCGACAGATCGAAGGCGGAAAACCCTTCGCCCAGGTCTTCGAGGCGCTGCAGCACCTCGCCTTCGAGCCGTTTCAGGGTGTCGAAGGCCACGTAGAGGAAGTTGCCGCTGCCGCAGGCGGGATCCAGGAAGGTCAGCGAGGCCAGCTCGTCGTGGAAGGCGCGCAGCTTCGCCTTGGCTTCGACCACGGCTTCGGGCGCGTGGCCTGGTTCCAGAAGCTTGGCGACATCGGCCTCGATAGCCGTCCACTGGTCCCGCAGCGAGTGGCCGAAGGTGGCGTCCACCAGGCGCTGGATGTAGGCCCTGGGCGTGTAGTGGGCGCCCAGGCGGTGGCGCTCATCGTCATCCAGGGCGCTTTCCAGCAGGGTGCCGAAAATGGCTGGTTCCACTTCCTGCCAGTCCTTTTCGGCGGCCATGCGCAGCAGGGCGAGCTGCCGCTGGGAGAGCGGCGGCACCGAGAGATCCTTGAACAGGGTGCCGTTGAAGCGAAGGACGCGCTTCCAGCCCCACTTGCCGCCTTCATCCATGACCTTCCACCAGTCCTGGAGAAAGGCCACGGCCTGATCGGGATCTTTTTCCAGCATGAGCAGGCCCTCGGTGAAGGGCTTGCCCGGCAGCAGGTTGATGTCCTCGGCGAAGCAGGTGAAGACGCAGCGCATGAGGAAATGCGCGATCTCTTCTTTGCCGCGCGTGGTGCTGCGCAGCTCCTTGGCGAGTTGGCCCAGCTCGGTGGCGATACCGCGGGTGACCGAGGCGATGCGGCGGCTGGTGTCGAGGGCCGCGGGGTTCGTCCAGATGTCGCGGAACTTCTGCTGGACCGCTGGGTCCGCCAGCTGGTCGAGGGTGATGATCTCCCGGGCGCCGAAGCCGCCGTACCCACCGCCCGCCTTGGGGTCGTAGCGGTTCCAGAGGTGGAAGCTGTGGCCGAGGTCGCACACGATGAGGAAGGGCGGCGGCGGCCCTTGCAGGCCCAGGGCCATGGCGTAGCGGATGCCCTGGATGAAGGCGGCTTCCAGCCGGGCATCGTAGGTGGCGGTGGCGCGGTAGCCCTCGCCCTGGGGCTCCTCCACCAGGCCCGGCAAGCCGGGGGCGTGGATCGTGGGTCGCTTGCCGCCCTTGCCACCCGCGGGGCCGCCCCCACCACCGGCACCGGCTTCCGCGGCATGTTTGGCCCGCAGGGCATCGGGGGTGCGCTTGGCCTCCAGGATGAAACACCCGGCCTTGTAGAGGTCCATGTAGTTCTTGGTGAACTTGCCCTCGGGCGTGTAGTTCGGCACCTGTTTTTCGAAGCAGTACTCGCTGGCGGGACCGGTGGGCTCGGGGGTGGGCAGGCCCATCACCTGGGTCAGCTCCTGCAGGAAGAGCTGCATGTTGCCCCGCTCCGGGCCGTGGGAGTCCTGCCAGCGGGCGATGAATGCGGGAAGCGTCAGGGACATGGGTTCATCTTATCGGGCGGGAAGGATCCCGGTGTCTCGAACACCGAGGGGGTACCCGAACTTTTCCGGGGCCCAGGCCAGGTGGTTAGCGCTCCTGCAGCTTCCGCCGGATCTTTTCCACCAGCTCCCGCGCTTCAGGATGGCCCAGCGCGGCCGCGGCTGTGCCATACAGCACCGCGCACAGGGCCACCACGGGCAGCAGTCGGAGTGCCAGGGCCGCGCGAGTGAAAATATGGGGGGAATCCAAAGAGAGCAGGCGCGCGCCGGTCCAGGCCAGCAGGCCCATGAGTAGCGCCGCCACCAGGGCCTTGAAGGTGGCCTGCAGCAGCGGGCGCAGGTCCATGCCGGGCAGGCGGGGGCGCAGCCGCAGCAGCACGCCCAGCAGGCCCGCCAGGCTGGCCAGGCCATTGGCCAGAGCCAGGCCACCGGTGCCGAGGGGCTTGAGCAGGATGAGGCTGAGGAGCACGTTCAGCACCAGGGTGCCGCCCGCCAGGGTGGCAGGGCCGCGGTAGTCCTTGAGGGCGTAGAGGGCCTGGTTGCCCAATCGCTGGGCCGCCACGAAGACCAGCCCCACGGCTCCGAAGGCCAGCGTCAGGGCGGTCCAGTCCGCGGCGGCGGGTGTGTAGGCGCCGGTGCGAAAGAGCAGGGCGCAGATGGGCCGCGCCAGCACCGCGAGGCCCACGGACGCCGGCAACACCAGCAGGGCCGAGGCGGAGATCGACTGTGTGAGGCTGCGGTTCAGGCCGGGCCAATCCTGGGCCTGGGCCTGCCGTGACAGGGTGGGCAGGCCGGCGGTGGCCAGGCTCATGGCGAAGAGGCCCAGCACCATCTCGCCCATCATGCCGCTGTTGTAGAGCACGATCTGGGCACCGTTGGGCAACTGGGAAGCGAGGGTGGTGCTGATGAGGGCGTTGATCGGATAGATGCCCGCCGCCAGCAGGCCCGGGCCCATGCGCTTCAGGGCCTTGAGCACCCAGGGATCCCGCAGGTGCAGGCCGAAGGCGAGGCCGAAGCCCTCCTGCCGCACGGCCGGCAGCACCACCAGCAGCTGCAGCACCCCGCCTGCTAGCACCGCGAAGGCGCAGATGACAGCCACTGTCTCAAAGGGCACGGCGCCGCTGCGCTCCATCACGTGCAGCGTGGTCCAGCCGAAGCCGATGAAGGCCAGGTTCCAGAACACTGAGACCGAGGCCGCCAGGGCGAAGCGGTGGCGCAAGTTCAGCAGGCCCGTGAAGCCCGCCGTGAGGCTCACCAGGGCCAGGTAGGGGAACATGATGCGACCCAGGTGGGCCGTGAGCTCGCCCTGGACTGCGGGGCGGCCCAGCGTGAGCAGGCCCGCCAGGGGCCCCATGAAGAGCAGCACCAGGACCACGCCCAGCAGAAGGATGGCCAGCAGGGTGCCCAGGAAGCGGGCGGCCACGGCCTTCACGGCGGCCTCGCCCTCGGCGGCCTCGGCTTCCGCCAGGGTGGGCAGGAAGGCGGCAGTCATGGTGCCTTCGGCCGTGAAGCGCCGCAGCAGGTTGGGCAGGCGGAAGGCCACCGCATAGGCGTCCGCCGCCGCGCCTGCCCCCAGGATGTGGCTGAGAAAGAAGGTCTGCACCAGCCCCGTGAGCCGGCTGAGCAGCGTCATGAGGGACACCACGGCGGCGGAGCGCAGCAGGCTGGGGCGGCTTCCGCTCATGCCTTGAACAGCAGGTAGAGCCCCACCGCCACGTTGCCCACGCCGGACAGCGACACCCCCGCCACCACGGCCACATAGCCGGGTTCCACGGCGCGAAGAACGCCCAGGTGGAGCGGGAGGAACATGGTCAGAGGATAGCGCGGAACGCGGGGCGTCCCGCCTGCTCCTAAACCTTCTCGAAGTGGATGCCTCGATCTCCGGGATAGTGGGCATCGTGCCGGACCCCGTCCTGCAGGATCTCGAGGGGGATGCCCTTCGGGAAGGCTTCGCAGGTGCTTTCCACCAGATCGATCAGATGCCGGCAGTCCAGGCACCCCGTGCCGACCAGGTAGCGGTGGTCCAGCGGCTGCATGGGAGAAGGATCTTCAGGCATTTTACGAGTGTCGGGTCCGAAGCAGTCCAGGGCCAATGGGGCAAAACCCTACTTTGCAGCCTTCGAAAGGTGTAGGTGGATGCCTCGGCCCTCGCCGCCGAATGGTTCAGGCCTGGTGAAACGCGTTGAGGACGGCGGCGTAGGCCGCGGGGGCGGCGTTCAGCTGATCGAGGGCGATCCACTCGTCCACCCTGTGGGCCTGCTCGATGGAGCCGGGGCCCAGGAGAAAGGCGGGGATGTTTCGGGCCGCCGCGGCGGAGGCGTTGGTGGTGTAGGGCGCGGCGAAGGGAAGGGTGCCCAGGGCCGCCACCAGCCGGGCCCGCAGGACCGGGCCCTGGTCTTTCCAGGCGGGGACGAAATCCGGCATGGTGATCTCCAGGCCGGTATGGCAGCGCTGCGAGGCTTCCGCCAGGCGTACCGAGATGCCCTGGATCTCTTCAAGGCAGCGGGTGGTGCGCTCCAGCACCGATTCAGCCGTCTCGCCGGGCAGCAGTCTCAGGGCCAGGCGGGCGGTGCACAGATGGGGCACCATGCCCGGGGAGGGCCTGGGCTCGGAGGCGATCTCGATGAGCTCACAGACCCCAGGGCCCAGATCCGGATCCATGGGCAGGGGCAGGGCCCGGATCCGGGTCAGGGCCTTCATCAGCTTGTAGATGGCGTTGTCCCCCAGCTCGGGGCGGGAGGTGTGCGCGCTGCGGCCCCTAGCCTCCACCACGAGTCCGGCGCGTCCCTTCTGGGCGACGCCCAGGCGCAGCGAGGTCGGTTCGCCCACGAGGACCAGGTCGGCGGGGTGGCGATCCAGCACATGGTTCAGCGCGGCCGAAGTCAGGTTTTCCTCGCAGACGCTAGCGGACAGGAGGAGGGTTCCCGGAAAGTCCTCCAGGGCCGCCACCGCGCAGAGCATGGCCGCCAGGGAGCCCTTGGTATCCGCGGCGCCCCTTCCCCAGAGGCGGTCCTGGTCCAGTTCCGCGCCGAAGGGGTCGTGGGTCCAGGCGGCGGGATCCGTCACCGGCACGGTGTCGAGGTGGGCGTCCAGCAACACCGTGGGGCCGAGTCGGGAGCCCCTGCGCATCCCGAGCACCGAGCCAAAGCGATCCAGTTCCACTTCGAACCCCAGGGCCTTCATGCGGTCCGTCACCGCCGCTGCCAGGGCGCCTTCCTGGCCCGAAAGACTGGGGATCCGCACAAACTCCCGGCAGAGCCTGACGACAGAGGTGGTGGAGTCAGGGTTCGGCAAAGTGGGCATCCTGGGCCCATCATCGCGCATCGACGGGGTTGGCCCCACGACTTTCATCCCTTCACCATCCGCGGCCTTTCACGATAGCGCCGGACTTTGGCGAGGGTTCCGCAGGCCCTGCCCGTGGGCCTCGATCCAGGATGTCATCACCTACGCCATTGGATGATCTGGGGGGAATGTTCCGGATCGGCGGAGAACCGGCACGGCCTTGCGGATCCATGACCGGGCCACTCAGTGGCGCGGCGGGGTCTGGTCGAACTGGGTGTCGATCTCCTTCTGGAGGCCCTTGGCTTCCTGAAGAAAGGCCTCCCGGCCGGTTTCCCTGGCTGCATCTTTCAACTGCTGTACCAGGTGTTCGGCGAGGCTGAGGGGGATCCGCAGGTGAGGGTCAGATTGATTCGGCATGGCAGGGCCTCCAGAAGCTCAGTCGCGACAATATACGTCATCGGGAACAGAATGCCGGTCGCCGGGGGCGAACCCGATGCGGGTCACGAGTGGGCAGCGCATGGGCGCTGCTCCGAGTGGGGCCCCGCACGGGTGAGCATAACCTTCACAAGGGACCAGAAACCTTGGCTCATGGGTGGTTCCAAATCGATGGTCAACCGAACTGAAAGTCACACTCAAAAAGACTGGAGCCGCCTGCCGGAATTGGCGAACCCGATGCGGGTCACGAGCGGGCAGCGCATGGGCGCTGCCCCGAGTGGGGCCCCGCACGGGTGAGCATAGCCTTCACAAGGGACCAGAGACCTTGGCTCTTGGGTGGTTCCAAATCGATGGGCAACCGAACGGAAAGTCACACTCAAAAAGACTGGAGCCGCCTGCCGGAATTGGCGAACCCGATGCCCCCCGCGCCAAGCTTCTTGAGACAGGAGAAACTTAAGAGTCTTCTGTCGGGGCAGGGAAGGAAATGGGATGAGCAAGGTATTGAAGTTGGGAAGCGGGGAGGTGGAGTTGAGCCACCCCACGAGGCGGCGTTTCAGCG
>JANYLR010000072.1 GCA_025363715.1 Holophagaceae bacterium | reverse complement strand
GACCTTTGATGGGCATACGCCCAATATCGGCCCAGAGAAGTCCTTGTCAAGAATAATTAGTGCCTACATTGCGCAATCAAAAAATAATCTAAACCCACACCATTACTGCATCCAGCTCCGAAATCCATATGGAACTTCAGCCCGGTCAGGACGGTTCGGCTGGCGGGTGATATGGTGGTCCCTGGCCCTGCCACGGCCGTGACGGTGAAGGTCTGGGGGGTGGCCGAAACGGCAATGACGGTATCCGCGGTGATCGGGCCGGTGGTGTAGGTGCTGCTGCTCAGGGTGCCGCCTCCGCCCGTCACCACGAGGTTGGTGAACCCTGACAAGAGCCCCACGCTGATGGAGGCCCGCTGGCCCGGAAATACTTGCTGGGTCATCGGGGCGGCGGTCGTGCCGGTTCCCGCGGTCACGGAGACTGTGTAAGCGGGAAGGGCCGTGGCACTGGTGTTGATGGTGGTATTGGCGGTGATGGGGCCGGTGGTGTAAGTGCTGCCATTCAGTGTGCCACCTCCGCCCGTCACCACGAGGTTGGTGTAGCCCGGCATGAGGCCGACGGTGATGACTGCACTCTGGCCCGAGGGGACCTGTTGTGTCACAGGAGTGGCGCTTGTGCCAGTTCCAAGCATCACGGATACGGTGAAGGCCGGGATGGCTGTGGCGTTAGTGGTGATGGTGGTGTTGGCGGTGATCGGTCCCGTGGTGTAGGTGGTCCCGGTCAGAGTGCCGCCGCCACCTGTGACAACAAGGTTGGAATAGCCGACGAGCAGTCCGACGGAAAGGGTGGCCGGCTGCCCGGACGTCACCTGCTGGGTGGCGGGTGTCGCGGTCGTGCCGGCGCCGACGTTGGCTGTGACGGTGTACATGGTCGGCACGGGTGGCGTGGTCGAGCCACCACCTCCGCCGCCACCGCCGCAATCGACGAGACTGAGCGCAAGACCAAACACAGCCAGCTGGGAAAGAATTCGACGCAGGAAGCGGACATTCATGTGTTTTCACCATGAAGAAGGAGTGGTTCGAATTGCCGGAATGGAATCGACCCTAGCCTGAAATCCGGCATCCAGCAATTCAGGACCATGCGGTATAAAGTCACAACTGACCCGTTTCCGCTATTTGGGTGAACCCTATGTTTCGGGCGTTAACATCCGGGCCCCGAACCAGCGATCTGCTCATCGGCTGCTTCTTCCCGGTGGTCCCCAAGGGCCTGGCCCGCATCCGCACCCAGATGAGCGCCGCCCACACCCGGGCCGACCTCGATCACGCCATCGCGGCGTTCACGAAGGTCGGGCGGGAATTGGGCGTCATCTCCTAGCGGGAGCAGGAAAAGAATTTGATAAGCGGAGGACAGCAGAGGGGCTGAGGAGAGCGGAGAAGGGCAGGGTTCACTAGCCTCTTTTCCTCCGCTTTCCTCCGCAATTCCGCTCTCCTCCGCTTATTATTCAGTTCCTTTTGCTTTGCCTGGGTGCCTGCCGGCCATCTGGTTCGTCCGCGTCGCTGCGAGCAATTGGATAACCAGGAGCAGCAACCCCATATCCCGCAGGAGGAGCCAGCGCATGTCGGTGAGCTGTTCGGCCTGGGTCCTGGGCGTGGAGGCGCCGAAGCAGCCGCAGTCCACCGGATGATGGCGGGCCAGGTTGATGGCCAGGGCGAGGCAGAAGGACAGCAGCAGGGCCCCGATCCAGAGGGCGGCGGCCCGGAGCCAGAAGCCCAGGCAGAGCGCCACGCCGCAGATCAGCTCCAGCCAGGGCAGAGTAAGGGCCAGGGGGTGCAGGCTCCAGGCGGGGAACAACTCGTAGGCCCAGATGGCCTTGGCGAAGGCGGGCGGGTCCGCGAGCTTGGGCAGGGCGGCGGCGATGAAGACCAGGCCCAGGAGGATCCGCGCCGCCAGGGTGGCTTTCGGATGCAGCAGCCAGCGCCTCATGGCTGGCCCTTCTCGATGGGGTGCTTCTGCGCGATCCAGTCGGGGAAGCCATCTCGGTAGATGAGCAGGTGGAAGTAGCCTTCCTTGAGCAGCCGGTCAGCGAGGAGGTGGGAGTCCTTGCAGTCGCCGCCACTGCAGTAGATGAGGATGGGATCTTCGGGCCCGGGCCGCCGGGCGGCCTTGAAGGCGATGAGTCGGTCCTCCAAGTCTGATTCCCATACGGGGACGCACCAGGCGCCGGTCACATGCCCCTCGGCGTACTCGGCGCTCCGGCGGGCGTCGAGGAAGGGCACGCCGGACTGGAAGGCCTTCCAGGCTTCGGCGCCGCTCACTTCCCGGATGGGGCTGGCAGCCGGTGGCTCAGGAGCTTTGGCTGGCGGCAGGACCGTAACGCGGGGGCTGATCGGAAGGCTGGAGCCAGTCTGGACCAGTGGCTTCGCGGGTTCGGCTGGCGATGGCGGGGGAGTCGGCTCGACTGGGACCGGCCGCGCCACCGCGGTAAGGACCTTGGGGGGTGGCACCATTGCGCTCGACCAAGCCAGGCGGCGGGCCGGCGAGGCCAGGGCATTGGAGAGGAGGGCCGCCGTGCCTGCCAACGCCGCCAGCGCCAGCAGGCGAAGGAAGGTGGAGCCAGGTGGATGCATCATGGGGCTAGGCCGCTCACCGCTCACAGCACGATGTACCGGTAGGTGCCTGGGTTCTGCTCCTTCAACAGCATCTGGATGGTCCAGCGACCGTCGGGATAGCGCTCATAGATCGTCGCGCTCATGACGGATTCCTTGAGCCATTCCCGGATGTCTTCGTAGGCCGAGAAACTCGGAGGTTCCCAGTCCGTCGGGATTACCACGTGCCGGGCCGACCCGGGCTTGATGCGGTTCATCAACAACGCCAGTGAGGACTCCGGAGCCTTGTCCGCGGGACCCGCTGTCCCGGTTCCTTCTGGGGTCTCCTGCGCCAGTGCCGATGCGGTGGCTGCCACTTCGCTTGGTGGGTGTTGTCCGGTTGGGAGTTCCTGTTCAGCCCCTGGTTCCAAGGAGTGGATGAGCCGCCGCAGGGAATCCTCGCTGGCTGGGTCCAGGGCTTTGGAAAAAGCGATGGCCATGCCCTGGCCATCGGTCCGGACCACGGTGCCCCGGGCCACGACCCGTCGGCCCGCGTCGGGGCTGGCGAACAGGATGGCCACCCCACAGTGGCTGCCCATGGGCAGGCGGGCGGGGCCACTGAGCAGGATCCCTCCCATGCTGAGGTTGATAGCCCGCGGATACGCGATGATGCGGTCATCGGCTACCAGCTTCACCTGATAGTCGATGGGCACGCGGCGGAAGTGCCGTTCCTCGGTGGGTGGCGTCACGGGGGCAGACATAGTCCCGGCATGATAGCGCAGGAACCGGCGGATTCAGGCCTTGTAGCCTTGGTCATGGATGTCCATGACCGCCCGGCCCGAGGGATCGGCCATCTTGGCGAAGGAGGCGTCCCAGCGCAGGGCGGTCTCGGTGCTGCAGGCCACGCTGCGCTCGAAGGGCACGCAGTTCACGGCGGTGGCGCTGGGGAAGTGATGCTCGAAGATCTGCCGGTAGAAGTAGGCCTCCTTGGTTTCCGGCGTCTTCACCGGGAAGCGCTCAGCGGCCCCCAGCATCATGCTGTCGCTGATCTCCCGCTCCGCCGTGGCCTTCAGGGCATTGATCCAGGCGTAGCCGACACCATCAGAGAACTGCTCCTTCTGGCGCCAGAGCACCTCGTCGGGGATGAAGCCGTCAAAGGCCTGGCGCAGGGGGAACTTCTCGATGGGACGGGGACGGGCGGCGTTTCGGGGCAGCTTGGCGGAGGGATCCATGCGCATGGCCACATCCAGGAACTCCCGGTCCAGGAAAGGCACCCGGGCCTCGATGCCCCAGGCGGCACTGGACTTGTTGGCGCGGGCGCAGTCGTAGAGATGCAGCTTCTGGAGCTTGCGCACCAGCTCCGCGTGCAGCTCGGGGCCATCCGGGGCCTTGTGGAAGTAGAGGTAGCCGCCGAAGATCTCGTCCGCCCCTTCGCCGGACAGCACCATTTTAATGCCCATGGCGTGGATCTTCCGCATGAGCAGGTACATGGGCGTCGAAGCCCGGATGGTGGTGACGTCGAAGGTTTCGACGTGGTAGATCACGTCGGAGAGGGCGTCCAGCCCCTCCTGCACCGTGAAGTGGATCTCGTGGTGGATGGCGCCGATGTGCGTGGCCACCTTCCGGGCCGGAGCCAAGTCCGGCGCGCCTTCCAGTCCTACTGCGAAGGAGTGGAGCCGGGGCCACCAGGCGGGTGCCGCGTCACCCTCTTCGACCCGCCTTTCGCTGAACTTCGCCGCGATGCCGGAAATGAGGGAGGAGTCCACCCCCCCGGAAATCAGCACCCCGTAGGGCACGTCGCACATGAGCTGCCTGTGTACGGCGGCCTCCAGGGCCGCCCGCAGCTTCACGGGATCATATGGCTCGGAAGGGACGTGGCCCGGCTCTGCCCAGTCGGGCTCGTAGTAGCGTTGGAAGCCCTTGTCCGGTTCGTGGCCCAGGTAGAAGTGGCCCGGTGGCACCTCGCGGATGCGCTCGCAATGGCCCACGAGGGACTTCATCTCTGAAGCCACGTAGAGGTGCTCCTGGCGGTCCCAACCCACGTAGAGGGGGATGACACCGATGGGATCCCGGGCGATGAGGTAGGTCTCGCGCTTGGGATCGTAGAGCACGAAGCCGAAGATGCCGTTCATCCGGTTGAGGAAATCCTTGGGCTTGAACTCGTCGTAGAGGTAGAGGATCACCTCGCAGTCGGAGGCGGTCTGGAAGTCGTGGGTCTCCCGGAGGCCATGCCGCAGATCCTTGTGGTTGTAGATCTCGCCGTTTACCGCCAGCACCGTGCCCTGCAGGGTGTCGAGGAGGGGCTGGGCGCCGTGCTCCACATCCACGATGGACAGGCGCTCGTGGACCAGGATGGCCCGGTCATCGGCGTAGATGCCACTCCAGTCGGGCCCCCGGTGGCGGATCTTCCGGGCCATGGCCAGAGCCTGGCGCCGGAGCTCGCCCGGATTGGACCGGGCCGGGTTGAGGTTGAGAATGGTGAGGACGCCGCACATGGTTGCTCCAAATCGGGTAAAGAAAAAACCCCGACCCGCTTGCGCGAATCGGGGTGGTCCGGGGTGTCAGGATTCTTAGGAGAGACCCTTACCGGCCCACGCGCGATCCGCGCGGGGGAACCGATTGGGATTGCGGTTGGGCCGCAGGGAGGAGAGGTTCATATCGTTCCTGCCCAATGATACCTGTCTTCTTCACAGATCGTCAAACCCTCATCCACCAACTTGGTCCCCTATTCCGATGGGTGGTGAAATGGTGGGGCTTGGAGGCACCCATGAAAGCCTTGCTGAAGACGAAGCGCGAAGAAGGCATCTGGATGGGTGAGGTGCCCATGCCCGAAGTGGGGCCGAACGATGTCCTGATCCGGGTCCACAAGAGCGCCATCTGCGGCACGGACGTCCACATCTACAACTGGGACGAGTGGGCCCAGAAGACCATTCCCGTGCCCATGGTGGTGGGCCATGAGTACGTGGGTGTCATCGAACGGGTGGGTGGCGAGGTGGAGGGATACCAGCCGGGCGACCGGGTCAGCGGCGAGGGCCACATCACCTGCGGCCACTGCCGGAACTGCCGCGCGGGCAAGCGCCACCTCTGCCGCAACACCTTCGGGGTCGGCGTGAACCGACCCGGCTCCTTCGCGGAGTACCTCAGCCTGCCGGCCTTCAACGTGTTCAAGGTGCCGGACAATGTTTCGGATGAGGCGGCCGCCATCTTCGATCCCTACGGCAACGCCACCCACACGGCCCTCAGCTTCGACATGGTGGGCGAGGACGTGCTCATCACCGGTGCCGGCCCCATCGGCATCATGGCCGTGGCCATCGCCAAGCACGTGGGCGCCCGGCACGTGGTGATCACGGACGTGAACGAGTACCGGCTCGATCTGGCGCGGAAGATGGGGGCCACCCTGGCCGTGAATCCCATGAACCAAAGCCTCCCTGAAGTCATGCAGGAACTTCGCATGACTGAAGGCTTCGACGTGGGCCTGGAGATGAGCGGCAACCGCAATGCCTTCGAGTCCATGCTGGAGGCCATGCACCACGGGGGCCGCGTGGCTCTGCTGGGCATCCTGCCCAGCGACTGTGCAGTGGACTGGAGCCAGGTCATCTTCAAGGGATTGATATTGAAGGGCATCTATGGCCGCGAAATGTTCGAGACCTGGTACAAGATGGCCGCCATGCTCCAGAGTGGTCTGGACATCAGCCCCGTCATCACCCATCGCTTCGGGATTGATGACTTCCAGAAAGGGTTTGATGCGATGCGGAGTGGGCAGTCGGGGAAGGTGATCCTGGATTGGGGAGTGAAGTAGGGCTTCAGGCTCCAGGCTTCAGGGCGCTGCGGCTTGGCCGCAGCGTGAGAAGGGCGCCGCAGGCGCCCTTTGTTTTTCTGAAGCCCGAAGCCTGAGGCCTGAAGCCTGCGCCTCAGCGCACCGGCTGCGGCTGCGGAATGGACGGAAAGGCTGACTCGTTCAGAGTCGCCCCATCCTTGATGAGGATGTCGGCCGCGAGGCCTTCGCCGCCGGGCTGGAGGTCCGTGCCCAGGCAGGCCAGGTAGTAGCCGTCGAACTTGGTGTTGAACCTCTGTTTCGCGGGGCCGCGCTTGACCTGGACTTCCTCGATGGGCCGGGCGACATAGGGACGGTAGAGGAAAGGGTGGCCCCAGGGGGCCTCGGGCACCTGGTCCAGGTATTCCGGCACCAGCTCATTCAAGGATGGGGGGTATTCGGACTTCTTGCCTTTGTACCGGATCAGGGCATCGGTGATGCGCTTCATGGCGGCCCGGACCTGCCGCTGGCGGTCAGCCATGTCCCGGTTCACGAAGGCCTCGATCAGATAGAGATCCCGCTTGGCCTGCTTGGCGGCCTCGGTGTCCGGGTACCGCTCCGTCAGCTGCTTCATCATGGCCCTGGCCTCGAGGCTGCGGCCTTCCAGGTTCAGTTTCCGAGCTTCCTCATAGAGGTTGGTCGGCAACCTGGGATCCTCTGAACTGCATCCGGCGGCCATCAGCAGGAGGGCCAGGGCTGGGATGAGGCGACGGCTAGACATGGTCCGAACCATAGCAGAGGCAGGCCTCGGCTTGAAGTAGGCCGTCGACTGAAAACCGCCCGTTCGTCCCGATGGCTGGGACGGCATAAGGGGCCCTAACGGAACAACCAGAAAAGCGCTGGTTCTTCCGTGACGGCCCCTAAGATGGAACCAAGGGGGTTGTCATGACGGACAGGCCGATGCTGGTGGGCATCGTGGGGGGATCCGGTAGCGGCAAGACCTCGGTGGCGGTGGAGCTGGTGGAACGGCTCCGGCGGAAGGGTCTGGCGCCCCTCCTCCTGGACATGGACGCCTACTACGCCCCCCTGGAAGTGGTGAGGGGGCGCTTCGACGGGCGGCCCATCAACTGGGACCATCCCCATGCCTTCGACCTGGAGCTGATGGCCGCCCACCTGGCGGCCCTGCGCCGGGGGGAGAGCATCCGGAAACCCCGCTACGACTTCACCCTGTCTGACCGCACAGGCTGGGAAGAGCCTCTGCCGCCCAGCCCGGTGGTGATCCTGGAGGGCCTGCTGCTCTTCGCCTTGCCGGAGCTGAGGGACCTGCTGGACATGCGGGTCTTCGTGGACACGGATGCCGATATCCGCATCCTGCGCCGCATTCGGCGGGACACCCGCGAACGGGGCCGCAGCCTCGAAAGCGTCATGGACCAGTACGAATCCAGTGTCCGGCCCATGCACCTGGAGTTCGTGGAGCCCAGCAAGCGCTGGGCCGACCTCATCGTCCCCACGGGCGTGGAGAACCTGACGGCCATGGACGTCATCACCCATCACATCTGCAGCCGCGTGCTCAGCCAGGAGTCTGCCCCCCATGTTTGAAGCCGGGCCCAATCTCGATGCCCGGACCTTCCAGGCCCTCGATCCAGCCATCGTCCAGGTGCTGGATGTCCGGGAGCCCTGGGAATACGACCGGGCCCGCCTCCCGGGTGCGCTCCTGATCCCGCTCGGCGAGCTGGCGGATCGGCTGGGGGAACTGGACCCCGACCGGCCCCTGGCCGCCTATTGCCATCACGGAGGGCGCAGCATGCAGGCCCTCCGCCTCCTCCAGGCGGCGGGCTTCAAAGATCTGGCCCATCTCGCCGGCGGTATCGAGGCCTACAGCCGGCTTGACCCTTCCGTACCGAGGTATTAGGAGCGTCTCCAAGTAATCGATAGGGGCTGCATTGATGGCAAAGGGTTTCCAGGCAAGGAAGTGGGCGCAGGGCGGTGCGGGTTCACCGTTCACCATTCGCGCAGCGAATAGGGCCGCATCGGCGCAGCCGATGGCGGGGGCGGAGCTCCGAGGGCCAGAGGCCCGAGCCAAGCCCGCTGACGCAGCA
>JANYLR010000069.1 GCA_025363715.1 Holophagaceae bacterium | reverse complement strand
GGCCCCGGGCCGTCCTACACTGGCCAAAGCCACCCTGGAGCCCCCGTGCCCTACCCCTACCTGCTGGCCCCCCTCGACCTGGGGTTCACCACGCTCCGCAACCGCGTGCTCATGGGCTCCATGCACACGAACCTGGAGGAGGCCAAGGGCGGTTTCACCAAGCTGGCCGCCTTCTATGCGGAGCGGGCCCGTGGCGGCGTCGGACTCATCGTCACCGGCGGCATCGCGCCGAACCTGCGGGGCCGACTCACTCCCTTCGGTTCCCAGCTGACCTGGCCCTGGCAGGTGGCCAAACATCGCAAGGTGACCGAGGCCGTCCACAAAGCTGGTGGCAAGATCGCCCTGCAGATCCTCCACGGGGGACGCTACAGCTACCACCCTCTCAGCGTGGCGCCCTCCGCCGTGAAGAGCCCGATCACGCCCTTCAAGCCCCGCGCGTTGAGCAACCGCGGCGTAAGGGCCACCATCCGCGACTATGCCCGCTGTGCGGTCCTGGCCCAGAAGGCCGGCTACGACGGCGTGGAGATCATGGGCAGCGAAGGCTACCTCATCAACCAGTTCATCGCCGCCCGCACCAACCGCCGAACGGATGCCTGGGGCGGCAGCTTCGAGCACCGCATGCGCTTTCCGGTGGAAGTGGTGAAGGCTGTGCGCGAAGCCGTGGGGCCAAATTTCATCATTGTCTTC
This sequence comes from Holophagaceae bacterium, assembly GCA_025363715.1. Classification (GTDB taxonomy): domain Bacteria; phylum Acidobacteriota; class Holophagae; order Holophagales; family Holophagaceae; genus Geothrix. The sequence goes on along the minus strand of JANYLR010000069.1, from coordinate 13,690 downwards.
CGGCTTTCGATGCTGGACCTGGTACCGGATGGCAGCACCTGGGAGGAGGTGGTCCTGCTGGCCAAGGCCGTCGAGGCCGCCGGTGCCACGATCCTCAACACGGGCATCGGCTGGCACGAGGCGCGGGTGCCCACCATCGGCGCCATGGTGCCCCGGGGTGCCTACGCCTGGGTGACTCGACGCCTGAAGGGCGAGGTCTCCATTCCCCTGGTCACCACCAACCGCATCAACACGCCCGAGGTGGCCGAAGAGATCCTCGCCGGTGGCTGCGCCGATATGGTGAGCATGGCCAGGCCCCTCCTGGCGGATCCCGACTTCGTGATGAAGGTTGCCGAGGATCGTGCCGAGGACATCAACACCTGCATTGCCTGCAACCAGGCCTGCCTGGACCATGTTTTCGAGCAGAAGCGCGCCACCTGCCTGGTGAATCCAAGGGCCTGCTACGAAACAGAGCTCGTCTTCGAACCCACCCTCCGCCCCCGGCGCATCGCCGTGGTGGGTGGCGGAGCCGCAGGGCTGAGCTTCGCCTGCCACGCCGCCGAGCGGGGCCACCTGGTCACCCTCTTCGAGGCGGCCCAGGAACTGGGCGGCCAGCTCAACCTTGCCAAGCGGGTGCCAGGCAAGGAAGAGTTCTTCGAAACCCTGCGTTATTTCGGCCGGCGCCTGGCTACCGCGGGCGTAATCCTGCGCCTGGGCGAGCGGGCCACGGCAGAGGCGTTAGCGGACTATGACGACATCATCCTCGCCACGGGCGTCCGGGGCCGCACACCTGATCTCCCGGGTGTCGACCATCCCAAGGTCATCAGCTATCCGGACCTGCTGTCGGGACGGAGGCTGGCCGGCAAGACCGTCGCCATCATCGGCGCTGGCGGCATCGGGTTCGACGTGGCGGAATTCCTGGTGCATCCGGACCACGCCCCCCAAGTGCAGCGCTACCTGGGCGAATGGGGCGTGGACGGCCTCCATGCCCACCGGGGCGGCCTGCTCCCCAGGGCCCAGCCACCGGAGCCCGCGCGGCAGGTCTTCCTGCTCCAGCGCAAGACCGACCGCATGGGCGCGGACCTGGGCAAGACCACGGGCTGGATCCACCGGGCCACCCTCAAGGCCATGAAGGTACAGATGCAGGGCGGCATCCACTACGAGCGCATCGACGATGCGGGACTCTGGATCCGCAACGGCAAGGACGCCGGCTCCAAGTGCCTGGCCGTGGACAGCATCATCCTGTGCGCGGGCCAGGTCTCCGTGCGGGATCTGGAGGCGCCCCTGAAGGCCGCAGGGAAATCCATCCACCTCATCGGGGGCGCCGACCTAGCCACCGAACTCGACGCCCAGCGCGCCATCCGCCAGGGCGCCGAGTTGGCGGCGAAGATCTGACTGGTCGACTCATCCTGAAATCAGGGATCAAAAGCGGAACACAGAGAACACAGAGAGCCGCAGAGGACCCAGAGAACTGCCTTGGGTTGGTTCCATTGCAAGGTTCCTCAGGCACTCTAGGTTGGCTGGTCACGGAAGGCACGGAATTCCACGGAATACACGGAAGGGACCGTGGCACTCGCCGCACGGGCCCGCCGAAGGCGGCTTCCGGCATGGCCGGAAGTGATCCCGGGGGCGCCGAAGTCGCGTCCCAAAAGCGCGGCCCCGGCGCCCCCGGGATTCAGCCCGTGCTTTCGGAACGGACGCCCCTGCCATTGTTCTGTGTCTTCCAGCTTTTTTCTGTGTCTTCCGCGACCAGCGCTTTTCTCTGTGTCCCTCTGTGGGATTTCTGTGTCCTCTGTGTTCCGCCTTTTTCTCCGTGGATTCTGAATTACCAATAATTTTTCGCGATTGACCACGGTTGAGCACGGATGCGGCATCATCTGTGTGCATCCGAGTTCATCCGTGGCCATTTCCATTCCCACCATTCCCGCCACCGCCGCCCAGCGTCTCTTCCTGGGGGCCCAGGGGCTACTGGACGATCCGGCGCGAAGGGCTACCACGGCTTCATTGCAGGCCCTCATCGAGCGCCTGGGCTTCGTGCAGGTGGACACCATCAATGTGGTGGCCCGGGCCCACGACCTCACGCTGTTCAGCCGCCTGGACGGCTACCGCCCCGAGCAGCTGAAAAAGCTGCTGGAGGAGAAGCGGAGCCTGTTCGAGGGCTTCACCCACGACGCCTCGGCCATCCCCACGGCCTGGTTCCCCCACTGGAAGCCCCGCTTCGCCCGGGACCGGGAGCGCTTCCACGCCCACGCCTGGTGGCAGTACCACTTCCGCGGCACCGATGGGGGCCAGGTCGTGAAGGATGTGAAAGCCCGCATCAAGCATGAGGGCCCGCTCAAGTCGTCGGATTTCGAGCATCCCGAGAAGCGTGGGCCCTGGTGGGGCTGGAAGCCCCAGAAAGCCGCCCTGGACTTCCTATGGCGCAGCGGCGAGCTCATGATCCCCCGCCGGGAGGGGTTCCAGAAACTCTATGACCTCACGGAACGGGTGCTGCCGGAGCATCACGGCCTGCCCTGCCCTGACGCGGGCGGACACCTGGAGTGGGCCTGCGCCGCCGCCGCCGAGCGGCTCTGGGTGTTCACCCCCAAGGAGCTGGCGGATTTCTTCGACGCCATCGAGGCACCGGAAGCCCGGGCCTGGTGCGCTGCCGCGGAGAGGGAGGGGCGCATCGTCCCCGTTCAGGTCGAAGGCGCCGATGGGGAGATCCGCCCCGCCTTCGCCCTGGCGGACTGGGAGGCGCGGCTGGCGCGGCTGCCCGAGCCAACCGAGCGCACGCGCCTCCTCTGCCCCTTCGATCCCATCCTCCGGGACCGCGCCCGGGCCCTGCGCCGCTTCGGCTTCGACTACCGCTTCGAAGCCTTCGTGCCCGAACCCAAGCGCCAGTATGGCTACTTCGTCCTCCCCATCCTGGAAAACGGCCGCCTCGTGGGCCGGCTTGATCCGAAGCTGCACCGCGACCGAGATCTCTTGGAGATCAAGGGCCTCTGGTGGGAGCCCGGCGTCAAGGCCACCAAGGCCCGGAAACGCGGCCTGGACGAAGCCCTGGAGCGACTGGCCACCTTCGTGGGAGCCGACTCGATTCAGCCCGCTTGATGACCGCGCTATCCTGCATCCCATGTCCGCCTCGAAAAACCCCCTTCTCAACCGCCTGCACAGCGCCCAGGGCTTGTCCCCCAGCCAGCGGCAGATCGCGGATTGCCTGATCGCCAACATGCACGAGGCGCCCCTCTGGGGCGTGGAGGAGCTGGCAGAGAAATCCAGCACCTGCGTGGCCACCGTGGTGCGCTTCGCCAAGAAGCTCGAGTACTCGGGCTACCTAGAGATGCGCAAGGCCCTCGTCACCGCCGCCAAGAAGCACTACGGACGGGGGGAGCAGCTGCTGCAGGCCCCGGTGCAGGCCTCTGCCACGCTCCTGGAAGTGGCCCGGCGGGATGTGCGGAACATCGACACCCTGGTCAAGGCCGTGAACGAGGACCTCCTGCAGAGGGTAGTGAAGCAGATCAAGGGCAGCCGCCTGCGTCTGGCCATCGGGGATGGCGTGTCCGCCCTCATGGCCCGGCAGCTGGCCTACCTCCTCATCAACACGGGCCTGCCGGTGATGGAGGGCAATCCCGCCGACTTCGCCACCCAGGTGGGCATGCTGGACAGCAAGGACCTCCTCATCGCCATCAGCATCAATCCCTACACCCAGGAGACCCTGGATGCCGCCGCCTATGCCCGGAGGCGGGGCGTCCCCGTCCTGGCCTTCACGGACAGCCTGAATTCCCCCCTGGCCCGGTCGGCCAACCTGGTCCTGCCCATCCCCGGGGAGAACCTGCTCTTCTCCCACAGCGTGACCGCCTTCGGGGTCCTGGCCCACGCCATCGCCACCTCCATCGCCAGCCAGGCCCCCCAGAAGGCCCTCGCCAAGCTGCGGGAAGTGGAGCGGGTGGCCCAGAAGAAGTTCGCCAAGACCTGATACCGCGACGGAGTCTCTGCTCCCTGACGGGTTCGAACGGCCGGGATGGAGAGCGGTCGACTGGTTTCACCTTGAATGAAAAAAAACTTGACTCGCTCCCTACAGAAGCATTACTTTTTGGTCACCAACCCAACTTCATTCACCTTCGGAGGCGTGATGGCTAGAACGTCTGGCAGTTCCAGATTCAGTGCGCTCGTTCTGGCGCTCGTGGGGGCCCCCGTGGCCCTCATGGCCCAGGGCACCACCACTTCGGCCCTCTCCGGCGCGGTGGTGGACCACACCGGCAAGCCCGTCCAGGGAGCGTTGGTACGGGTGAGCTCCGATTCACTCATCGGAGGCAGCCGTACCGTTGCGACCGCCGAGAATGGTCGGTATCGCCTCCCGATGCTCCCCCCGGGACGCTACTCGATCGTGGTCGAGGCCAAGGGCTTCCCCACCCGGAAGGTCAGCGAGATCGCCGAACTCGGCAAGACCACCGTGGTGGACTTCCGCCTGGCCCCCGAGGCCTCCGCCGTGGTCGAGGTGGTAGGGCAATCCAGCCGCGAGGAGATGGCTTCAACGACCACTCGCAACTTCAGGGCAGAAGACATCGAGAACCTGCCTATCAAACGGGACATCGCGGCCATCGCCGCCCTGACACCCGGTATCAACCTGACGGTCTCCTCGGGCGCCCGCGTGTCGGCCTCGGGCTTTGGTGGCGACCGCGATAACGCCAATGCCTACCTGATCAATGGCATCAACGTTGGCGACTCCTCCGCCGGCCAGGCCTGGGTGCAGGTCAACCCGGACTGGTTTGAGGAAGTCCAGATCGGTGGCATCGGCGCCGGCGCAGAGTTTGGCGGATTCTCGGGTGCCTACTTCAACGGCATCATCAAGAAGGGGGGCAACGAATTTTCCGGCTCTCTGGCAGGTTATTACCAGAAGGACAGCTGGAGCGCGATCCGCAACACGGCGGACCCCTCCCAACCCGACCTCATCTCGCGGAAAATCGGTGACACGGCCTCAGATCTCGCCCTGAACATGGGGGGCCCCCTCATCAAGGACAAACTCTGGTACTTCGTGTCGCTCGAAGCAATCTCTATCGAGCGCACACCGGTGGGCAGTCCCGTGTCCGAGAAGCGCTCCACGCCGCGGGCCATGGCCAACGTGACTCTGCAGGCTACGCCCGAGTCGACGCTCTCCCTCTTCATGGACTACGACACCGTGCGGACGGACCACCGTGGCGCGAGCCGCACCCTCGCGGCCGAGGCCACCCGCAAACAGGATGGTCCGAATTTCACCTATGGCATCGAGTGGTTGCAGACTCTCAACAGTAATATGGTGCTGACGCTGCGGGCCAGTGGCTATGACGGCATCGACGATCACAAGGCCTACAATGGCGAGGCCTACTCGCTCTACGTCGACGGGGGCGTGCCCGTGAATCCCGCCATCGCCGGCTATGCGAACTACGTCGGCTTCGACCAGATGAACAATGCCTACCAGGCCTTCCAGAACACCCGCAGCCGCCTGGGCCTGCTGGCGTCGCTGGACTGGTTCATCCAGGCCGGCAGCGGCTCCCACGCCCTGAAGTTCGGCCTGGACCTCGACCGTGCCAGGGACAAGGAGAGGACCTGGTACCCCGGCGGTATTTCCCTGAATGCCTTGGCAGACGGCGACACGGTCTACACGGATTATGTCCAGGTCGGTGGCGGCTGGGATTTCGACACCTTCCTGCAACGAAACACCTTCTTCATCCAGGATGTGTGGACGGTCAACGACCAACTGGTCCTTCGGCCCGGCGTGCGCTTCGAGCAGTTCAAGGGCGGCCAGCTCTGGGAGACCAACACCGTAGCTCCCCGGTTCGGTCTCTCCTGGACCCCCGATGCAGCCAAGTCTCTAGCTTTGAAGGCCCACTTCGGCCGCTACTACGACGGCCTTTCCGGCGCCAACTACGACCGCGCCATTCCCGGTGCCTACCCTCTTGAGAAGAGATACTGGTGGCCCAACTTTGATGATGCGCAGGTGGTGGTGCTCCACAATCTGGCCAACCCGCTGGCCGAGTACCCCCTGCCTGCCTTCACCGCTGACAACTACCGGAACGCGGTGTCTGAGCAGAGCACCCTCGATCCGAACGTCCGTCATCCCTATTTTGACGAGGTACAGTTCGCGGTCGAAAAGAGGATCAACAAGAACTGGGCTGTTGCCGCCAGCCATGTCCGGCGCGACGGCAAGGACCTGCTGGCCCGCTACGACCGCCTGCCGTTGTCCGCCAGCACCACGTCAGTGACCAATCCCCTGACCGGGGAAGTCCTGACCTTCAACCGGCCAGGGGTGAACGCAGATGGCACCCACGACTACTTCATCACCAATGATGCCAGCGCCAAACGGACCTACTCCGCCACCACGATCTCCGTGGACGGCCACTTCACGGCCAACTGGGACATGGCCTTCAGCGTTACCAAGGCCAGCAACAAGGGCAACCTCCTGAAATCAAACGGGTACTCATCAGGCCGGGAGTGGATCGGCACGATGTACAACAGCGAAGGCAAGCTGCCCGGTTACAACGACGACGAAGTCAAGCTGCGCACATCGTACAAGGCACCCTGGGGGACCCGGTTCAACGCCAGCTTCGTCTACCTCAGCGGCCTCCATTACACGCGGTACATGCAGACCAACCGTCTGACGAACCGTGAGCGCTACTTCATCAATATCGAACCGCTCGGCACCAGCACCTATGACGCCCGACGCCTGCTCGACCTGCGCGTCTCCCACCGGTTCGCCCTCGGCAAGAAGCACTCCTTCGAAGTGTTCGGGGACATCTTCAACGTCTTGAACGACGCGGCGGTGACCTCCAGGGGCGAACGCTTCGGCAGCGCCTTCTATGCCGTCATCCTCGATCAGGAACAGCCCCGAACCTTCCGCCTCGGCGCCAAGCTCCTGTTCTGATCCTTCCAACGACCGGTACCTACCCCGAGCGGCGGAGCGTCTAGCAACTGCTCCGCCGTTCGGTGATGGAATGAACCCAATGCAGAAACTACTTCTCCTCCTCGCCTTGGCCTGCACTGGGCTAGGCGCGAGCGAGCTGGCAGCACCCCCCCAGGGCACCCTGGTCATCGTGGGCGGTGGCGGCATGCCGCAGTCGATCATGGATGCCTTCCTGCAGGCCTCAGGCGGCAAGGGCGGCGTGGTGGGCATCATCCCCACCTCCACCAGCGATCCGGACGGCGCGCTGAAGGAATGGAAGGAGGATCTCGAGAAGGCGGGGCTCGTCTTCGTCCCGCTAGACGTCCGCGCCCGGGAGGATGCCTCCCGTCCCGACATTCTCGATCAGGCCAAGCACTGCACCGGCTTCTGGTTCTCGGGGGGGGACCAGGGCCGAGTGGGGGACAAGATCGTGGGCACGCCCCTCCAGCAGGTCATCCGCGAACGCTATGAGGCCGGGGCCTGCGTGGGCGGCACCAGCGCGGGCGCCGCCATCATGTCCCGGATCATGCTCACGGGCGTCGACCGCCAGGGGAAGGAAGCCCTCTCCGAGTTCGGCCCCGGCGCCTACCAGACCCGCGAAGGCATGGGCTTCCTGCCGCCCGGCGTGATCGTGGACCAGCACTTCCTGCGCCGGGGCCGGGAAAACCGCCTCTTCAGCGTGATCATGGAGCGCCCGGACCACCTGGGCCTGGGCATCGACGAGGCCACGGCCCTGGTGGTGAAGCAGGGCCGAGCCACCGTGCTGGGCGAGCGCTCCGTGATGGTCTTCGATCCCGCAGGCATAACCCTCCACGGCGCGTCCTTCCGCGACCTCAAGATCCACGTCCTCCGCGCCGGGCAGTCCATCGATCTGGCCACCCGCAAGGTCGCCCAGTGAACCGCGCCGCCGGGATCCTCCGATCTGCCGGCGCGATCCTGCTGCTTGCCCTGTCCGCAAGCGCGGTGGAAGCCCCCTTCCCCGCTGATCACCGCACCATGCGCCGCACCGTGTCATACGCGGAGATGACCGCCTTCCTCGAGGGAGTGGCCCGGCCAGGATTCATCACGGTCACGGAAGAGATCCGCAGCACCCAGGGACGGAAGGTCTTCCTGGTCCGGCTGAACCGGGGCGGCGCGAAGGCCCGCTTCAGGGTGCTCTACTACGCCCAGCAGCACGGGGACGAGGTGGCGGGCAAGGACGCCCTGCTCACCCTGGTGCGCGACATCGCCGCGCGCCCCGCCCTCCTGCCCGAGGATGTGGATCTCTACCTGCTGCCCATGCTCAATCCCGATGGCGCCGAGGCCCACCGGCGCGTCAACGGAGCGGGGGCCGATCTCAACCGCGATCACCTGCTGCTGGCCCAGCCCGAGACCCGGGCCCTCCATCGTGTGGCCCGCCGCATCCGTCCCCACCTGGCGGTGGACAGCCACGAGTTCGGCCGGGACGGCGAGGACTACGCCAAGAAGGGCTGGGAGGCCTGGCCCGTCATCACCATGGACGCCTGCAACCACCCCCTGATCCCCGACTACCTGAAGGCCGCCGCCCTGGAGGCCGTGGACACTGCTGCGCCCCTGCAACAGAAGGCCGGGCACGCCTACCGGCGCTACCTGGTGGGCGGCCCGCCGCCGGACGAGGAAATCCGGCCCTCCACCTCCGAGGTAGACGACGGCCGGAACGGCATGGGCACCCTGGGCGCCCTCTCCTTCATCATCGAGGCTGGCGTGCGCCACCGCTCTGCCGATCCCTCAGCAGATCTGGGCGAGCGAGTGGATGGCTACCGCATCCTCTACCGCCACCTCCTGGGCGATCGTCCCTGGCGCGACCGGATATTCAAACTGGCCGAGCGGGCCCGCCGGGAGCCGCTGCCCCCCTTCATCGCCACCAACACCTTCTGGGCCAATGTCGGCGGCAAGGTGAGCGTCGTAAAGGTTCGCGAGGCCACCACGGGGAAGACCATCGATGTCCCCACCGCCATGGCCATGACCGACCTGGTGGTGAAGGGCAGCGTGCCCACGCCCCGGGCCTACGCCATTGAGGGGACCGCCGCCGCGAAGTTCATCCCCGTCCTGGAAGCCCAGGGCCTGTCCTGGGAAAGCCTGGTGGTTCCGCGCCGAGCCAAGGTCGAGCGCGTCCAGCTGCTCCGGATCGAAGAGCCCTACGACGAGCTGTACCAGCGCTACAAGGATCGACAGATCGTCGAGCGCCGCCCCCTGGCCGAGGTGGAGCTGCCCGCCGGAACGCTCATCGTGCCCCTGGACCAGGAACTGGCCCGCCGCGCCGTCCAGGTGCTGGAGCCTTGCCTGCTCTACGGGCTCTATGGCTACCCCGGCTTCCGTGAGCTGGCCCGGCCCGGCGCCGACCTGCCCGTGTCCCGCCTCTTCTGAACGTCCCGGGCCCGGCCCGGCTGGAGTTCCCATGCTGCTGCTCATCAAGAACGCCGAAATCTACGCCCCTGAAGCCGCTGGCCGCTGCGACCTGCTCCTCGGTGGCGGGAAGATCCTCCGCATGGAGCCGGATATCCGCATCCCCCGCAAGTACTGCGAGGTGATCGAGGCCCGGAACCTCGTGGCCACGCCCGGCTTCATCGATGGCCACGTGCATATCATGGGCGGCGGCGGCGAGGGCGGCTTCGCCACCCGCACCCCTGGGCTGCCCCTCACGGATGCCATCCGGGGCGGCGTCACCACCGTGGTCGGCTGCCTGGGCACGGACGGCTACACCCGGCACATGGCGGGCCTGCTCGCCAAAGCCAAGGGCCTGGAGGAAGAAGGCATCAGCACCTTCGTCTACTCGGGCTCGTACGGCCTGCCCCTGCGCACCCTCATGCCCAGCCTCGAAGAGGATCTGCTCTTCATCGACAAGGTCATCGGCGCCGGCGAAGTGGCCCTCTCGGATCACCGCTCCAGCCAGCCCACCTTCGAAGCCTTCGTCCAGGTGGTGGCCATGGCCCGCCGGGGCGGCATGCTGTCCGGCAAGGCTGGGATCGTGAATGTCCACCTGGGGGATGGGCCCCGGGGTCTGGACTTCCTGCGCCGCGTCCTCGCCGAAACCGAACTTCCCCCCAGCCAGATGTGGCCCACCCACATCAACCGCAATCCGCGGCTCTTTGAAGAGGGCATCGCCTTCGCCAAGGGCGGGGGCTTCGTGGACTTCACGACCTCGACCCTCTCCTCGTACCTCGAGGATGGCGAGATCCCCTGCGGCCGGGCCCTGCGCCTGATGCTGGAGGCCGAGGTGGATCCAGGCCAGATCACCTTCACCTCGGACGGCCAGGGCAGCCTGCCGGACTGGGACCGCAACGGCCGCCTGCAGGAGATCTCCGTGGGCCGGGTCACTTCGCTCTTCCCGGCCGTGCGCAAGGCCGTGCAGGAGGAGGGCATCGCCCTGGAGACCGCCCTCCGGGTCATCACCGCCAACCCGGCCCGCATCCTCAAACTGAAGGCCAAGGGGCGCCTGGCGCCGGGGCTGGACGCCGACCTGGTCCTGCTGGATCCCAAGGATCTGGAAGTCCGCACCGTCATCGCCAAGGGGCGTTTGCTGATGAAAGCGGGCAAGCTGTTGGCCAAGGGGATGTTCGAGTGAACGACCAACCGCAGGACGCTAGCCCTAAGCCTCCGATGCCGGGGCTCAAGATGCCCCACACCTTGGTGATCGTGGGCGCCCTCATCGTCCTCGTGCTGATCCTGTCCTGGCTGGTCCCCTCCGGCGAGTTCCAGCGCATCGTGAAGGTGCTGCCGGATGGCAGCCAGTTGAAGGTGCCCGTGGACGGCACCTTCCAGCGGCTGCCGAAGGTCCACCTGGGCCTCCAGACCCTCTTCCTGGCCCCCATCAAGGGCTTCCTGGACGGAGCGGGCCTCATCTCCTTCCTGCTGATCATCGGTGGCAGCTTCGGTATCTTCCAGGAGACCGGCGCCGTGGAGCAGGGCATCAAGCGGCTCACGGTCCATGTGCGCCGCCATCCGGTGCTGGAGATGCTCTTCATCCCCGTGCTGATGACCGTGTTCTCCCTGGCCGGGGCCGTGTTCGGCATGGCCGAGGAGCTCATCCCCCTGGTCATGATCTTCATCGCCCTGTCCCGGGCCCTGGGCTACGACTCCCTCGTGGGCACCGCCATCCCCTTCCTGGGGGCCGCGGCGGGTTTCGCTTGCGCCTTCTTCAACCCCTTCACCGTGGGCGTGGCCCAGGGCATCGCGGGCGTGCCCATCTACTCGGGTCTGGGCTACCGGGTCTGCGCCTGGGTGGTGGCCACCGGTGTGGTCATCGCCTACGTGATGATCTACGCCGCCAGGATCAAGAAGAACCCGGAGCTGAGCCCCGTCCGCGATCTGGACCTGGCCCGCGAATCCCACGCCTCGGGTGGAGCCGAGGAAACCTGGAACACCTCCCACATCCTCGCCCTGCTCACCTTCCTGGCGGCCCTCATCCTGCTGGTCTGGGGCGTGCTGAAGCACCACTGGTACCTGGAGCCCATCGCCGCCCTCTTCCTGGGCATGGGCATCCTCATCGGCCTCATCAGCCGCATGGGACCCAGCACCATCGCGAAGCACTTCATCGCGGGGGCCAAGGATATGGTGGGCGTGGTGTTCATCGTGGCCTGCGCCCGGGCCCTGCTGGTCATCGCCAATGACGCCCGCATCATGGATACCCTGCTGCTCTACGGCTCGAACGCCATCCGCGTACTGCCCCATGCCATGACCGCCCAGGTGATGTTCCTGGTGCAGTGCGTCATCAACTTCTTCATCCACTCAGGCACCTCCCAGGCCGCCCTCACCATGCCCGTCATGGCACCCCTCTCGGACCTGGTGGGCATCACGCGCCAGACCTGCGTCTACAGCTTCGCCCTCTCCGAGCTCATCAACCCCATCCTGCCCACCAGCGCCGTCACCATGGGCATCCTGGGCGCGGCGAAGATTCCCTGGGAACGGTGGGCTAGGTGGTTCCTGCCCCTCATGCTCATCCTCGTGGGGCTGGCCTTCCTGCTGCTGATCCCCCCGACCCTGTTCTTCTACTGGGGCCCGGTGTGAGGGGGAAGATCCTGCCTTCGCTGACGCTGCTGTTCCTCTTCGTGGGCTCCGGCTTCACTCAGGAGACGAGTGCGGACTTTATTCGCGCCGTCCGCCCGGAGCCGCTGCCCGCACCGCTGGTGGCCGCCCTGGAAGGCCTTGATGCGGCCCGCCTCCTCCGGCATATGGCTTTCCTCGCGGATCCCCGGCGGGAGGGTCGCGGCCTCGGCACCAGAGGCCTGGAGGCCACGGTCAGGTATCTCGAAGCCCAGATGAAGGCCATAGGCCTCGCTCCGCTTGGGGCCTCATACCGGCAAACCGTACCGATGCGCGAGGTCCGCCCCGGAAAAGGCGCGGTCCGGCTTCGTATCGGTTCCGGCAGCTTCACCTTCCAGGCCGGGCGGGATGCCATCCTCCCCGCCAGCGAGCCCGGAACCCTCGCCGGTCCCGCAGTCTTCGTCGGCCATGGCATCCAGGAACCCGCGTTGGGCCACGATGACTTCCGCGGCCTTGATGTGCGGGGCAAGGTGGTCATCTTTCTGGAGGGCTGCCCGACCGGCGAGGCCTGGCGAAAGCCGGAGCTGATCGAGAAATACCACTCGCCGCGACCGGCGGATCGCTACGACGCTCGGCTGGCCCTGCTGGAGAGGCTGGGCGCCAAGGCTGCCATCGCCCTGGAGGAAGGCCTGGAGCGCCGCATCGCCGAAGGCGGGGAACCCTTGCTGCCCTACTTCCTGGCTGCCCGCGGCGTCCCCGGCTCCGGTGAGCTGCCCTTGGCACGGGTGGCCCTGCCCGTGACGTTCCGGGGCCTGGCTACCACCAGCGAGACCGGCGCGGCCACCTTGACCATCCGGGGGAGGCTCCGGGAGCTCCGGGGGTTCAACGTGATCGGCAAGCTGGAAGGATCGGACCCGGCCCTGCGGCCGGAGGCCATCCTTCTCGGGGCCCACATGGACCACCTGGGCATGCCGAACGGCGTGCTGCATCCCGGCGTGGACGACAACGCCTCCGGCGTGGCGGCCCTGCTGGAACTGGCCCGCTCGCTGGCGGCGACCCCTGTTCGGCCCCGCCGTACGCTCCTGTTCGCCTTCTGGACCGGCGAGGAGGAAGGCAAGTTCGGCTCGGGCCACTACACCCGCCAGCCCCGCTGGCCCCTGGCCACCACGAAGACCTACCTGAACCTGGACATGATCGGCCACCCCTCGACGCCGGCAGAGCTGCAGACCCTGGCGGCGGACTCGGGCCTGAAGGATCCCAAGGTGTTTTTCGAGGGCCTGGATCCCGCCCACTTCGCCGAGCCTGGCTTATCCTCGGCCCACCGGGAGCTCGGCCCCGTCCTGGCACAGGCTGGTCGCGGCACCGGCATGTCCCTGCATCTGGATTGGACCGATGGCCGGAATGGCGGCAGCGACTACCGCGACTTCGCGCGACGCCACGTACCCTTCGTGCGCTTCTTCGGCAGCTACTTCCCCGACTACCACAAGCCCGGCGACACCCTGGAAAAGCTCGATCCTCAGCAGGTGAAGCGCATGGCCAGGCTCGTGCTGGCCACCGCCTGGTTGCTGGCAGACCGGTGAAGGGTATCGGCGCCTGAAGCACTTAAGTGCCGCACCGGATCTGTCATCCACTGGACCAGGAGTGTTATTTATCGGTGTGCATCGGTGTTTATCGGTGGTTCATTAGGATTTTCCTAGAACCACCGAAGGCTAAGGAAGCTTAGCCACCGATGAACTCCGATAAACACCGATAAAAGCCTGATTACAGCCCTGCTACATCAGTGGTTGGTTCCCCCTATTGAGGAGGCAG
>JANYLR010000032.1 GCA_025363715.1 Holophagaceae bacterium | reverse complement strand
GAATGCCTGGGTGGGTCACTCAGGGCGACAGAGGCCGCCGCAGCGGACCACCCTGACAGGCGGGAGAAGGGAAGGGGCACCACCAGCAGGCTGGATTGAAAAAGAACGAGGGAGCGGGGTTCGCCTAACTAGACTTGGACGATGCGATTCAACTAGTGTTGAAACCGTCTAATCCGATTTGAGAAGGATGTAATTGCTGAACGAACTGTAGAGCTAGTACACCAGGGAAGGTGAATAGGCAGACCGGAAATTCACGGATGGGATCAAAATACGGCCTTGGATTTGAGAGCCTGGACAGGCGGCCTAACGAATGAAGCTAACCGGCCACGCCTGTACAGAGGTACTGAACGAAGGCGAGGAACCGAGAAGCTGAGAGAGAGCGGAAGGCAATGCCGGCAGGGTCCGACTTGAACGGAGGGTTAGGCCCATCATGACGGCTCACCCCCATATCGCGCCAGGAATGGGCTGACCTTTTCTTCGAGGAGCTGGACGAGCACTGGGTCCATGTATTCGAAGAGATCTGGGATATCGAGACAAATGACACGCTGACTGGTGAGGAAGGTCTTGAACTTCTTAGTGAGCTTATTGCGGTGAGACTTCTCCATCACGAATACAACATCCGCCCATTTGAGGAGGTCGCTTGAAAGCGGATTCACAGCATCGGGGTTTAATCCAGCTGACGCAACTTCGATCCCTGGTCGACCAAAGAAAATTTTCTCAGCAGTTGGGCTGCGGAGCCGATTCTGACTGCATATGAAGAGGATGTGTTTCAAGGTGGATGGGCCTATCTAGTCTTTACCCGCGGATCCAACTTTCCTCGCCGACCCAAACACCGCCAGACAGGTATCGAGGATCTCCGGCGCTTTCGAATTCATTAGCACGGTCCCCACGCACTGCTGGCCGCTCACGTCCAGCTGGAGACTGAGCAGGTGCCGGTACTCGCCTTTGACTGGGATGCCGGGGGCGGCCTTCTTATTGGTGGAGAGCACCCACCAGCCCTTCATGGTGGGGGTGGTCAGTTCGTGGAGGGGCAGCTCGGTTTCGAGGGAGGTGGACAGCAGCTCCTTGGCCACACTGTTGGTGGTCGCCTGTACGCCGAGGGGATTGCCGCTGCCGGAGAGGGGGCTGAACAGCACCTTGAAGCCCTCCTTGCTCGGCTGGGAGAAGTGGACGGAGAACAGGTTTTCCGGGCGATTCTGGGCGAAGGTCTCGGTCCAGGCTTCGGGCACGGACAGGGATAGGGTGGTGCCGCCCGGCAGGATGTAGTGGTGGTCCACCAGGGCCGGCAGGGCCACCTTCCGGGCATCGCCCTCCGGTAGACGAACCAGGGGGGCGGGCAGGGTCTGCCAGGCCTGGCCCACGGTGACCGGCGGCCACAGCGTCTCCTTGGCCGCGAGCCCGTCGATGAGCCGCTTGGCGTACTCGGCCCGCTGGGGGTCCTTCTGGGCCTTGGCGAGGGCCTGACCCTTCCCCAGGCTGGCGAGCGCCTCTTTGGGATCGCCCCCGGTGCAGGCCTGGGCCTGGCCCAGGTCGATCCAGGCCAGGGAGCTGGTGGGGTCTAAATTTGTGGCCCGGCGGCAGCTGTCCACGACACCTTCGGAGGCCCCGGCGGCCAGCATGCGGAAGGCCAGGTTCAGCCAGGCCTTGGCCACGAAGGGGCGGTCCTTGTGCAGGGCTTCCACGCGTTCCAGGCAGGCCTGGGCGGCTTTCCATTCCCGGGCATCCAGCAGGACGTTGGCTTGGGCGTACCAGAGTTGCATGGCGTGGCTCTTGTCCAGTTGGATGGCGCGCCACCCGGCCCGCGCCGCCGCGGGCAGGCGCCGCAGGTGTTTCAGGCAGACGGAGTACTCGTTCCAGAGCTCCGCCCGGTCCGGAGCGAGCGCCAGCACCTTCTCGTAGAGGGGCAGGGCGGCTTCATAAGCCTTCTTCTGCATCTCGGCGAAGGCCTGATTGGACAGCTCGGCGACCTCCGGAGGGAGCGTTTTGGGGGCGGTGGTCTGGGGGAGCAGGGGCAGGCCCAGGCTGAGCAGTGCCGTCACGAAGGCAGATCGGGTCAGCGGGTGCATGGGGGCTCCTGGCAGGGGCGGGGTTTGCGGGAAAGCAGGGCCAGGGAAAAAGGGGGTAGCCCGGCTCCACCAGCATCCCAAGGGTGGGCTGGGCTGGCAAGGCGGTGGGGATTCAGCTGGATCGGTCCCCCGGCCGAAAGGGGGGCATGGCAGCAGCGCGGACTGGAAGGTTCTGGAGCGGTCACCGTCCCGCGGTGGTCACTGCCGGCTGTTTCCTGGCGGCGGCGGCCCTGGGTCTCCTCACGGCCCAGTACGGTGGCACCCGGGACTTCGAGCCGCTCGGCTTCTCCACGGCCAGCCGCACCCTGAACCAGATCATGGCCGTGGTGATGACCAGCATCGCGCTGATCCTGCCCCTCACATCGAACCTCTACACCCCGCGGCTGGTGAAGCTCTACGTCACCCATCCGCTGATCGTGGGCGGCCTGTCGGTCTTCATCATCGGCAACCTGCTGGTGATGTCGCTGCATTTCTTTCCGTCCGGACATCCCTTCGTCCGCTTCGGCATCTGGGCTGTCGCCTGCATCTACCTGGTGGTCCTGGCGGGGATCCTGCCCTACCTCTACGGGATCAGCCGCTTCCTCCGGCCCAGCTACTTCATGCCCATGCTCAGCCGGAAGGGGCTCCGGTGCCTCCAGGAGCTGGCGCAGGGGCGGCGCATCGAGGCCAACAAGGATGAGTTCTTCGAAACCATTGACGTGGTGACGAACGTGGCCCTCACGGGGATGGCCCGGGGGGATCGACAGCTGGTCCTGCTCGCCCTGAAAGCCCTGCATTCGATGCTGGCCGGCATCATCGCCTGCACCGATCGCGAGGCCTCGGCGTGGCGAAGCTCGAGGCCCTGGTTCGTGCCGGGCCTGGCCAGGGAAGGCCAGGCCTATCTCATCCGGGAGCGAGTCTGGCCCGAGGCCTATGTGCTGGCGCAGATCCTCAAGGTGGCCGAGGTCTCCACCCGGCGGCAGCACGAGCTGCTGTCCGAGCTGGCGGGACAGCTGGTGGACACGGCCCGGCTGGCCTTTGCCGCCCATGCGGTGCCCGCGGTGGAACTGCACGTGATGACTTTCAACACCCTGCTCCGCGATGCCATCGAAGAAGGGGACCTCCGGCGCTTCCAGAACCTTTCGTACCACTACCGCCTGCTCATCGAGTCGCTGCATCTGGCGCCGGAGCGGATGCACGAGGCCGTCCGTCACCTCATGCACTATGCCCGGATGGCCCTGCGGCGAGGCCTGGCCTTCGCCTTCGAGACGGTCATGTACGACCTGGGGGAGCTGGTGCTCAGCTTGGGCCAGCGGGATGAGGAGCGGGCCGTGGAGCTGGTCCAGGCCTGGGCGGGCCCGGTCTGGCAGGAGGCCATCGCCCTGGATGGCGGCATGCGGAAGGTCGGGTGGCGCACCATCCTCCGCACCCATTGGGAGGCCAAGACCCGGGGGTGCAAGGAGATCGCCGATGCCATCTACTGGCGGTTTCTCACCGACGAGGCCATCCACCGGGAGCAGCTGGAGCTGCTGCTGGAGGAGAATCGCGAGCTGCACTACGAATTCAACGACCGGCTCATGCGCTTCGCCCACCTGTCCCCCGCCGCCGAGGCCGAGGCCCAGGCCTTCCTTGAACAGTGGTAGCAGGGGCACGCTCCACAATTCAATTGCCAGAAAAGCGGGAACACAGAAGACACAGAAGGCCGCAGAGGACACAGAGAAAAGACAAAATGGAACCACCGATGAACACAGATGAACACCGATAAAAGCTGATCCCCCCCGCGCCAAGCTTCTTGAGACAGGAGAAACTTAAGAGTCTTCTGTCGGGGCAGGGAAGGAAATGGGATGAGCAAGGTATTGAAGTTGGGAAGCGGGGAGGTGGAGTTGAGCCACCCCACGAGGCGGCGTTTCAGC
>JANYLR010000043.1 GCA_025363715.1 Holophagaceae bacterium | reverse complement strand
TGCCGGGCCGCCATGACCAAGGAAGCCTTCGCTTCCTGGGGCTGGCGCATTCCCTTCTGGATGTCCATCTTCCTGCTCGGCGTGTCCGTCTGGATCCGCCTGAAGCTCCACGAATCCCCGGTCTTCACGAAGATGAAGGCCGAGGGCAAGACTTCCAAGGCGCCCCTCAGCGACAGCTTCCTGAAGTATCCCAACAACAAGTACGCGCTGCTCGCCCTCCTGGGCGCCACTGCGGGCCAGGGTGTCGTGTGGTACACGGGCCAGTTCTATGCGCTGTTCTTCATGCAGATCACGCTGAAGCTCGACTACCAGACGACCTACATGCTCATCGGTGCCTCGCTGCTGCTGGGCACGCCCTTCTTCATCTTCTTCGGCTGGCTGTCGGACAAGATCGGCCGCCTGAAGATCATCCTGACTGGCTGCCTCATCGCCGCCCTCACCTTCTTCCCCATGTTCAAGGCGCTCACGCACTACGTGAATCCGGCCCTTGAGACCTTCCAGTACAGCACCGTGATCACCGTGGCGGGCAACCCCGCCGATGAAACCTTCAACCTCTTCGTCGGGCCCTGGAGCAAGTTCTCAGAGCTGGACCGGGTGAATGATTTCTTCGGCAAGCAGGGCCTCAACTTCAACAAGATCGCTCCTGAGCCAGGCAAGAAGGTCGTCGCCACCATCCAGGGCAAGAATCCCACCACGGGCCTGAACACCTCGGTGCGCGTCGAAGGCTGGAGCGCGGCCTCTGAAGCTTCCCTCAAGAAGGCCCTGAACGATCTGGGTTATCCCAAGGAAGCCGACAAGTCCAAGGTCAACTACCCGATGACCCTCTTGATCCTGTTCATCTTCCTTATCTACGTGACCATGGTTTACGGGCCCATCGCGGCCTTCCTGGTGGAGCTCTTCCCCACTAACATCCGCTATACATCCATGTCCCTGCCCTACCACATCGGCAATGGCTGGTTCGGCGGCATGCTGCCCCTCATCGCCACGGCCATGGTGGCCCTGAAAGGCAACATCTACTACGGACTCTGGTATCCCATCATCGTGGCCCTCATCACGGTGGTGATCGGCGCGCTCTTCCTGAAGGAAACCAAGGATCGCGATATCACGACCTACCAGCACTGACTTGATTCTCTGGCGGCCCCGTCGTCAGAGCACGGAAAGGGGCCGGGCGAGTGGAGGGATCCATTCCCCGGCCTTCTCCTTCCACGCTGCCCGAACAGGAAGCTGCCGGGCTGACCACCATCCCCGGACAACGAATGCTGGACAAGCATCCGGGTGGGCCGGAAAATGGTCGCCACCCTTAACCTCCAACTTCGCGCGAACCTCCCTGGAAGCTTTAGGCCCGCCCGCTTCCGATCCTTTTCTTCCCCAGCACCTTTCCCCACCACCTTGGCACGGAGCTGACCCATGTCCGAAGACCTCTATCCCGTGAAGCCGCACATCCGGGAGCGGGCCCACATCAAGACCATGGAGGAGTACCAGCGACTCTACCGGCTGTCCCTGGACAATCCCGAGTGGTTCTGGGGCGAACAGGCCAAGACCCTGACCTGGTTCCATCCCTGGCAATCGGTCTTCGATGCGGACTACAACGAAGTGGACTTCTCCTGGTTCTCGGGTGGCCGCATCAATGCCTGCTTCAACTGCGTCGATCGGCACCTGCCCCTCCTGGGCGACAAGACCGCGCTCATCTGGGCCCAGGATGAACCTGGTCAGTACACCCACATCACCTATCGCGACCTGAAGCACAACGTGGCCCGGGTGGCCAACGTGCTGCTGCACCATGGCGTCAAGAAGGGTGATCGCGTGTGCCTCTACCTCACGATGATCCCTGAGCTGGTCTACACCATGCTGGCCTGTGCCCGCATCGGGGCTGTGCATTCGGTGGTCTTCGGCGGGTTCTCCGCCGAGGCCCTGCGGGACCGTATCGTGGATGCCCGCTGCAAAGTGGTGGTGACCGCCAACGAGGGACTGCGCGGCGGCAAGAAGGTGCCCCTTAAGCGCACCGTGGATCGGGCCATCGAAGGCATGTCCCTGGTGGAGACCGTGCTGGTGGCCCGACGGACCGACAGCGATGTCCACATGGAGGCGGGCCGTGACCTGTGGCTTGACGAGGAGGCGGCGAAGCAGCGCTCCACCTGCACCAACGAGTGGATGGGCGCGGAGGATCCCCTCTTCATCCTCTACACTTCGGGCAGCACCGGGAAGCCCAAGGGCCTGCTGCACACCACCGGGGGCTACCTCACCTACGCCGCCTACACCCACAAGCTGGTCTTCGATTACCACCCTGAGGACATCTACTTCTGCGCCGCGGACATTGGCTGGGTAACGGGCCACAGCTACATTGTCTACGGCCCGCTGGCGAACGGCGCCACCTCCGTGATCTTCGAATCCACGCCGCTCTATCCGGACGCCGGCCGCTACTGGCAGATCATCGACGATCTGGGCGTGAACATCTTCTACACGGCCCCGACGGCCCTGCGCGCCCTGGCCCAGGCCGGGGATGACTGGATCAAGAAGTACAGTCGCAAATCCCTGCGGATCCTGGGCACCGTGGGCGAACCCATCAACCCTGAAGTCTGGCGCTGGTACCACGACGTGGTGGGCGATGGCCGCTGCACCGTCGTGGACACCTGGTGGCAGACCGAAACCGGCGGCATCCTCATCACGCCCCTTCCGGGCGTCACGCCCACGAAACCCGGGTCGGCCACCCTGCCTTTCTTCGGCGTGAAGCCGGTGATCGTGGATCCCGCCACGGGCGTTCCCATCGAGGGCAATGGCGTCTCCGGGGCCCTCTGCCTGGGCGCCCCCTGGCCGGGCCAGGCCCGGACCGTGCATGGGGACCACAAGCGGTTCCGGGAGACCTACTTCACCCAGTACCCGGGCTTCTACTTCACCGGAGACGGCGCCCGTCGCGATGAGGACGGCTACTACTGGATCACGGGTCGCATCGACGATGTGATCAACGTGTCCGGCCACCGCCTGGGCACGGCGGAGGTGGAGAGTGCCCTCGTGGCCCATGAGGCCGTCGCCGAGGCTGCCGTGGTGGGCTACCCCCATCCCATCAAGGGTCAGGGCATCTACTGCTACGTGCTGCTCAACCACGGCTTCGCCGAGCAGGGCAGCCAACAGCTCATCGGCGCCCTCAAGGAGCAGGTCCGCCAGGCCATCGGCTCCTTCGCCGCGCCGGATGTCATCCACATTGCCTCGGGGCTGCCCAAGACCCGCAGCGGCAAGATCATGCGCCGCATCCTGCGGAAGATCGCTTCGGCGGAGTACGACGGCATGGGTGATATCTCCACCCTGGCCGAGCCGGAAGTCGTCAGCCGACTCATCGAGGAGCACCAGAAGGCGAATGTATGAATGCTGTCCGGGGGGTTCTGCGCTGCGCGCACACCCCCGGAGCCCCCATGCAGAAGCCCGGCGGAGCCGGGCTTCTGCATCTTCTTCTTCGAACAGCGGGGCTAGTCTCCGATAAGCTACTCCGGCAGGCCTCGGACGAAGGCGCGCACGAGGGCCTCGAAGCGGCCTGCGGCGGCGGCACCTGCTTCCAGGACTTCCTTATGCGTCAGGGCCTGGGGCAGGATCCCCGCGGCCATATTGCAGAGGCAGGAGATTCCAGCGACGCGCATGCCTTCCTGACGGGCGACGATGGCTTCCGGCACGGTGCTCATGCCTACGGCATCCGCACCCAGGACCCGGAAGGCCCGGATCTCGGCCGGGGTCTCATAGCTCGGACCCGTGAGGCCGAGGTAGACGCCTTCGCGGAGGGTCTGGCCCAGCTGCCGGGCGCAGGCCTGGAGGTGGGCGCGGAAGACCGGATCGTAGACGGCGGTCATGTCGGGGAAGCGGGTCCCCGGTTCCACATTGGGTCCGATGAGGGGATTGGTGCCGAACAGGTTGATGTGATCCGTCAAGGCCATCAGCTCCCCCACCCCGAAGCCGGCGTTCAGGGCGCCTGCGGCGTTGGTGAGCAGCACGGCCTTCACGCCAAGCCGGCCATAGAGCCGCATGGGTGCCACGACGAGGGGCATCGGATGCCCCTCATAGAAGTGGAAGCGCCCCGCCTGCAGCACCACCTTCCGGCCCTCGAATTCACAAAAGACCAGCCGGCCGCCATGCCCGGCCACGGTCGGTGCTGGATACCCGGGGATCTCCGTAAAGGAGATGGACCGACCCGCCTTGGCTTCGGGGCTGTCGGCCAGGGCGCCGAGTCCCGATCCCAGTACGATGGCCAGCTCGGGTACAAAGGGAGCTCTGGCCTGCACAGCCTGGAGCGCTTCAGTCGAGGTCACAGGAACCTCCCGGTGAGCCTTCAGGGCGAAGGCGTGAGGGTGAGCGAAACCGTGACGTCTGGCTGAGCGGCACTGGGGCTCTTCAGGCGAATCCGGACGGCGTGGAAGGCCGGTGGGGCAGTGTCGGCCGGGATTACCAAGGGCCCATAGGTCCCCCCTGAGCCAGTGAAAGAGAACGTTCGGGACATGAAGGGAAGGTCCACATCCACCTGGGCGCCTGCACCAAGGGCAGGGGTGATGGTTGCAGATAACAGGCAGCGCTTGTCGACACTGAGCTTGAAGGTTGAGTAGAAGATTTCAGCCGCGGAGACATTGGGGTAGACCAGGGCGACGCTGGGGTAGCTTGTGTCCACCTGGGTGGCCTTTGCCATGCTCAGCACCACGGGCGGAAGGGCCCCCGTGGGATCTACTCCCCAGTTCGACGCGAAGGATGCATAGACACCCGTAGACGGACGGGGCCAGGCGATACCAAAGGGCGCGCCAAGACTGGGCAGAAGAGTATCGGTGAAGACCGCCGCCAGATCCACAGGCTCAGCGGTGGTTTTAGCTTCCTTGAGTCGAGTCACCTGGTTGTAGACGCTGAGGGGCTCAAGGTCGCCGGTGGAAGCTGGAGCGATGAAGAATCGGGCCGCAGCCAGGGGGTTGAGGGTGGCCCAATCGGTGGCGGTACCCGGGGAAGGCAGGCTGTTGGCTTTAAGGATGATCTCCCAGGCGAAGGCTCGGATGGCCGGGGCAGAGAGGGGCCCGAACTGGGAGGCGCTCAGGCCACTGACATCTCGAACATCAACCACGGATGCGACCAGGCCCGACCCCAGGGTATCCGCCAGGAACGGGGACTTGAGGACATTGGCGGCCATGGCCTGGGCGAGGCCTTCGATCCGGGCCAGGTCAGGGCTGAGGTCCGCCAGGGGGGCGCTGGGTGGAAAGAGCGGGTTCTGTGAAACAGAGAAGGTGCGGACGAGATGACCAGCGTACAGGGCGTTCCTGGCCAGCATGGGCAGGATGACCCCCTCATCCCAGGCATCGTCATTGGTGGGACCGCCACGAAGGGTTCCGAAGTAGGCGGCGCTGGCCTGGGAGAGTGGCAACAGGGACCGGTCGTAGACCACAAAGGAGCCCCCGGCTTCCGATCGTCCAGGCCAATAGTGGAGGAGCAGGAAGGGGCCGGGAGTCGACGAACCGTAGTTGGTCACGAAGCTGGCGATGGAATCGCCGATGCCCAGCACCCGGCTGCCGGTCCCAGTGGTCCGGCCCGGAAATTTGGTGATATCGGTTTCGAGATCAGCTGCCACATTCGCCAGGTCGGTGTTTTGGACAATCGCTGGGTTGGTGATCCACCAGGCATCGCTCAGCCCGACGGAGAAATCCACGGTCGAGTTCGTCGAAAGCAGGCTGGCATGCGCGGGGTCACTGGCTGAGGCGGTACCATCGGCGGCCTTCCGCAGGGCGTATTGCACTCGATTCTGGGGCAAGACTGCGCTGCCGATTCCGTCCTTGTCTGCGATCAGCCGAATGCTCTGGCTGCCGCCCCCGTTGAACGTACTAAGAACCTCCACCATGGTGGGCCGGTCCTTGGTGACCGTGCCCGAGTAGACGCCGGTGCTGCTGTCAGTTGTCAGGATCTGGGCCAGGGTCCAAACGAGGGTCGTGGAGGTGGTGCCCGGCTGGGTTTGGGAGATCTGCTGGTAGATGCGAACCTGGACACTACGCGCCGGCAGGCTCACGAGGTTGGTGGCGACGGTCGCATCGACCAGCCCCGTGGGGCGACCACTGGCATCCTTGGCCAGGGGCACCCGCAGGTAGGTTACGGTCCCGCTGATGGTGGCGGTGGTGCTACTGCTGCTGCTGCTCTTCTTCCCGTGGCAGGCCAAGGCCAGGGCCAGAAGTGCGATGGCCCCCAGGGTCTGGAGGGAAGCTCGGTACAGCGGCATGACCACCTCGAAACGGCGAAAGAACCCAGTCTAGCACGGCCTCCCGGGCCGATCCCGCGCGGAGATCGGGAGGGCGCACCCTAATCACATGCCGTGGAAGATGGGGAAGTTCAGGGGTGAGGATGGGATCCCAGAAGCGCGTTTTGAGCGGCGGTTTCCGCGGGGATTTCCTCGACATCGTTGAGGAGAGGCAGGGGATTCCGTTGCAGCCCATCGATCCGCAATTCGAAGTGGAGATGGGGACCGGTGGAGTTGCCGGTACGACCCACCTCAGCGATCTTCTGCCCACGGCGCACGATGTCGCCGTTCTGGACCAGGTTCATCTTGTGGTGGGCATAGACCGTGCTCACGCCATTGCCATGATCCACTACGACGTAGTTCCCGTATGCCTTGTGCTTGCCAGAGGTGATGACCTGGCCATCCAGGGCAGCGAAGACCGCCGTGCCCATGGGCGCCGTAAGGTCCACGCCCTTGTGGCGCCCCTTATAGCGGACCCGCTTCTTGCGTTGGTCCTTCACGCGGATGGTTTTGGTCCGCATGCGGGGGCCCCAGGCGGAACTGATGGTCCGGGTTTCCACCGGCCAGAGCAGATCGAGACGGTCGGGGTCGGCCGGTGCGAAGGTGGGCAGAAGGGCATTCAGTTCCGATTCGGTGACCGGGGGCAGCACCTGCTGCATCCGGGCCAGAAGCCGGTCAGTGGTGCCTGGATTCTGGTGGGGATCGAGGCTCACCGCGCTGACCGGGCCCATGCCAGGGACGGTACTGCGCACCTGGTAGGGGAGCAGTCGCTCCAGATGCGGCATGGGAGTAGGCAGGACCACGGGCGCACCCGGCAGGGCCGCCAGGGCCGGTCGGCGGAAGGTGGCCATAGGCACGGTCTGCTCCACCCGGGTGGTCTCGGCCAGGGCCCGGGTCTGGCGGACGGCCAGCCGGGTACCAATGGCGAGTTTCGACAGGGACTTGCCGGGGTTCAGGGCCGCGAGCTCGGCCAGGCTCAGGCCATTGGCCCGGGCCACCTGGGCGGCCGTTTCGCCCTTCCGGAGAACATGGACCGAGCCATCGGTTGATCGGGAGGAAACCTTCTTGGAGGTCTGCTTGGGGGCGGCCTGGAGGCCGAGACTGAGGGACGCAAGAACAAGGGTCAGGATGGCAAGACGCATGAGGGGACTCCCGGCTGGAACGGAAAAGCCTGCTTCGCTAGGCCTCCATGAGGGGGTCACAACCCCGGTGACGTTCGATGAGGAACAGTTAATCCCCTATCTTACCGGGGCGTTGGAACCTTGAACATGCAAATGTTTTCCAACTGGCATGGGAGCCTGTCCTGGTTCAGGGCTGCCAGGGACAGTCCTCCCAGGGCAGGGTCACGGTGCCCCGCCGACCCCCCTCCTTGCGAAGGAGCCGGACGGGACCGATGGTCATGCCGTGGCTCACGGCCTTCAGCATGTCGTAGAGCACCAGAAGGCCCCCAGTCACGCCCGCCAAAGCCTCCATCTCGATGCCGGTGCGGCCCTCGCAGCTCACCTGGACCCTGAGCCAAGCCCGGCGGCCTGTGGGGTCCCAGTGGTGGGTCACGTCCACGGCCTCAATGGCCAGGGGGTGGGCCAGGGGGATCAGGTCCGCGGCCCGCTTGACACCGCCCACGGCCCCGATCCGGGCCACGGACCAGGGGTCGCCCTTGGGGCCGCCTCCGCGGGACAGGGCCTCGGCCGCCGGAGGGTCCAGCTCCAGGTAGCCGGCGGCCACAGCCACCCGACGGGTCACGGCCTTGGCCGATACATCCACCATCTTTGGGCGACCTTCGGGATCGAGGTGCGTCAGTTCAGCCATCTCTAACTCCATGCCAGGAGGATATCCCGCAGGGCCGCGGTGTCTGGGGCATAGGCCCGGGGACCGCAGGCGGCCAGGGCCTCCTGGGGATAGAAGCCATGGCCCACGGCCAGGCTGGGCACGCCCGCAGACCGGGCCATATCCAGGTCGAAGGGTGTGTCGCCCACCATGAGGATGTCCTCGGGGGCCAGGCCAGTGAGGGCCTGGAGCTTTTCCAGGGATTCCGGGTGGGGCTTTCCGTGGGTGACCTCGTCCGGGGTGATGATGGGATCAAAGAGGGGTTCCCAGTTCCACTGGGCCATCTGGCGGAGCAAGGGCAGGCGCCGCTTGGAGGTGACGACGGCCATGCGTTGCCCCCGCCCCTTCAGTTCGGCCAGCAGCTCGGGAATGCCTTGAAAGGGCTGCATCATATGCTCGTGTTCCGCGTGGCCGAAGCTGCGGTAGGCCTTCAGGACCGTATCCCCCTCCAGCCCCAGGGGGTCGAAGGTGTTGCGGATGCCGGCTTCCACGGGCAGGCCCACGTACTTCAGCCACTCCGTCATCACGGTGCGCGGCTGGCCCAGGGCATCCAGGGCGTGGGCCATGCCCGCCTCGATGAGGGGACGGCTGTCCACCAAGGTGCCGTCGAAGTCCCAGGCGATGAGTCTCAAAGAAACCTCCCAGCCTCCATGATGGCAGACCACGCGGCAGAGCTTTGCCCTGCCGCGCGGTGGGGGGCTCCGGGAGGGACTTCGCGAGCGTCAGCGAACAGGCGGCCCCCCGGACGGCATCACGCCGAGGGCAGGTGCAGAGCCTGGGCGAAGGTGGCTTCCGTGGCCGCCTGCAGTTCGGCGACCACCGGGGGCGGTACCGGGGAATCCACAGACAGAATCACCATGGCCTCGCCTTTCTTCTCCCGGCGGCCCAGGTTCATGAAGGCGATGTTGATATCGTGCTTGCCCAGCACGGTGCCGATTTTTCCGATCATGCCGGGGCGGTCCATGTAGCTGAGCAGAAGCATGTGGGGTTCCGGCATGAAGTCCATGGCGTAATCCCGCAGCCCGACGATGCGGGGGCTGCCCTCGAAGAGGGTGCCGGATACAATCCGGGAGCCCCAGGGGCCTTCCAGGGTGAGGGTGATCAGATTGGAGAAGGCGCCCCCTTGGGTGGTCTTGCGCTCGTCGACCACCAGCCCCATGCGCTCGGCCACCAGGCCCGCATTGACCATGTTGACCGGCTGGTCGGTGGCCCGGTCCAGTAAGGCCGCCAGGCCACAGACCGTGAGGGGCGAACAGTCCTGGTGGGCGATGGCGCCACTGAAGCCGAAGGTAACGCGATCCAGGTTGCCCTTCATGAGCTGGAGGCCAAACTCGCTGAGCACGGCCATCAGCCTGAAATAGGGGCGCATCTGGTCCAGGACCGCCGGGTCGAAGCGGGGCAGGTTCACGGCGTTCTCCAGCGGGGCCTTGTCCAGGTAGGCGAGGATCTCCTTGGAAACGTCGATGGCCACATTCACCTGGGCCTCCTGGGTGTTGGCGCCCAGATGGGGGGTGACCACCAAGCGCTCCTGGGCGATGAGCTGCTTCAGGATGTCGGTGGCCGGGGGTTCTTCGGACCAGACATCCACGGCGGCCAGGGCCACCTTGCCGGTTTGCAGGCGAGAGAGCAGCACCGGCTCGTCGATGATGCCGCCCCGGGCCACATTGAGCAGGATGACGCCGTCTTTCATGAGGGCCAGCTGCTCCGCGCCAATCATGCCCCGGGTCTCATCATTCAAGGGCGTGTGCAGGGTGAGGATGTCGCAACTGCGGCACAGCTCCTGGAGGTCCACCAGGCGGACACCCAGATCCTGGGCCCGCTTGGCGCTGATGTAGGGGTCGCAGGCCAGTACCTCGCACTCGAAGGCCTTCAGCCGGGTGGCCACGCGGCCGCCCACCTTGCCCAGGCCGATGACACCGACGGTCTTGCCCTTCAGCTCGACGCCCGTGAACTTGGCCCGTTTCCATTCGCCGGCTTTCAGGCTGGCATTGGCCGCGGGGACGTGCCGGCAGGCTGAGAGCAGCAGGGCCAGCGTGTGCTCGGCGGCGCTGTTCGTGTTGCCGAAGGGGGCGTTCACCACGATGACGCCCTTGGCGCTGGCGTAGTCCACGTCCACATTGTCGATACCGACCCCGGCCCGGGCCACGATCTTCAGGCGCGTCGCCGCGTCCAGCAGGGCCTTGTCCACGGCGGTGCCGCTGCGGGTGATGATGGCGTCGTACTCGCCAATACAGCTCAGCAGGGCATCTTTGGAAAGCCCCAGGCGGATCTCCAGGCTGATGCGCGGATCCGCCTGCAGCAGCGCTAGACCCTCGCCGGTCACCTCGTCAGTCACGATGATCTTCATGAAGTCTCCGCCTTCTGGTGCGCGTGGGCCGCTGCGCGAAGGGAATCCTTCACCATACCTGTAGATACACCGGATGGCAAGGAGGGGCGCCCCAGTCGGACGAACCTCCCAAGACCAAATGGGCGGACGGTTCCCTGCTACTTCTTGTAGATTCCGGCACCGAAGATCAGGTTGTCCCAGACCTCGATGTAGCTGGTCTTGGGCTGCTTCTTCATGGTCGAGGGGTTGACGTACTGGTAGTCATGCCAGCCCTTGCCCTTGGCCTTGGCCAGCTTGATGCGCTCTTTCACGAATTCCACGCCGTCGGGATCCTTGGCATTGATCTGATTGACGCCGATCTTGCTGGCGCCCTGGCCATGGGCGATCACCTTGCCGTCCATGTCGTAGATGAAGACGTAGAGCTCCCCGCCGTAGCGATGGAACTTGCCGCCGGCCTTGGTGATCTCCTTGATGGCCGCCTCCTTGCCATTGGCCTTGGCGAAGGCGATGGCGCCTTTCACCAGGGTTTCGGTTTCCGCAGGGGTGGCGTCCTGGGCCGCGAGGGTCAGGCAGAGTGCCGGGAGACAGAGAAGGGAAACGAGGGCTCGACGCATGGGATCTCCGCTGGGTTCATCCCTGTTTCGGCCACGCCATCCCAGAGGTTGAAAATGGTGTTAAATCCACCAAGACCGCCAAGTCGGAATGTTTGGATCCTGCCAGTTTTCCTGGGTTGGGCCCCCTGGATGGCCTCCTTGTCACGTCCTCGTCACTTGTTTGGACAGGATGAACCGAAGACGCCTGGCCAAGGCGCAGAGTAGAATAAAACTCTAATTTGGAGTCAATGCAATGACCCAGGCCAAGCGCTGGAATCTGCTGAACACGCTCTTCCTGGCGGGGACCCTGATCCTGGCCCTGGTCCTCGTGCCCTGGCGCCTGATCACCTCCGGCCTCCGCTGGAGCGAGGCCCTGGTCTTTCTGGCCATGACCTTCGCTATCGGCACGGCCATCAGCGGCGGCTACCACCGGCTCTTCAGCCACCGGGCCTACCGTGCCTCAGGGCCCGTGCGCTTCCTGTTCCTGTGCTTCGGAGCCGCCGCCTTCGAGAACTCGGCCCTCAAGTGGTCGAGTGATCACCGTCTGCACCATCAGCATGTGGATTCAGAGCAGGACCCCTACGCCATCCAGCGGGGCTTCTGGCACGCCCATTGGACCTGGGTGATGGAGGCCAAGGCCTCCGCCCTCACCGCGGTGGCCGATCTGGAGAAGGACCCCCTGGTGCGCTGGCAGCATCGCAACCACTTCCTCATTGGCGCCATCGTGGCCACGCTCCCGCTCTGGATCGGCTTCGCGACCGGCAATGTCCTTGGCCACCTGGTCTTCGGCCTGGTGCTCCGCATCGTGGTCACGCACCACACCACCTTCTTCATCAACAGCGCGGCCCATGTGTTCGGTAGCCGTCCCTACACCGACGCCAACACGGCCCGGGACAACTGGCTGCTGGCCCCCCTCACTTACGGCGAGGGCTACCACAACTTCCACCACCAGTGGCAGTGGGACTACCGCAACGGCGCCCTCTGGTACCAGTGGGACACCACCAAGTGGCTGCTGAGCGTTCTCGGCTGGCTGGGCCTGGTTGGCCAGTTCCGGCGGGTGCCGGCGGAGACCATGACCCGGGCCCGGCTCCAGATGGAGGAGAAGCGCCTCCGGGAACGCCTGATCCTGGCGAGCCCCGGCGTGGCGGCGCCCATCCATGACCGCCTGGCCGCAGCCCGGCTGCAGCTGGACGCGGCCCTGGCCACCCTCCACGACCGGCATGCGGCCTGGGGCCACAAGAAGGCAGAATGGCGGGCCAAGGGGCTGGCCAAGGCCGAGGCCTGGCGCGAAGCCAAGGCGGAATGGCAGGCCTCCCTGGCCGCCCACCGTCTCGAACTGAAGGCCGCCTGGGCGGAATGGCAGGCCGCCCGGCTCGAGGTCTGCAGCGCCCTCGTCTACGCCTGAGGCTTGTCCTCCACGCAGTGACGAAGTAGTCTTCGGGCCTCGCTGCTGCTGCGCGCTGGTCACGCCCATCCTCCTGGGCAGTCTGCCCTCGTCGTTCCGGAAGCGGACCTTCCGCTGGGCCCATGGGATACTGACCCTGATCGACCCGTGGAGGACGCATGGCCCAGTTCGACCTCATCGTCATCGGCTCCGGCCCCGGCGGGTACATCGCCGCCATCCGCGCGGCCCAGCTAGGTTTGAGCACGGCGCTCGTGGAGAAGGATCCAGCCCTGGGCGGCACCTGCCTCCATCGCGGTTGCATTCCTGCCAAGACCTGGCTGGAGACCGCCCACCGCTTCGAGCAGATGCAGGTGGCCAACGACTTCGGCATCGATGGCGTGGACGGCAAGGCCATCCGGCCCAACCTGGAGACCATCGTCAAGCGCAAGGGCCGCATCGTCATGAAGAATGCCAAGGGCATCGAGTTCCTCATGAAGAAGAACAAAGTGACCGTGCTAAAGGGCTTCGGCAAGCTGCTGGGCAGCGGCAAGGTCGAGGTGGCGGGCGAAGTCCACGAAGCCAAGCGCATCATTCTGGCCACGGGCTCGGGTCCCAAGGACATCCCCGGCCTGGAGACCGACGGCCAACGGGTACTCAACAGCGATCACATCCTAGACCTGACCGAACTGCCCGCGCACCTGGTCATCCTGGGTGCCGGGGCCATCGGCGTGGAGTTCGCGTCAGTCTTTTGTCGCCTGGGTTCCAAGGTCACGCTGGTGGAGTTCATGGACACCCTCCTCCCCCTGGAGGATGAGGACATCGGCCTGGAACTGGCCAAGATCTTCAAGAAGACCTACAAGATCGACGTGCGCACCAAGACCAAGATCACCCGCATCGAGAAGCGGGCGGATGGCGTGGTCTGCCACCTGGAAGGGGAAACCCCCGGCGAGGTCGTGGGCAGCCACTTGCTGGTGGCCGTGGGCCGCGCGCCCCGGATTGAGGGCGTCGGCCTTGAGATGACCAAGGCCCAGGTGGATCGCGGCTGCGTGGTCATCGATAAGTTCATGCAGACCGGTGAGCCCGGCCTCTACGCCATTGGCGATATCGTGCGCACCCCCTGGCTGGCCCACGTGGCCAGCGACGAGGGCATCGTAGCCGCGGAACACGCCGCCCAGAGCCTGGGCAAGGATGTGCATCCCCATCCCGTGCGCTATGACCGCTTCCCCGCCTGCACCTACTGCGATCCCGAGGTGGGCACCGTGGGCCTCAGCGAGAAGGCCGCCAAGGCCAAGGGGTACGACGTGCAGGCGGGCAGCTTCCCCTTCTCACCCATGGCCCAGGCCAATATCATCGGGGAACCCCACGGCTTCATCAAGATCGTGGCCGACAAGGCCTACGGCGAGATCCTGGGCATCCACATCCTCGGCCCCAAGGCGACGGAACTCGTGGCCTCCAGCGTGGCGCTCATGGGCGGGGAGTACACGGTGGACGAGCTGATCCACACCATGTATCCCCACCCCAGTCTGAATGAGGTCTTCCCCGAGGCGGCCCGGGCCGTCTACGGGCGCGCCCTGAACATGTAGGCATGCACCGGCTCCTTCCGATCCTCCTGCTGCCGGTCCTGCTCCAGGCTCAGGCCAGCCTGGGGTGCCTCTACTACGTCACGGCCACCGGTCGTGGCGTGTCCCTGCGGGTTGTGGATGCCGGTCCGGGGCGCGTCACTCTCGCGGCGGAAGCCGGGGATGCGGGGCGCCTGCGCGCCTTCGTGCTGGCCCACGCCGGGGCGGAACCCCGGGCCGCTGCCGGGGCCGGTCCCCTGGCCGACCCGGTGCCGGCAGCCTGGAAGGGCGGCACGGGGCCCACGGACCTGGTGCAGAATGCCGAGGCCACCTTCTGGCGTCATGCACCAGGACAGGTCATCCCAGCCCAATTCAAGGCCGGGGGCCAGACCTGGCGGTTGCTGGCTGCGGATCTGCCCCAAGGAAGACGCTTCGGCTCCTAGAGCGCGAGACATCCGGACCTGATCGCCCGTGCCCAGGTTGGCAAGGTGCCTTCATGAGCAGAGTCATTCACAGTCTCAATAACGTGAAACAACCATAAACAAATTCAATAAACGACATGCAAGTCGCAGCTACTCCAATGCCCCAGGTCCTCTGGGGGAATGGAGGCATGGGCATGGCCAAAAAGAGCGCCTCGACTTACAGACTCCCTACCTGCAGAACGACCTCAGAGGCTGACTTTATAGTCCATTGGACCTAGTTGTCTCCAATTGAGTGGGCCTTGCCCAAAGCACACCAAACGACCTGGGGCTCGAGCACCCCGCCGTTGGCGCTTCCGGCAAACCTCCTTCCGGTTTCTCCCTGTTGCTCGCATCCCTCTTCGAGGTGAACCATGGTGAATCACTACCGTCGTCTGCTGGCGCCGCTCGCAGTGGCCCTGATCTGCGGGCAACCGGTCAAGGCCCAGTTCCATCAGAGCCCGGTCCTGAAGAAATTCGTGCAGGAGTTGCGCGGGGTCGGGCCCGGCGGAATTCCCGTGGCGGTGCCGGATGGGGTGCGCACTTTCCCGAATGGCACGGTCGCGGATCACTACAGCCTCGACATCAACCAGTTCACCGACACCCTGCATCCTGACCTGGGTGGACCCACCACCCTCTGGGGCTACAACCCCCGAAACGCTCTCGGAGAGGCCGGCATCCCCGCGCAGAAGCACCTCGGTGGCATCATCGTCGCGAAGCGGGGCAGGCCGATCCAGCTCACCTTCCACAACAACCTCCCCAATTCCCACCTCCTGCCCGTCGACACCATCATCATGGGGGCCGACGGCGCCCAGAACCGGACCAGCACGCACCTCCACGGCGGGTTCGTTCCCTGGATCAGCGATGGCGGGCCCTATGCCTACTGGGATCCCCAAGGGGGAAAGGGCGTGAGCTTTCTCAACAATCAGGTTCTCCGGCCCGGCGAGAGTGTCCCTAACGACGAGGCCGAAGTCTATTACCCGAATGATCAGAGCGCCCGGCTCATGTGGTACCACGACCACGCCATCGGCATCACGCGCCTGAACGCCTACGCCGGTGTCGCGACGGCCTATGTGGTCCGGGATTCCTTTGAAAGCAAGCTGGTGAGGGACTACGGCCTGCCCAAGTTGGTTCCTTTCCATTTCAGGTGGGTAGGCCGTAGCTGAGCTTGCCTGCCAACAGGTAGGCGATGGTGATGAGGTTGCGGGTGGTGCTGTAGCCTCGGGCCTTGGCTTTGGCGGCCTGGAGGATGGAGTTGAGGCCTTCG
>JANYLR010000107.1 GCA_025363715.1 Holophagaceae bacterium | reverse complement strand
GATGCAGGCGAGACCAAACCGATCATTGGGGCGTCCCCAGGCCGTACCCTTGAGGGAGACCCCGGCCGTGAGGCTCCGGTCCACTTCGGTGAAGGCCCAGGTTTCGGTCCTGCCATCGCTCCAGCTCCAGCGGGCGAAGGCCCCCAGATCCTGGGTCAAGGCCTGCTCAGCATTGATACCCCAGCCGCGCTTCACGCGGCCATAGGCGCGCGTGACCGTGACGTCTGGATTCACGGGCGATAGGGCCAGCGCCTCCCGGTAGTTGCCCATGCGGGCGGTGTTGCGGTAGACCATCACCCGGACGGCGCCGGGGAGATCGCCCAGGGCATGATCGTGTTCCACCTCAACCACGTCGCCATGAGCCCGGGTAAACCCGTGGTCCATCTCCAGCTGGTTGGC
Source organism: Holophagaceae bacterium (assembly GCA_025363715.1). Classification (GTDB taxonomy): domain Bacteria; phylum Acidobacteriota; class Holophagae; order Holophagales; family Holophagaceae; genus Geothrix. The sequence goes on along the minus strand of JANYLR010000107.1, from coordinate 10,944 downwards.
TTCCACGGGCTCGGCGAACCGGCCATAGCGTCCGGCCCAGGCATCCCAGTAGACCTCCGTGGCGAGGCCCCAGGTGTAGCCGCGGGTATCCGCCGGATAGTCCCAGGCACCGTGGCCCATCAGCGTCCAGTTGAGGAACTGCGTGCGCGGATCGTGGGAATAGGCGTTGTTGTCGAAGAGGTCCATCACACTGAGTTTCCCCAGGTGCAGCACGACGCGGCGTGAGGAGCGGTTGCCTGCGAGCTGGTGAGCATCGTCTTCGACCTTCTGCTGGTCGCCGCCCAGATCCCAGGTCTGGCGGAGAAAGGCACGGACGATGGAGGCATGGAAGGCGGGGCTGCCGACCCGGTAGGTTTCGCCATTAGGGGCGCCGGCCATGCCGAGGACGCTGCTCACGCCCTTCCCCGCGGCCCCTTCCCCGTCGAGGTAGGCCTCGGCGCCTTGCCAGAGCCGGAACCCTGTCATGAGGGTTCCCGTAAAGGAGGTGGCCGTCTCCTGCTGGTCGAGCAGGGAATTGGTCCCTGCGTAGGGCGATGTGAATCCCCCGTGGGTCTGGGTGACCGTGGTGGCCTGGCCATGGATCTGCCAGGCGGAAGCATCCTGGGCCATCAGCTCGGGCAGCGCGAGGCCCGTGGTGAGCAGAAGCTTCAAGAGCTTGGTCGGGGGCAGAATGGCTTTGATCTGGGCCTTCATGAAATCACCGGATGCTTTGCTTCGAGCAGGAGGAGAGGCTTCGTCGGGACAGGACCGATGCATCGAAGGAATCGTCCTTCTGGACGGAGTGCCGTAGGCCAATATCGACAAGGGTGTCTGTGGTCACGCTCAGGCTGCCGTCTTGGCTGGAACGAATGGCGCGACGGGGCAACAGACCCGACTTCCTGAAAAGATCGGCCTGCCATTGTGCGTTGCTGCTCATGAGGTGATTCATGGGACCCTCCCGGCTTCATGGGAGCTTCAAGGCTTTGTGAATGGGGCGCTGTTTTTCGCGGCTCGACCTGCGCTGGAACGCAGAGATCCTAGCTGGGTTCTTGATCGAACGAACTGGACTGGGCCGTGAAGGCCATCAAGGTCCGGATCCAACAGCGAATCATGCGCATGGGAATACCGTGACAGGGAGATGAGTCAGGACGGTGACGGGGCGGTGACCGCACCAGGAACGGGAAGGCGGACGATGCCCAACCAGATCCAGCGTCCTCGTCGATCAGGCCTTCAGAGTCAGCCGGTAAGGACCTAGCCCTGGTGGGCGCTGCGCAACGGAGGTTCAGCGATCATGGACATCGTCTTCATCGCAACCTCCTTTTCGGCAACCTATCGATCCTATCTCTTGGTTCCAGGGCTGTCCAGACTAAAGGTTGACGCGACCGGGCTCTCGAATGAAGTGGCAGCGAAGGGATCCTTCAGCCCCGCTCCGGCAGCGGCGGCGTGAAGGCGCACATCGCAATCCCCGCCAGCACCAGGAGGGCGCCGAGCCCCTGCAGGGGCCGCACGGATTCCGACAGCAGCAGCCAGCCCAGGATGATGGTGGCCACGGGCTGGGTCATCAGGCCCATGGCGCCCAGGTTGGTGGGCACGTGACCCATGCCCCAGGTGATGAACCACCAGGCCACCACCTGCACGAAGACGCCCAGGGCCAGCAGGGCCCACCAGGACCGGGCCGGGTAGCCGATGAAAGTCTCGCCCCGGGCCCAACCCAGGGCGCCGAAGAGCAGCATGCTGCTGAGGATCACCCAGAACAGGGCCTCGGGGGCGCTGAGCTCCTGCCGGGCCCGGCCCAGGGCCAGGGTGAAGGCCCCGTAGGCCAGCGAGGCGAGGGCGCCCAGCAGTTCCCCCAGGCCCGTGCCCCAACGGGCGCCCTTGGCCAGACCCAGCACCAGGGCGCCGGCCAGGGCCAGCAGCACGCCGGCCCAGAAGCGCTTGCGCAGCCGCGCCCCCATCCACAGCACCGACACCACGGCCACCCAGATAGGCGCCAGGGTGACCAGCAGCGTGGCATTGGCGGCGCTGGTAAGGTGGAGGGCCGTGTGCCACATCCAGAGATCCCCCACGAAGCAGGCCCCGGCGACGATGGCCCAAAGCCGCGCCGATCCGGTCGCCGGGCGCGCGGTCCCCTTGGCCAGCCAGGCCACGAAGGGGAGTGCGAAGGCCATGCGGTAGAAGCCCACGGCCAGGGGCCCGGCCGGGGTGGCCCAGCGCACCAGCATCGCAGCGAACCCCAGCAGGGAGGCGCCGAGGATCAGGGCCGCGAGCCCCCGCGCATCCGGTCCTTCCTTGGTGCTCGAGGTACTCGCCGTTTCGCTCAATCCGCCAAGACCTCGGCCACCTTGGCCACCAGGACCCGGACCTCCACCGGTTTCATGAGGAAGCCGGAGATGCCCATCTGCTGCATGCGCTGGAGGCTGAGGTCATCGCGGTGGGCCGACAGGATCAGGACCGGGAGCTCCCGGAGCGCGGAGTCCTCGCGGCAGGCGCGGACCAGGCTTTCCCCTGGGCATTCCGGCATGAGGTAATCGGCGACCAGCAGATCCACCGGGGCCTCGCGGAGCACCCTCAAGACTTCAAAGAGCGAGGTCGGTTCCACTTCCACCATCTCGTGGCCCTGGCTACGCAGGGTCCCGGCGACGAAAGTCCGCACCAGCCGGCTGTCATCCACAATGGCGATGCGTGACATGCAGCCTCCTCCTCTTCGTATCGTCACCGATGGCCCCGACTTCAATCATCCAGGACTAATTCGCCCAGCGGGAGACCTGTTCCCAGATGTCTTCGTCGCGGGCCGGGCCGTTCAGCAGGATGGCGAACACGCGCACCTGGCCATCCAGGGTCTGCAGGTAGCCGCAGAGACTGGCGACCTGGTCGAGGTGACCGGTCTTCACCCGCACCCGGCGGGCGAGGTTGGCATCCTTCACCCGGAGCTTCCAGGGTTCGCCTCCGATGACTTTAAGGGAGGTCACGAATTCAGGGCCCACCTCGAAGTCGTGGTAGGCGCCCCGGAGGATGATGGCCAAGGTCCGGGCGGAGAGGCGGTTCTCCTTGCTGAGCCCGGAACCATCGGTGATGCGCACCACTTCCGGTCCCAGGTTGAAGGCGGTCTGGTAGTAGTCCTGGATGCGCCGAACGCCCCGGGGCCAGGAACCGGCGCCAAACTTCCGCACCAGCATCTCGATCATGAAGTTGTTCGACCACTTGTTGATGTCCAGCACCAGGGCCCGCAAGGGCGGCGAGGTCCAGCCCAGGAGCTTGCGCGGGTCTCCCGGACCGTTGGCTTTCCCTTCAACGGGGATGCCTACCTCCTGGAGGATTCGCTGAAGGACCTCCCGGGACTGGCGCTCAGGATCGGCCACCGGTTGGCCCTCCTCATTCCGGTTGAAGTTCACGGAGAGCGGCAGCACCTGGGGCAGCGTGTCCGCCGTGGTGTTCTCCCAGCCCTGGGGCGTACGCTGGCCATCGAAGGCGCTCTGGTCCAGGCGGATGCTCCCGGTGACGCGCTCCACGCCCTGCTTGCGGAGGGCCCGGGCCAGCAGCCAGATGCGCTCGCTGGTGAGCAGGGGATCACCCTCCCCCTTGAAGACAAGATCCCCTTGCACCACTCCACCCTTCAGCTCCCCCCAGACTTCGGTCTCGAGGGTGAAATCGGGCTTCAGGGTCTTGAGCAGGGCATAGGTGGTGACGGCCTTGGTGGTGCTAGCGGGCACCAGGGCCTCATCATCCTGGTGCCGTTCCAGGGCCTTGCCGGTGCCGGCATCCCAGAGGCCTGCTGAAACGCGGATGCCCCGGGCTTCCAGTTTCCGCGCCCAGCTCTTAAAGTCCTGGGCCGAGAGGGCCATGACCGACAGGACGAACAGGACCATCGCTTTCAAGTTCACCCTCACTCCTACTTCGCGACGGCATCGTTAGTCTTGGGGACGGCATTCCCGGCCTTGGGCAGGCCGCGAAGCCGGGCCGCCTCATCAGTGACGCCAAGCAGGTTCTGCTCCCCGGTGAAGAGCCAATCCCGGACCAGGGACTTGTTCTGGTAGATGTGGATGCTGTTCACGGGGCTCCGGCTGCGCACGCCCACGATGGGCAGCCCTTCCGTGTTCCCGGAGGCGCCGGGCTGGACCTGGGTGACAAACTCCCATTCACCGCCGCGGGTCATCGGATCCTTGTAGTTTTGGCGGAGGATGCGCGGACGCACCTTCATGACCTCCTCGAGGTCCCTGGGGAACTTTCCTGTCTTGGTCGCGTAGATCTTGAGGGCGTTCGCGATGGCCTGGCCGCGGAAGATCAGCTCTTTCTCGTTGTCGCGCTGCACTTCGGCCCGGACATCCGGCATGGTCTTCATGAGCATCAGCCCCATCACCACGGCCACGGCCAAGGCCAAGGCCATGGTGAAGCCGCGCTGGTTTCGGGTACGGATCATGGACACTCCAAAACCAGAGTACTACCCCAGTTCACCCTTTCGCGTCATGAGCTCGCGAAAGGCTGCCACCACCCGAGGATCGAACTGGGCCCCGGCTTCGTTCTCCAGTTCCGCCAGCACTTGGCGGTGGCCCTTGGGGTGCCGGTAGCCCTTGCCGCTGGTCATGACCTCATAGGCCTCGATAAGACCGATGATGCGGCTCCCGATGGGGATGCTGGTCTCCCGGAGACCCTCCGGATAGCCATGGCCGTCCCAGCGCTCGTGGTGATGACGGATCATCTTCACCACGTCGAAGGGGAAGCGCAGATCCTTGAGGAACACCGCGGCCAGTTCAGGATGGTTGCGGATCTTCTTCCGCTCCTCGACGGTCAGCTCGGGCTTCACCAGCATGGCGGGGTCAAGCATGAGCAGGCCGACATCGTGCAGGATCGCGGCGATGCTGACCGCCTCGACCTCCTCGGTGCTCAGCTCCAGCCGTAGGGCCAGGTCCCGCGCCAGGCGGGCGGTGGCGAGGCTGTGGGGCCGGAGGGTCGGCAGCCGGCCCTCGCTGCTTTGGAGGATCCGGTGGCTCACGGAGAGGAAGGCGTGGTGGTACCGCTCGTGGAGGCGGGCCTCCTGCATGTAGAGCCCCAGGACGCGGCCCAGCTTCTGGATGGCCTCGATCTCGGAGATGGAGAAGGAGTGGTCCTCCTGGCGAAACACCATGAGCAGATCGTGGCCCTGGAGCGTCTCGTTGAGCAGGAGCGGCATGTAGGTGGAGAAGGCGCCGGTCAGCTCCGGTGATTCGGCCATGTCCGCGCGCGTGATGAGGCGCATGTCCTGCTCCCGGACCGTGGGCAGGTGGAAGGTGGCATGGGCGAGGATCTGCTGCTGGAGTTCCGGGGATAGCGGCAGGGTGCTGTAGGCGAGGATGGGCCGGATCTCTTCGGGATCCTCGATCCAGAGCGCCACCGCCGAGGCTGTAAGGATCTGGCTCAGCAGGCCGGCGATCTCCCAGAAGTAGACCCGCTGCTCGGGGGGAATCATGCCTCGCTTCCGCTCCGGGTTCACCGGCGGGGGTGCCACCCACCCACTGAGGGTGCGGTCCGCCTCCCAGGGCAGGGCCGCGTAGCCGTCCTTGGCCTCCTGGAAGCCGTACATCCGCTCCTGGGCCGAGGGGCCCGTGGAAGGCATGTGGGTGTCCTGGGTCCGCATGAGCGGCGCGGTCACCGGGGCTGGCGGCAGCAGCCGCTCGGCTACCGGAGCCACCTCGTCGATGATCGCGGAGGCCGTGGGCAGGCCCTCCGGCATCGGGCTCGAACCCACGGTGGTATCGCCGGGGGCCGGTGCCTGGGCTTGCAGCGGGTTGGGCCGGGGGGCCGACCCGTAGAGCCGGAATTCCCGCAGGGCTTCCACCAGGTCTGCGCAGATGGCCATGGTGGGTTGTTCATCCCGCTCCACCTCGAAGGTGCCGCCCTTGATGCGATCCCGCTGGATCAGCAGGCCCACCCAGTCCCCGGCGAGGTAGACCGGCGTGATGAGGTAGCGGGGCCACTCGCCTCCCTGACCGAAGGCCGCCAGCTCCGGAGATTCCGAGGCGTCGTTCACCACATAGGTCCGCCGCACCCGCTGGGTATGCACCAGCAGAGGATGGCCCTCGGGGACGGAGACCGGTGGCCGGGTGCCCCGGGGCCAGCCGTAGAAGCTCACCACCTCGAAGCTCCCCTGTCCCGGCGGCCGCAGGTAGAGGGCGCCCTTGGTGCTGCCCACTTCCTCCAGGCAGCGGTAGAGCACTTGGGAACACCGGTTGGCCAGGGCCTCGCCGAGAATTAGGGTGGTCTGGGACATGGGTGGATTGATCCTGGTCGGAAAACAAGAACCCTCATCATGGCAGAGCCACTGGGACAGGATCCAACCAATCGGCCCCGAATGAGGACGCTTTTTACCTAGGTATCCATAATGCTAGTAAGACCTCAGCGGTGGCACTTGCAAGCTGGTCACCTGGAAGCTCCGTTCCGCCCAGCGGGTCAAGCCCGCGAGCTGGCTGCCGTGCCCGCATTCAGCCAAGGGCAGGCCCAGGCTCCGGAACCGGGCCACTACCGCGAGCCAATCCACGGGCAGAGCCACCGAAGCCAACCCCTCGTCCCAGGCCTCGACGCCGGATGCCAACAGACGCCCATCGAAGTGGGAGATGAGGGGAAAGACCGGTTCGGCCGGACGCACACCGGAGAGGCGGCGAGCGATGGCGGGTAGCAGGGCCGCCATGTGGGGGCCATGCAGGGGATGCTTCACCGGCAGCAGGCCCGCCTTGAACGCCACTGGCTGCAGGGCTGCCACCAGAAGCTGGAGCTCCTCCGTGGGCCCTGAAACGGTGAACTGCGTTTGGCCATTGCGATTCGACAGCACCAGGGCAGGCTGGGCGAGCAACGCCTGCCGCACCTCCAGCTCAGGCACGCCGATGAGGAAGGCCATGCCCATGGGCCGATTTCTGAAGGCGACCTCGCTGATGTCTTCCACGGCCGATAGCAGATCCAGCGCCACCTCGAGTGGCACCACACCCGCCACCACCAGGGCTGAGTAGAAGCCCATGCTGTGCCCAGTCGCCGCTGCGGGCAGAGGCAGACCCGTCGCCCGCCAGGCCCGGTACACACCCACGGAGTGGGCCAGCACCGCGCAGGGAGCATGGCGTTGGAATCGCAACTCCTCCAGCGGTCCTTCCGCCATCAGACGCCGCAGGGCATAGCCCGTGTGCTTTTCGGCCACGCCGACCGTGTCCTGCCAAGCCCCGTGCCCTTCCCAGTCCGCGGACATGCCCACGGCTTCCGTGCCCTGGCCGGGGAAGAGGAGGACGGAGGGAGTGGACGGCATTCGATCAGCATAAATGAGCTACTGTGTCCCGATGACATCCGTCTCTTCCTGGCAGCATGTGCCTTGGCACGAACGCCGCTCCTACTGGGAGCTGGCGGAGACCGGGCGCCGCGAGCTGCGGGAGGCCCTGGAACGGGAAGCGGCGGGTCTCGCCCGGCACGCGGACCGGGCCCTGGAGGACTACGCCAACTTCCCGGGGACGCTGGATGGCCAACTGGTCAACGGCGATCTGCTGGCCACCCTGCTGCCCAGCCTTCGGCGCAATCCCACCCAGGGCTACGAGGCCCTGGAGGATCCTGCTGGCCGCGCCGCCGTGCACCTAAACGCCCTGGGCAAGCGACTGCGGGACCGGGCCCTGGCCCTGGCCCGCCGCGAGCCCGTGATCATTTTCATGGGTGGCCAAGCCACGGGGAAGACCACGGGCGCCCTGGCCCTGGGCCCGGCCTTCGGTGCGGTCTTCGACGCGCCCCACACCGACCCTGAAGGCGTGGCCTTCCTGCTGGGGCGCATCCGCCGGGCGGGCTGCGGCGAGGTCCACCTGGCCTATACCGATCGCCTGCCCGAGGGCTCCCTGAAGGCCATGCTGGCCCGTTCGGAGCGCGAGGGCCGCTACGTGCCCCTGGATCGCATGGCCCGGGCCCATGCCTGGGCCCCCTTCACCTTCCTGGGCCTGGCCCCCCGGGTGGGCCGGAATCTGCAGCTCTACCACGTGCGGGTGGACGAGGAGGGCTCGGGCCGCATGACCGAAGGCCGGGAGGCCCTGGCCAGCGTGCGGGCCAGGCAAAAATCAGCAGAATCTGTGATTGCCTACCAGCTCCAGACCGCGTACCTTTCTCTCCTGAGGAACCCCATCCATGACCCCCAAACCTGGTACCCGCGAGATGTGCTCGCAGGACTCAACCGATCACTCGACGACTGGCGCCGAAGCGAAGCCGACCATCTCCTTCGCCGATTTTTCGAAACTGTGGCGGAACGAGGTCCCGAAGGTGATCCAGGCCCATGAGGAGCACCGGCTGGAAGTGCGGCGGAACCTGGGGCTCACCTAGACGGCTGAATTCGCGTGGCGAATTCTTATCTAAATCCGCGCAGCGGATTTAGCCTCGCCAGCGGCCTCAGTCGCGATAGCCGAGTACGACAAGCAAACACGGTCCACCGGCAATGACGGACATCCCGAGGGCTTCAGCCGCCTGGATGGCCGCTTTGCTTTCGGCGCCGGGCTGCATCCAGATGTGCTGCACGCCAGCGGCAGCGGCCTCGCGGACCACCTGCTCGGTGGCGACGGGCGGCGTGATGACCGAGATGGCCCGCACCTTCACGGGCAGCTCGGCGAGAGCAGCATAGGCTTTCTGTCCCTCCACCTCCGGCGCCTTCGGGTTGATGGGGTAGACCTGCTTGCCGTGCTGCAGGTAGCAGCGCAGCACCTTGTTGCCGTACTTCGCGCGGTCCGTACTCGCGCCCACCACCGCGAAGGGGCCGGATTCAAGGAAGGCAGCGATGTTCTCGGGAATGACACGGCCCATGGAACCTCCACCCACTAGGATGTGCAGGACCGCGGTGGCGTGACGGCGCGATCAGGCCCCGCCCGGTGGGAAGTGCAGCCGCAGAACGAGGCCGCCCCCTTCCCGATTGAGGATGTGGAGGCCCGCCCGGTGGGCCGTGAGGATGCCCACCGCCGCCGGCAGTCCCAGTCCCCGGCCCGGATCCCGGGTGGTGAAAAAGGGATCGCAGATGAGGTCGAGGTGCTCCGGCGGCACGCCGGGGCCATCATCGGCGATCTCCAGGCAGACCGTGGCCGGCACCTGGGGCCGCCGCAGGGGCCAGACGCCTGGTGATTCGGGACCCGGGCGGTCAGCCCCGAAGTCCACGAACAGCCGCAGCCGGATCTGGCTGGCGGACGTGGCCGCTGCCTCCAGGGCATTGTCCAGAATCGCCTTCAGCACCTGCTCGAGCTTGGAGCGGTCCCCCTTGATCGGGGGGGCGGGTTCGCAGGCCAGCTGCAGATCGAACGCCGGCGGGAACTCCAGGCGCAGGGTCTCCACATAGGCCGGCAGCCAGGTCTCCAGGCTGAGCTGCAGGGGTTGCACGAAGCCATGGCCGGAGAAATCCAGCATCTTCCAGGAGAGGCTGACGGCCCGGTTGAGGGCGCCCAGGGCCCGGTTCAAGGGCTCGGTGAGGAAGGGATTCCCCTGGGCCCGCATGCCGACCACTTCCAAGTTGCCCTGGAGGGACTGGAACAGGTTGTTGAAGTCATGGGCTATGCCCCCGGCCATCAGTACCAGACTCTCGGCCTTGCGGGCCCGGAGCTCGCTCTCCAGAATGGCCGCTTCGGCCGCCTTCCTGTCCTGGATGTCGATGCCCGCGCCGATGTAGCCCAGGAAGACACCATCGGCGGCGAACCGGGGGACGCCGCGGTCCGAGATCCAGCGGTAGGTTCCGCTGTGGTGGCGCAGCCTGAACTCCATCGCAAAGGGAAGGCGAGCCGCCACGCTCCCCTGGTAGGCGGCCTGGGTCACTTGGAGGTCATCGCGGTGAAGGAAGGTGGTCCACCCGTTGCCGAGGGCCTGGTCGATCCCCTGGCCTGTCCAGTCTGTCCAGGCCTGGTTGATATGGGAGCAGCCCCCCTCCGTATCCGAAGTCCAGATGAACACCGGCGCGCTATCGGCCAGGGTTCTGAACCGAGTTTCGCTCTCCTGAAGCTCGGCCATGATTTTCTTGCGCACAGTGATGTCCTGAGCGAAGACCATCAGGTGCGCCTGACCCGAGTAGGTGACGGGACAGGCCTGGGCCTCGGCTTCCACGATGGTTCCGTCCAAGGCGATCAGGCGCTGCTCCAGGCTGGCATTGGGGTACCCGTGTTCGTACCCCTGGGCGATGCGCTTCCGCACGAGGTCCAGGTCATCGGGGTGGATCCGGTCCAGCACGGGAGTGCCCAGCAGGTCCCCCTGCCGGCTGGCCCGGAAGAGCCTGAGCGCCGCCGGGTTGAGGAAGGTGAAATGCCCTTCGCGATGCAAGAAGATCGCCACGGGGCTTTCCTCGACCACCGTGCGGAAGCGGGCCTCGCTTTCGCTCAGCGCATCAAGCGTCTGCGTGCGTTCCGAAATATCCGTAGAGATGCCCAGCAAGCCGGTGATCTTGGTTCGCTCGGGATCGGCGTAGAGGGGTGTCTTGGCCTCCAGGTAGACCCGCGGCTTGCCCTGGGCGTTGGCTACAACGATTTCCTCGGTGGTCGCCTCGCCCTGGAAGACCCGGGTGTCGATGGCCTGGAGTCGCTTGACCGTGTCCGGAGGGAAGAAGCGCGTGTCGTCGCAGCCCACCAGTTCCTCGGCGGAACAGCCGAACAGCTTCAAGGTGGCCGGGTTGGCGTAGAGGTACCGGGATTGGCGGTCCTTGATGTACACATACGCGGAAACATGATCCAGGGCATCCCGGAAGCGCTGCGTTTCGAGCACCGCCTCCTTCAGCCTCAGGTCTGCCTGATGGCGATTGGTGATGTCTTCCGCGATGCCCATGTGCCTGGGGGGCATGTCGGGGATCGCGGGCAGCCGCACCAGGCTGAGCCGGGCCCACACCGCGTGGCCATCCCGGTGCAGGTAGCGTTTCTCCTTCCAGGCTTCGGACACGGCTCCAGAGGCCAGGTCGCGGATCGAGGCCAGGTCCGCCGCCAGGTGGTCCGGATGGGTGTTGCCTTGGAAATCGTGCTC
>JANYLR010000099.1 GCA_025363715.1 Holophagaceae bacterium | reverse complement strand
CGCTGGCAGCGGCTCGGCGCCGCCGGGAATGTCGGTTTGAACGGGCTGGCCCAGGTACGCCTCCACCACCTTCGGATGGCGCTTCACCTCGTCGGGCGTGCCCTCGGCGATGACCTTGCCGCCGTCCAGCACGGTCACGATATCGCAGAGCTCGCTGACAACGTCCATGTGGTGCTCGATGAGGAGGATGCTGATGCCGCGCTTGTGGACCCGCTTGATGATCTCGATCAGCTGGACCACGTCCGGGTGGGCGAGGCCGGCGGCGGGTTCGTCCAGGATGAGCAGGTCAGGCTTGCGGGCCAGGGCGCGGGCGACCTCCAGGAAGCGCTGGGCGCCGTAGGTCAGATCCTTGGCCTTGGTGAGGGCCTGGTCCTTCAGGCCGATCCGGTCCAGCAGGCAGAGGGCATCGGCCTGGGCCTTGCGCTCCTCCAGGCGGGCCAGCCCCAGCAGCACCAGGGGCAGGGGGCTCCGGTACACGCCCCGGAGCGCCACCATGACGTTCTCAAGGGCCGTGAGCTCGCCGAAGAGCTGGAGGTTCTGGAAGGTCCGCGCCACGCCGGATTTCGACACCCGGAAGAGGCTGCCCGAGGGGAGCGTCGCCCCCCGCAGCAGGATGCGGCCCGAACTCGGCGTGTAGAGCCCGGAGATGACATTCACGACCGTGCTCTTGCCCGAGCCGTTGGGCCCGATAAGGCCGTGGATGGTGCCGGACTTGATGGTCATGGAGAGGCCGTCCACGGCCTTCACCCCGCCAAAGTGGCGCTTGAGGTCCTCAAGCACCAGCAGGGGCGAGCCATCGGCGGCCCGCGGGGGCAGGATGGTTTCAATATCCGAGGGCTCTGGCAGGGGCGCATGAGGCACCCGGAACAGCTTCGCCAGGAAGATGGACAGGAAGCCCATCAAGCCCTCAGGCAGGCCCACCACGACCGAAAAGAGCATGATGGCGAAGATGGCCTTGCGCCAATCCTCGGTGTTCTCCACGAAGAAGCCCCCCACCACCAGCAGGCCCATGGCGATGCCGGGGGCCAGGGCCTGGAAGGGGCGAGTGGTCTTTTTTACGAGACCGCGCAGCCCGGCCGCGAGGGCTCCGGCGAAGCCCAGGCCCGAGAAGACCTGGAAGAGCAGTCGGTTCGATAGCAGGTTGGGCAGCAGGACGATGACCGAGGCTCCCACGAAGGCGCCCCAGAGGCTCTTGCGGCCGCCCAGCACCACGCCCAGCAGCAGGATGATCATCAGGTCGTAGGTGAAGCTCTGGGGCTGGAGGTACTGGAAGTTGAAGGCGTAGAGGCCGCCCGCCAGGCCACCGAGGCTGGAGCCCAGGGCGAAGGCCGCGACCTTGTGCTGGTAGGTGCCCACGCCCATGGCGTCCGTGGCGATGGGGCTGTCCCGCAGGGCTTCGAAGGCCCGGCCCCACTGGGAGGCCAGCAGGTTGCGCATGAGCATCCAGACCAGGGCTAGCAGGGCCATGCAGAGCCAGTAGAAGAGGGGCGGCGTCAGTGCGTGGCCGAGGATCGGCGGGCGGCTCAGGCTCAGGCCCTGGGCGCCACCCGTGAGGTTTTCCAGCTCGTTGAGGGCCGTGGTGCTGAGGGCGGCGAAGCTGAGAGTGGCCAGGGCGAACTGGGGGCCCTCCAGGCGCAGGGCAGGCAGGGCCAGCAGGCCGCCCAGGACGAGACCCACGGCCATGGCCGCCAGCAGGGCCGGGCCCATGCCCAGGCCGAACCGGGTGACGGCGAGGCCGGCGGCGTAGGCGCCCAGGCCCAGGAAGGCCACGTGGGCGAGGTTCACCTGGCCCAGGTAGCCCACGGTCACGTCGAGGCCGATGAGGAGGATGCCGTAGATGGCCAGCAGGGTGAGCAGGCCCAGGGCGTAGGGATTCACCACCAGGAGCGGGATGGTGGCGAGCAAGGCGAAGACGATGAGCTCGGCGCCGCGAAGGAGGAGGATGCGCTTCATCGTCACACCTTCCGGATGATGGCTTTGCCGAACACGCCCGTGGGCCGCACGGCCAGGGCGAGGATCAGCAGGATGAGGCCGGGCGCCTCGCGCCAGCCGCTGCCCAGGTAGTAGCTGGAGAGGCTCTCCAGGGCGCCCAGGAACATGCCGATGAGGACCACGCCGAAGCCCGAATCCAGGCCTGCCACCACCGCCACGGAGAAGGCCTTGAGGATGATGGCCGAGGCCATGGTGGGACCGACCGTGGTGATGGGCGAGACCAGGATGCCCGCCAGGGCCGCCACGGCACCGGACAGGCCGTAGGACAGCATGACCGTGCGGGTGGCGGAGATGCCCATGAGCTCGGCCGCGTCGCGATCGGCGGATACCGCCTCAAAGGCCTTGCCCAGCAGGGTGCGGCGCTTGAACAGCTCGATGAGCCCCATGATCCCCAGGACGCCCACGGCTACGGCGAGCTCAAGCCTGGTCACGTCCACGCCCATGAAGTGGATGGGGTCCGCGGAGATGGGGGTGGGGAAGGGGCGGTCATCCCGGCCCCAGATGTTCTCGGCGGCCGAGAAGAAGAAGAGGCCGATGATGATGGTGAGCAGAATCCAGCCTTCGCTCTTCTGCTCTAGGGCCAGCCGCACCCCCGCGCGCTCCACGACCAGGCCCAGGAGGGCGCCGAACAGCAGGCCCCCTGGCACCATGAACCAGTAGGAGAAGCCCAGGTTGGTGAGGGTGAGGCTGAAGAAGGCCGAGACCATCACCAGCTCGCCCTGGCCGAAGTTGATGCTCTTGCTGGTGGCGTAGGTGAGCTGGAAGCCGTAGGCGATGAGGGCGTAGACCAGCCCCATCAAGGCCCCGCTGACGGCCATCTGACTAATGATCGATGCGTTCATGCCCGGCCTGTCGTGGAAGGGTGAAAAAGCGGGGGGCCGAAGCCCCCCGGGTTCGTGGGTAGGAGGGCTACTTCTTCTTGGCCTTGGTCTTGGCAGGGGTGGCGCTCATGGCGGACTTGCGGAGGCGCTCCCGGTCGGCGTCGTTGCCGAAGACCACGTGGCCGTCCTTCACCATGCCCATGACCGTCTGCTCGCGGCGGAAGGCCTCGTGGGTGGTGACATCCGCGGGGTCCCACTTGGTGTAGGGGTGGTTCCAGGTGGCGATGACGCCCTGCACAGGCTCCTTCAGATCCTCCAGGGCCTCCTTGATCTTCTTGGTGTCCGTGGTGCCTGCCTGCTTCACGGCGGCGGCCAGGATGTAGACGGCGTCATAGCCCTGGGCGGCGGCTACGGGGGACGGAATGCGGCCTACCTTGAAGGCCTTGTGGTAGCCGTCGATGAAGCTCTTGGCTTTGGGGGTGATGGGCTCCTCGATGAAGGTCTGGGGCATGAGGGTGCCATTGCCGTTCTTGCCGGCGTTGTCGATGTAGTTGGACATGGACAGCGTCCAGCCGCCGATGAGGGGGACCTTCATGTTGATCTTGGCCATTCCGTTGGAGACGGCGGCCAGCTCGGGCCCGATGCCCCAAATGAGGATGGCCTGGGCGCCGGCGGACTTGGCGCGGAGCAGCTGGGCGGTCATGTCCTTGTCGCCGATGTTGAATTTCTCCTGGGCCACTATCGTCAGCTTGTCGCCCTGCTTCTTGATCTGGTCCAGCATGTCATCGCGGCCGGAGACGCCGTAGTTGGTGGAATCGAAGACCACGGCCACCTTGGTGAACTTGCGGTTGATGGCCTCTTCGACCACCATGGCCGCCTGGATCCCGTCGTGGGCGGCGAAGCGGAAGATGGAGTTGTCCTTCACCCCGGCCTTGCTCCACTGGGTCATGGACGCGGAACCCGCGGCAGGGCAGATGATCTTGGTGACGCCCTTCTCCTGCAGGTGCTTGTCGCCTGCCATGCAGACGCCGGTGTTCACGGTGCCGATGACACCGGAGAGGTCGCTCATGGCGGCCAGCTCCTGGGCGATGAGGGCGCCCCGTTCATTCTTGGCCTCGTCGTCGCGCTCGATGATCTCGATCTTCATCTTCTTGGCGCCGACCTGGATGCCGCCCGCCGCGTTGATCTCGCCGATGGCCAGCTTGGAGCCGTCCCGGGCAGAGGTGCCCATGGGCGCCGAGCCGCCGGAGAAGGGGCCCGTGAGGGCGATCTTGACGGTGTCGCCCGCCTGCAGTCCAAGGGCCGCGAGAATGAGAGATCCGTAGAGGGTCTGCCTGAGCATGCTGTTCTCCTTGGGAGCGTTGGGTTGAAATTGGAACGGATTATGGCAGGTTGATCACAGCTGTGGGGGGCATCCGAAGCCCGTGGTGCGCTGGCCGGTCTCGATCCGCCGGGGGAACTGGTGGGCCTGGGGCTGGCAAGAAGGCTTGGCTGCTGTCCATCTTGGTAAGCTCCCGGGGGAAGGGGGCTGACAAGGTTGGTCACCGGTTTCAGGGGGTTCCTCTCCGGCTGGAATCCAGGCCGGAGCGGTCGAAAGGTCGGCCTGTGCCCAGGTTCATCACCGGCCTGGCGGGCGGCTTCCCGGTATCGTGGAGAACATTCACAGGAAGGGAGGCACGGTGAAGCTGCTGTTTTCGCTCATCCAGGTCGCGTCCTTTTTCCTGTTCGTGGCCTACGCTTACTGCAATTCACCCATTTTCCGCCTGCGCCGCCTGGATGCCCTGACGCGCCGGGACCTGGTCATTCTCTTCGTCTTCTTCTCGGTGATCTCGATCGGAGGGACCTACCTGGGCCTGCCGATCAAGGGGGCCCTGGCCAACACCCGGGCCATGGGGCCGGTCCTGGCCGGGCTGGTGGGGGGGCCGGTGCTGGGGGTTGCCGTAGGCATCACAGGGGGTCTCCACCGCTATTTCTACGGAGGGTTCACGGCCCTGGCCTGTGGTCTTTCCACCACGGTTGAGGGCTTGGTGGGGGGCCTCGTCCACCTCTACCTGATCCGGCAGTCCGAGCCGGAGCGCGCTCTCAGTCCCCTCACGGCCTTTTTCACCATGATGGTGGCGGAAGCCCTGCAAATGGCCATCATCCTGCTGGTGGCCAGGCCCTTCCAGGATGCCTTCCAGCTGGTGGAGGTCATCGCATTCCCCATGATCGCCGCCAATTCGGCGGGGGCGGCGCTCTTCATGAGCATCCTGCGGGACCGCCGGCACCTCTATGACCAGGTGGGGGCCGCCTCCACGGCCCGGGCCCTGCGGATCGCGGGGCGGACCCTCGGGCTGCTGGCCAAGGGCTTCAGCCGCGAGGCCGCGCCGGAGCTCGCGAAGATCATCCAGGAGGAGACCGGCGTTGGAGCCGTGGCCATCACGGATACCCAGTCGGTGCTGGCCTTTGTGGGCATCGGCTCCGATCATCACCTGCCCGGGATGAGCCTCTCTCCCGAATGCCACCGCGCCATCACCGATCGGGATGTCCTGTTCCTGGATGGGGCCCATGAGGGCTATAAATGCGGGTATTCCGATCAATGCCGGCTGGGTTCGGTGCTGGTGATCCCCCTCCAAGTCGATGGGGAAGTGCTTGGCACCATCAAGCTCTTCGAACCGGCCCACAAGCGTTTCCTCAGCATCAACCGCACCCTGGGCGAAGGCCTCGCCGAGCTGCTGGCGGTCCAGCTGCTCCGGGCCCGGTATCAGGAGCAGAAGAACCTGGTGGTGCTGGCGGAGTTGAAGCTTGCCCATGCCCAGATCAATCCGCATTTCCTCTTCAACTCACTGACCACCATCCAGGCCATCATGCGCCGGGACGCGAACCGGGCCCGGGAGCTGCTGAACCACCTCTCCACCTTCTTTCGCCTGAACCTCAAGCGCAGCCCCGAGTTCTCCACCCTGGAAGAGGAGCTCCTCCACGTGAACTCGTACCTCGAAATCGAGAAGGCCCGCTTCGAAGAGCGGCTCTCCGTAGAGATCGATGTGGATCCGACCATGCTCCAGGTGAAGCTGCCCACCTTCACGCTGCAGCCCCTGCTGGAGAATGCCATCAAGCATGGGATCGCTGACAAGCTGGAGCCCGGCTCCGCCCGCATCCACGCCTTCTGGGAGGATGGCGCTGCGCGGATCGATGTGGAGGACGACGCCGGCACCTACTTCGAGCGCAAGGAGCAGAAGACCGACGGGTTGGGCCTGGGGATTGTGGAAAAGCGCATCCGCAACCTGCTGAAGGGCGATTCGGGCCTGACGGTGGCCTGCATCCCCAATGAATTGACGCGGGTCTCGATCCGCATCCCGGGTGAGGAAGCACGGGCATGATGAGGACCCTGATCGTCGATGACGAAATGCACGTGCGAGAGGAGCTTGAGACGCTGCTCTCCGAGACCGGGGAGTACCTGGTGCTGGGGACCTGCTCCAATGCGATCCAGGCCCTGCGGGCCGTGAAGTCCATGCGGCCAGAGGTGCTGTTCCTCGACATCCACATGCCGAAGGTGGACGGATTCCAGTTCCTCGGGATGCTCGATCCCGAGACGATGCCCCTGGTGGTCTTCGTGACCGCCTATGATGAGTACGCCCTGAAGGCCTTCGAGGAGAACGCTCTCGACTACCTCCTCAAACCGGTGCAGGCCGATCGGCTGGCCCGCACCACGGAGAAGCTGAAGCGTTTCCTCCGGGAAGGCAGTCGGCCCACCTACGGCAGCCCGTCCATCGAGCGGATCCCCTGCATCTCGGGCCACGGCATCAAGCTCATCGACGTGGCGGAGGTTGACTTCGTACGCTCCAGCGAAGCCGGCGTCCACCTGGTGACAGACAAGGGCGAGTTCCTCACCGAGCTCACGCTGACGGTCCTGGAGACCAAGGTGCCCCTCCTGGTCCGGTGCCACAAGCAGCTGCTCGTGAACCTGCGGCAGATCGACGAGATCATCCGCCAGGACGCCTCCTCCCTCATCAAGACGAAATCCGGCAAGCTCGTCCCCGTCAGCCGACGCTTCCTCTCCCAGCTCAAGGAGCGGTTGCTGATCCGCTAGGAGGGGATAGGCACTCACTGAGGTCGGAAGAAAAAACTGCAATCAGCCGGGGATGAACGGGGATGGACGGGGATAGGGTCCATGTGGAACCGCTACGGGTATTAATAGTTCAGCCGGGATTTCAGCCCATGTGATGCCCCCCGCAGGGGCATGGGGTCTGAATTCCGCTTTTCTGGCCCCGGGAATCTTGGATGAACTGTTTTTATCCCCGTCCATCCCCGTGCATCCCCGGCCAAACCGGTTTTTGCTTTTAAGGAATGCAGTATCAGCCGGCCTGATTCTGCGACTGACTGAAGCCTGCCAGCCGTGCCTGCACCCAGGCCAGAAGGGACTCTCCGCCAACCACGCGCTGCTCCGCCACAAAAAGCGGCAGCTCAAGGGCGCGGGCGTGGTCGGGGCCCAGCTTCACCGCATCCTTCTCGGTGCAGACCAGCCACGATGCACCCTCGGCCCGGGCCAGGGCCTGGAGCCGACCGAGATCGGCAGGGGACGGGACATGGTGGTCGGGGAAGCTGTGGGTGCCGGTCCAGGCCTGCCCCGCCAGCAGCAGGTCCGCATAAAAGGCTTCGGGATGTCCCAGTCCACACCAGGCGAAGGCGGGGCCTTGGTCCGCCAGGGGCAGTGCGGCTGATTCGCCTGTATCCAATCGGCGCAACCCGCCCAGCACGAAATTCACCCAGAAGATGGGGCCGCCGGAGCCATGCAAGGCCCACCAGGCCTCGATCTCGGCCCGATCAGGCACGCGGGCGGCCCGGGTCACCACCAGGGCGTGGGCGCGGGCCACGCCCTCCATGGGCTCGCGCAGGTCGCCCAGGGGCAGCATTCGTCCATTGCCCCAGCGGCGGACACCATCGAGCACCAGCAGGTCCAGGTCGCGATGGAGGGCCCGGTGCTGGAAACCGTCGTCCAACAGCAGACAGCGAAGTCCTGGCCGCTGGGACAGGGCCCGCAGGGCGGCGGCCTGGCGCTGCCGGCCCACCACCACCCGCTGCGGGCCCAGGCGCCGTGCCAGGAGCAGGGGTTCGTCGCCGGTCTGCCGGGGATCAGAGGCGGGTTCCACGCTCATGGGATCCACATTCCGGCGCCCGCCGTAACCGCGCGACAGCACGGCATTGGGCCAGCCGGTGGCCGCCAGGCCCTCCGCCAGGAACAGGGTCAGGGGTGTCTTCCCCGTGCCGCCAGTGCTGAGATTGCCCACGGACACCACGGGGACAGCCAGGCGGGCGGCCCGTTCGGGATGGGCGTCGAAGCTCCGGTTGCGGGCGCGGACCACGACCCCGTAGAGGGGGGCCAGCGGAGCCGCCAGGTAGCGCAGAATGGACATGAGTAGAGATTAGCGGAGGACTGATGAGCGAGGGCATCCTGCTGGCGAAGGTGGCGCGCGGCACCCTGCTTCCCGAACCGGAGCGGGTGGCCAGATTGCAGCAGGCCCTGCCGCAGATCGAAGCCGCCCTGGAGGGTGAGACCGACGAGGTGGCCATTCAGGCCACCCTGGCCTGCCTGCTCTGGGAAACCCTGCCCCAGGCCAACTGGTGCGGCTTCTACCGCCGGGTGGGGGAGCGGATGCTGGTCGTGGGCCCCTACCAGGGTGGCATGGGCTGCCTCCGGATCCCCTTCGAGCGGGGGGTCTGCGGAGCCTGCGCCCGGACCGGCCTCACGCAGCTGGTGCCGGATGTCCACGCCTTCCCGGGTCACATCGCCTGCGACGACGCCACCCGCAGCGAACTGGTGATTCCGGTCACCTCCGGTGGGCTGGTGGCCGTACTCGACCTGGACTGCCCCCATCCGGATGGGTTCTCGGCCGCTGAGGCCCGGATCCTGGAAGCATTGGTGAATCGGTGTTTCAATCGGCCCCCGGGTTGCTGATGTTCCTTCCCACCCACGCCCTGGGTTAACCTAGGGGCCTCCCCGGGAACCCCATGGCCGAACCCAGCTTCATCGATCAAAGCAAGCTGCGCTTCCGCGAAGGGGAAATCATCTTCCGCAAAGGAGAGATGGCCCAGCAGATGTACATCATCCTGGCGGGCCGGGTGCGCCTGTACGTCACCGAGGAGCCGCACGGGGAGTGGGCCGAGGAGCTGGCGAAGGGGGACTTCTTCGGCGAGGGTAGCCTGCTGGAAGCCTTGCCGCGCCAGCACACGGCCATCGTCCTGGAGGACTCGGATCTCATCGCCATCAACCGCGGCACCTTCCTGCGGATGATCCGCCAGAATCCCGAGGTCTCCATCAAGATGATGCAGCGGCTGGCCCAGCGGCACCGCGAGCTCGGGGACCGGGTCGAGGCCCTGGATGCCAACCGTCCCATCAAGGCGGCCTCGGCCCCCGTGGCCAACCTCGTCTCGGTATTGAGCGGCAAACCCCATCCGATTCTTTCCCATGGCTCTTTGATCGGCCGTTTCGATCCCACCACCGGCGTCCACCCCGACATCGACCTCACCGAAGAGGACCACAATCTGAGCGTGTCCCGGCGTCATGCCCGCATCCTGTGCGAACACGGCCGCTATTTCCTGCTGGAGGAGCCCGGCGTGGCCAATGGCACCTTCGTGCGCGGCGAGCGCATCCTGCCTGGCGAACCCAGGGAATTGAAGCACGGCGACCGGGTTGGGTTTGGGATGGTAGTGCTCTTCTTCGAGAAGACTTAGTTTTTCGCTGCGCGAAAAGCTAAGGGAGGAAAAATGGGTACAGATCTTCATGTGGAGCTTTGGCGGGATGAACATGGCTGCCTGCGGGAGCTGGTGCAGTTCGGGCTGGACGAGACTGGTGGGGCCTGCGTGATCCGGGAGCGGAACAGCCTCGATGCCCTGGATGGTGATGCCAGCGAGGGCGATACCGTGGTCGCCCGCTTCGGGGATCCCGAGGATGCCCGGGATTTCCTCCGGGACGAAGGGTTCGAGCCAGTGTAGTTTTATGCTATCTCCAGAACACCGCCCGGCCGAGGCCGGGCGGTGTTCTGGAGCGATGAACGGCCCAAGGAAAAAGGAGAATCACGATGACATCCCTCTTCAACCCGGCGGACCGGGAGTCCCTGTCGCTGCGCCTGGCAGCCCTTGAATCGGGCTCGGTGCGTCAGTGGGGCAAGATGGATCCGGCCCAGATGCTGCGCCACTGCTCCATCGGGCTGGAGGCCGGCACTGGAGACCGGCCCATGGAGCAGATGTTCCTCGGGAAGCTGCTCAGTCCCTTCGTCCGCGGCCTGGTCCTAGGGAAGCGCCCCTTCAGCCGCAATGGCCCGACGCATCCGGCCTTCGTGGTTTCCGATGCTCGGGAGTTCGAGCAGGAATGCACCCGGCTGGCGACCATGATCGATCGGTTCGTCCAGCGGGGCCCGGAGTCGGCCGGGAGGTTCACCCACGCCTTCCTGGGCCGCATCAGCGGCGATGACTGGGGCCGGCTCATGTTCAAGCACATCGACCATCACTTGAGGCAGTTCGGGGTCTGAGTCTTTTCCTATCTGCAAAAAGGCCCGGCGACTGCCGGGCCTTTTTTGCAGCAGAGAACGACTGCTAGTTGGAGCCAATACCCAAGGCCTTGGCCGCCTTGGTGAGTTCTGGAACCACCTCGAACAGATCACCGACGGAGGCTCCATCTCCACGATCCCGCGAAGCGGGGAGTGGGAGGACAGCGTGGGGCGCTGTCCGATAGATGGAGCGTAGCTCCCTCCGTGAAGGCAAGCCGGAGGCGCAGCCTGAACGGCAGCACCCGGCGGATGCCGGGTGCGCGCGGAGCAAGGGATCGTGGCTAGTTGGAACCGATGCCCAAGGCCTTGGCCGCCTTGGTGAGTTCTGGAACCACCTCGAACAGATCACCGACGATCCCGTAGTTCGCCAACTTGAAGATGGGAGCTTCGGGATCCTTGTTGATGGCCACGATGAACTTCGAGCCGCTCATGCCAGCGACGTGCTGGATGGCGCCGCTGATGCCGCAGGCGATGTAGAGGGTGGGACTCACGACCTTGCCGGTCTGGCCCACTTGCATGCTGTGGGGCAGGCCCCAGCCCGCGTCGACGGCCGCACGGGAGGCGCCCACGACGCCGCCGATGGCGTCGGCTAGCTCTTCGAGGATCTTGAAGTTGGCACCGTCCTTCATGCCCCGGCCACCGCTGACGATGACGTTGGCTTCGCTGAGATCCACCTTGCCGCCGGCCTTGGCAAGGATCTCCTTGACCACGGACTTGAAGTCCCCGGCGGGGGCGGCGAGGGTTTCGGCGGTGCCAGCGCCGGCTTTCTCGGCGACGGGGAACACGTTGGGCCGGGTGGTGGCGACCTGGACGGCACTGGCGAAGCTGGTGGTGGCGAAGGCCTTGCCCGCATAGACCGGACGCAGGGCCTGGAGCTTGCCATCCACCATGGAGAGGCCGGTGACGTCGGAGGCGTAGCCGGCGGCCAGGCGGGCGGCGGCGCGGGGGGCCACGTCCTTGCCCACGGCGGTGGCGGCGGCGAGCAGCACGGTGGCGCCCTTGGCCTTCACGGCATCGGCGATGACAGCGGCGTAGGCGTCACTGGAATAGGAAGCCAGCGTGGGCCCTTCCGCGGTAAGGATGGCGTCGGCGCCGAACTTGGCGGCTTCGGCGGAGCCCGCACAGGAAGCACCGGCAAAGAGAGCGCCGAGCTGCTTGCCGCTGGCGTCCGCCAGGCGGCGGCCTTCGCTGAGGGCCTCCGCACTGGGCTTGCGCAGCTGGCCATCCTTCAGTTCACAGAACACTAGAATCATGGAATCGTCCTTTCGAATCGGGAATCGGCTGGAGGGCCTAGAAGACCTTGGCTTCGTCCTTGAGGGCCTGGAGCAGGGCCAGGGCCTGGGCGGCAGGCTCGCCTTCCATCCGGCGGCCAGCGGGGCGTTCGGGCGGCAGGGCCAGGACGCTGACCTGGGCTCCGGCGGTGGCGGGTGCCGCCTCCAGTTCCTCGATGGTCTTCTTCTTCGCGGCCATGATGCCCTTGAGGCTGGCGTAGCGGGGCTCGTTGAGGCCCTTCTGGGCGGTGATCACGGCGGGCAGGGCGCCTTCCACGATCTCGGAGCCGACCTCGATCTCCCGCTCGGCCTTGAAGGTGCCGTCGCCGAGTTCAAGCTTCACCACCACGTTGGCCTGGGCCACGCCGAGCAGTTCCGCCAGCATGGGCCCCATGGCGGCATTGTCGCCACCCAGCCCCTTGTTGCCGCAGAGGATCAGGTCGAAGCCCTTGTCCTTGGCGTAGGCGGCGATCATCTGGGCCACTTGATAGGCGTCGCCCTGGCCATCGCCCTTCAGCAGCACGGCGCTGTCCGCGCCCAGGGCCAGCGCGTTCTTCAGCACATCCTTCGCCGCGTCTGAACCGACGGAAAGGGCCACCACTTCGGCGCCCTTGCCTTCCTTGATCCGGATGGCTTCTTCCAGGGCGTACTCGTCGTAGGGGCTGGTGATCCATTTGACATCGGCGGGATCGAGGGATCTTCCGTCCGCCGCGACCTTGATCCGGCTTTCGGTATCGGGGACCTGTTTAAGTGCGACGAGGATCTTCATGGGCGCTCCACTGATGCGTCATCGATAGGCCGGCAGATAGCCGACCCAAAGGAAGAGTTTAGCCTGAGGAACCGCTCAACCCATCGGGCCTTTGCGGGTTTTTGCCGAGAATCACGCTTGCCTTTGGGTAGGTGAGGAACGCGTCGGGGTGAGTCGTAGCACCGCCCCGGGGTAGCCACGACGCAGTTCCGGATATGGTGGACGGAGCATGCGTGACACCACACCGAAATTCCTGGATGCGCTGGTCCTCACGGGGGGAGGAACGGGAGGCCATTTTTTTCCGGCCATCGCCTTGGCGCAAGGGGCCAGGGCCCGGTGGTCTGACCGGGCCATCTGTTTCATCGGCGCCCAGCGCGGCATCGAAGCTCGGGAACTCCCGACGGGCCCCTGGCCCCACCTGCTGCTGGGCGTGGAGGGGGTGGTGGGGCGCTCGCCCTTTCGCATGGCGAAGTCAGGCTGGAAGCTTTGGCGTGCCATCTCCCATTTGAAATTCCTATGGCGCAGGGAAAGACCTAGGGTGGTGATCGGCACCGGTGGCTACGGTGCAGCACCCGCTCTCCTGGCGGCTCGGGCCCTGGGCATCCCGTTTTTCCTGCACGAGAGCAACGCTGCCCCGGGGGCCCTGGTGAAATTGGTGGCACCCGGGGCCCAGCGCGTATGGTGCGGCATGGAAGCCGTGCGGCACCTGCTGCCCCGCGCCGACTGCCGGGTGGTGGGGACCCCCGTGCGGGATGTCTTCCTCCGGGAGTTCCGTCCAGCTGGCACTCTGTTGCCCCCCTACCGGCTGCTGGTGCTGGGAGGCAGTGGCGGAGCCCGCGCCATCAACGAGGCCATGCTGGAGATCGCCCCGGCCCTGCTGGATCGCCTTCCCGAGTGGGAAATCCTGCATCAGGCGGGCCCGACTGAACTGGAGCGCCTGATGGATTGGCCGCGCCACCCGCGCCACACCCTGGCCCCCTTCATCGCCCGGGTGGACGAGGCCATGGAAGCGGCCAGCCTGGTGGTGAGCCGGGCCGGGGCCAGCACCTGTGCCGAACTGAAGGCCACAGGGCGCGGTGCACTCCTGGTGCCACTGCCCACCAGCGCCAACGGCCATCAGTTCATGAATGCCCAGGCCATGTCTGCGGAAGGGAGGGCCCTTGTCCTCCATCAGGCAGATGGCCTAGCCCAACGCCTGCATGAGGCGATCCTGTCGCTGGCAAGCGATCCGCACTCGCGGCAAGCCCTGTCCCGGGAGCCGGAGCCCAACCAGGCCGTCGCGCTTTGCCTGGATGACCTGGCCGACTTCTTAGAGCTCATAACATAACCCGACGATGCCGCGATGGCGCCAGCCGGGATGCACCGCAAGGAAGGGCCCGCAGGGCAACGTGGTTCGTTGTTCAAGGGACCTGACGCCGCGAGGCGCCGTGGGTTGTGTTATGAGCTCTAAGGCTGACGGGGCTCGGCGAGCCAGGCGACGGCCACGGAGATGAAGTAGAGGCCGAGGAGCACGACACTGAAGAAGATGGTGGTGACGACGACATCGCCGGGGGTGAAGAAGGCGCTGAAGATGAGGATCACCATGGTGGCGTGGCGCCAGTACTTCAGCATCAACCGGGCGGTCACGATGCGGAACTTGGCC